>CAXNFS010000219.1:0-5499 GCA_964201235.1 Gemmataceae bacterium | reverse complement strand
AACAATCCGGTTTTTTTTTCTATTTGTGTTTTCATGGTAATATTTTCCTAGCGCCAGCGCCTGCTTTCAAGGCTTCGAACAGTAAGGAACAGACAGAAAAACGCAGTGCTGACATAGAGGATAATGGGTCTGGTATCAAAAATACCGCGGGTGAAAGATCGTTCGAAATGCAAAGGCACACTAAAGAAATAAAGGGTGCGATAAAACAACCCGCCATCTTGTTCTGGGCGCCAAAACCCAGCCACTAAAAATAGCAAGCTTAAGCCCATCGCAATGAGAGCGGAAACCATTTGGTCTTTTACTAGGCTACTGACCAGAATGCCGATGGCAAGAAACATCGCTCCCGCCAAGAACATTCCGAGATAGGTGGAGAGCACAGGGAAGGGATCAATTTCTGATTGAAAATCGATAAGGTGTGGCGCGTCCGATTGAAAATGATTCATACCACCAAGAATGCCAATCACCAAACCTGCAACAATCATGAGCAAGCCTGAAAGCCTCCAGAATGGTTCAAGATTAATGGGAAACTGAAGAACAATCCCTGCGAGAAAAACAATCAATCCGAAAATAAAAACAAAGGAAGCAAAGCCTGAAGGAGCATGCAATTCAAACGCATGCCAACCTAGAAGAGCGGGAAGATAACAGAGTGTAGGAAGCCAAAGGACAATATAAAAAGCCAAGCATCCAAGATATTTGCAAAGTACTACCTGCCAATCGAGAAGTGGAGCGGTCATCAGCATTTCCAAGGTACCAGCACTGCGTTCTTCAGCAAAAAGCCTCATGGTAAGGATTGGTGGAATAAAGAGAAACACTAGCCAGAATCGTTCATCAGCAAACATGGCTTGCATGGGAAATTCTGTTCCCTTGGGGCCAGCGGTTGTTAAAAGATCGAAAGTTCGATGAAAAAGGTAGCCAGTGACTGCAAGGAAAACAACGAACAAAACATAGGCGATGGGGGAAAGAAAGTAAGCGCTGAATTCTCTGCGTAAAAGAGTTCTGGCACTATAGAGCCCACGAACAAGGTAGCTTGCAATGAAAAAGATAACAGCACCAAGCGCAATCGCAATTATTGTTGCAAGTACAGTGGGCTGTGTTGATTCGATTACAGTAATTTCCTGCATAATAAAATCTCCAAGAGGGATAATCATCCACCTGCCAAGGCGGATTCTTCCCTATCAACAAGTTTAATGAACATTTCTTCCAAGGTTTGATTCTTGGAGCGCAAGTCTTCGAGAGGGCCTGCCAGGGCAACTTTACCACGGTTGATGATGATGGCCTGATCGCAAGTCATCTCCACTTCGGAAAGGATATGGGTGGAAAGCAGGATGGTATGTCTAGAACCAAGTTCACGAATAAGTTTACGGGTTTCGCGAATCTGAGTTGGGTCCAGCCCTGCAGTGGGTTCATCTAGAATTAGCACCGCGGGGTCTGCAAGTAAAGAATCAGCCAACCCTACACGCTGCCTATACCCTTTGGAAAGAGTGCCGATTATCTGGCTCCGAACTTCACCAAGCCAACAACGGTTCAGACATTCATCAACGCGTTTTGCTCTTTGGCTACCATGAATACCCTTGATACCCGCCCTGAAGGTAAGGTATTCAACAACGCGCATTTCTGGATAGAGGGGGCAGCTTTCGGGCATATAGCCAATGCGCTTTCGGACTGCAACGGGATCCCAAAAAACATCAATACCATCGATGGTAACCTGGCCCGAGGTAGCGGTAAGAAAGCCGGCAAGGATACGCATGGTGGTGGAT
Organism: Gemmataceae bacterium; assembly: GCA_964201235.1. Lineage (GTDB taxonomy): Bacteria > Planctomycetota > Planctomycetia > Gemmatales > Gemmataceae > UBA969. Next base: position 3,742 of record CAXNFS010000219.1, on the reverse strand, counting down.
TTGCCTGCGCCATTGGGGCCAAGGAATCCGACAACCTGACCTTTCAGAACATCGAAAGAAACACCTCCCACTGCGAGGAAATCACCGTAGTACTTGGTGAGATTTTTAACATGAATCATAAGGCATCACCTTCCAGTCAACAAAAAGCCGGTTATCAAGTGGCCAACTTCTTTAAAATTAATCGATCTTGATTGATAGATCAAGGAGTTCGCACCAGAGAAGCAAATGATAAAGAAGGAAACAAGTTATTCTGCAGTAACCAAGGTTCGGTTACCAGAAGAATAGCTTCTTTTTTTAGCAAGGAATTGCGACTGGAGTTCTTGAAGATCTGCAGTCAAAAGATAGGAAGCATTCTTGGAAAAGTCGGCTTGTCCGAATCGGACTGCATAAAGCGTGCGGGCAATTTTTTCGGGAATCATCACTAACCGAGGTTCCAATTGCAAATGGAGCAATTCCATTTTCAGCTTAGCTGCAAACTCGAGAGGGGTCTCGCCGGGGGCAGGAGACATACGCAGATGCATTAATGCGAAAACTTTCAGCTTATCATAGTTAATTTTAACAGGGTTTTGGCCCACATATCTTAACGATCCGATTCCAGCAATAAGCTTGGGAAGCCCCAAAACCAATCCCACTCCAGCAAGAAGAGTAAACCCGATCCCGAGAAAAATTTTAGGAAGGGATGCAATCAACTTTTGCAGATTGGTGTTGCTCATTTCAGGAAAAAGCCTGTACCAGAACTCGGCTTGTTGGTCGGAATTGTAATCAACGATCATATCGCGCCAGAAAGCCTTAGCTCGGTCGATCCATTCAACAATCATCCGCAAGAGGGAGAATTTCTGGTTTTCAAGGAGTTCGGTATCAGGGGTGGGGTCGAGCGTGAGCCAGTCAAAAATAGGCCTACCAGAAGTGAGATCTTGCATAAAAGTACCATCAGCGGAAAGTTGCGGAACAAGAACTTCGACCCAGCTATGAGCCTGATTATTACGAATAACATAAGAACCATTGTCGGAATAATTACAACCACGAAACCCTTTAATAATCCGTGAAGGAATTCCAAGGGAACGAAGCATCAAAACCAAGCCGGACGCATAGCGTTCGCAATGCCCTTTTTTAACATTTAAAAGGAAATCGACGACGGGATCAACATTGGGATTAACCCGTTTAATCTCAAGGGTATAAGTAAAATCACCACTTTGAGAAAGGTAGCTGGATAGGGCTCTTGCAACTACTTCGCGATAAGTGCTTTCAATCGAAGGCCTACCCTGGTCTCGAACAGATCCCTTGGGGAAAGTGACCTTTTGCAAACCATAGCGCGGGTTTTCTTTGATGGATTCGAGAACACCAAGAGTCCACTCTTCAAGTGAACCAATCCTAGGGGTGATAAGGTCTCCGAGAAATTCGTTATCGAGAGTAGCAACAGTTCGTTCGCCTTGGTTTTTGGAAGGGACGACCTGGTGGTACCCCATGGGTTGCCTGATTTTAGAAACAGCCATCGAATATTGAACGGTACTGCCTTGCTCGTAAAAAAAAGACATATCTTGATAGGGAGGATCAATAAGCACGGGTAGCCTTGTATCAGGATCACTGTAATTAAAACGAATAGGGTCAGCAAGAAACAATCCACCGACTTTTCTTGGGGTTAGTTCATAATGGAAGATCAGCTGATCGGGGCCAAAGTAAGGTAGCTTTTTCTGAGCTACTTTTGGAGGGGGTTTTCGCAAGACCCTTCGATTCCAAACACCATTTTCATAATGCTCAAGCACTGCGCCGCGCCAGCGCTGATCAATGGCCAATCCGGAATAGGGTTTATCATCTATATCCGTAACCGAAACCGTCATTGCAATATCTTCATTAAGTTCAATTTCGCCCGTTTTATTTAAATTCATTTGCTCTGCAAAACCAGTAATCCCTGCGCCCGGTGTACTACGGATTTGGCCAAACCTAAGCAAAGGGTTCCAAGAGGATGAATCGGTTCTAGGAGTGACGAGAAAAATCCCAACACTAAAAACACCAAGCACCAAAGTCCAACCAATGCTTGGAAACAAACCCATGCTTCGAAGCGAAGGCCTAGATTCCAATGGGTTGGTGGAAAGTTCAACCTCGCCCCGAGTAGCTTGGTAGCGCTTTAATATCCATACCAGTGAGAAAAGGTAAGAGGAAAAAAGGAACGCAAAAATAGTGCCCGTAGTTAGAACACAAGCGAGGCTGACTTGCAACATACCCATACCCTGAAGAATCCAAAAATCTCTTCTGCCCTTGGGCCCGAAAAGCCTAAGCATAACTAAAAAAGCAAGAATGGGGCCAACGAATGGAACTAGAGCAGTAGGCATAGGCAACGATTGCGGAGAGCCAGCATCTTTATAGATCTTGGAAAAAACCCAAAAACAGCCCAGAACAGAAATAAGAACGCCCAAGAAATTAGAGACCGAAGTCGCTAAAATTCTACGCCCCTTACTTACATACGAAATCCAAAGGAAGGCATAAAATAGAGGTAAAAACATCATCAAGCTAGGCACAAAAGCCATTTCGGATTCCAACAAGCAAGTTGTGGAAAGGGCCAAGGCAAGATGGCCCAGAAAATGTAATTGCGGGTCTAACTCTGAATAAGATTTTTCGTCTAGAGTATTAATATCCATTATCAGGCTTCCCCCAAAAGGGAAGGAGGCTCGTAGAAACCTTTTTCACGGGCAGTCTTAGCATCAAGAAATGGCGCCTGCCTATCTTTCAATGGCTCAAATGGATCTAAACTATTAGTTCGCCTCAGAACCAAAGTTGCTGGAGGCAGGATTAATTTTTCTATCTCGGTTGCGGCCTTGGTACAAGCATTGCGGTATTCCACCACGCTGGTGCAAGCGTTAGCGGGTGCGAGATGCTGCAAGATTTTTACACCAAAGGCATACTCTGCCCGCTCATCAAAAAGAGCAACTTGCTCAGCCAGCACCAACACCACCATTCTGTTTCCACGAACTCTGCAATAATCATGCACCACTGTTGCAGCAAAACTAATGAAGGATTCAAGCTCGTTGTTGTTGCCTATGCCAAGATCAAGTACAAGAAGTAAATCATCACCCGGAAAATCTTCCAATTCGCGAACCATAAGTTCGCCGCGCCTAGCAGAAGTGCGCCAATGAATCGCACGCGGACTATCTCCCTGCCTATAAACCCTTAAGCCGTGAAATTCTTCCTGCGCAAGTGGATGAAATCGTGCAATATTGCCCGTATCATCAAGGGCAGAAAGCTTAGCGATGAAATTTTCCAAGGAACTCGGCCTGGATAAGCCGAGTTTGGGTAGAACCAGAACTTCATCATTTTGCTCTGCCCAGATGCGCTTTTGCACCAAACCAAACGGGTAACTACCTCTTAACTCCAACTTGGCAAGCTTTAGATTACCCCTTTGCAAGGGAAGAATTCGGGACTGCAGATAATACCTTGCATACGCCCCAAGAGAAGGAATGGCCCAACCCTTTCCCCGATCGCTCGAAGCATCGATTAGATACCAAGGTGGTATTATCTTGTTTTTAACATTGTTGACTTCGATCTGATAAATACCCGGGACCCCGGCATAAAGTTGATCCGGAAAATAGCGCTTGACGGTGACATACTTCAGGCGCCTAGAGGCAAACACCGCATTAAAAAAAAGCGCTAGTAATAAAAAATAGCCCATCAAAGATAGAAGATTGATGCTTTTATAGACACCAATAAAGACCAACAAAGCAGAAAAGAGGGAGAATATTTTGCCTAG
>CAXNFS010000218.1:0-5532 GCA_964201235.1 Gemmataceae bacterium | reverse complement strand
GGGAAACAGAATCAGCAATCAAGGCATGGCCTGCTGCTGCTGCGCCCATAGTTGCAATAAGATCGCGACGATTAAAGTTAATGGCTTTATCTCCTACAAAAAAGCAAAGTGTCTATCGAACTAGGAGGAAAATCAAACAAGGTTGGCACGAAAATTTAAACCGGGGACATCTTCCCCAAATGGTGGGAATAATTGAAAGGTACCAAAGCTTGATCAAAAAGCCAGAAGGAATTCTTAGCGAAACTGTTTTAAAAAGAAAACATGCTATTAATAAAGATGCTTGAAACTATACGATTGTTTAGGATTCGATTATTTGACTGTTTTAATATCGAAATTAGCCTTGTCGGAACCCCCAGCAGGAACCTCAAACTCAACTTTACTTTCTCCATTCCATTCGGGCGGAATGGGGTCAGCAATTTTTCGGGATGCAGGAGCACCATCAGGGGAACTGGTGCCTGGCTTAATCGAAGTTGCGCCTTCAGATCGGCTCATGATACGAACAAGATGTTTTCCTACGATGGCCCCATCCATTGTTTCATCAGATTTAAGCGAAAATTTGCCATTTGCATCAGTAAACGCACTGGAACCACGGCCAGGATTAGGGTTATCCTTAGTGCCCAGTGGCTGAAACGAAACAACACCCAATGCGTAAGGCTTGCCGTCCAGAGTTACAACCCCTGAAACAGGAGCAAATTTTGGAGCATCGGAGCAACCGCTGTTCATCTGAATTACAATTAATGCAACTATACAGGCGTAATATTTCATTATTAATCCAAGCTAAAGGAAAGATTTAAGGCACGGTATCAGCTTCGCCACCTGCCATGGTTGCCATGTTTTGCAAAAGATTTATAGCAACTGAAGTGGTGATAAAACGAACAGAACCATCGCCTATTGCAAAATTACCACCCCCGGAATGTTCGCTATTAAATGCTCTTTTACACATTTGATCTACATATAGCCCAGGAGTTGCAACGCATTTATCGTAATCCATTCCAAACAAACGACTTTCTGCACCCACCGAGGATTGATTATAAGATGCATAAGTATAAGCCCAAAAAGTACTGCGATCAGTAGTTGTCTTTGTGGTGTATTCTCCAACCATAAGAGTATTTGAAAGACCATCGGTAGCATTGCCAAACTTTTCAGCTCCACCCATCGTGGAAATATTTTGGCCACTGACCACTGTATTAGGCGCAGTTACACCGTTATAAGACAGCCCCGTGGCGTGAAGAAAAGATCGGTAGGTACGATCCATAACACCGCCTGGCCATAATGATGGTTCAAACCCATCCCAAGCGCCCCAGCCCGAAGTCATATTGGCTTTACCACTTACTGCCCTATAACTACCGTGCATCCATTGTTGAGGAGCCGCACCAGGCCCAGAGGCAGGAGACCGAAGAATCCCGGCAAGGGTATCGGAAGGGCATTCATAGGATTTTACTCTCTGCATTCCTACAGCATTATTAACAGCCGCTGTATTCACTTGTAGTTGCTGATACTGTTTATAAAGGCTTTCCATTTCAATAAAAGCCAGAATCTCAATAGCCCAATTCGTGTAAGTAGGAGGTGCACAACAGCCGCCAAAATAAGTACCACCTACTGGTAAAGCACCCTTGGCATCATGATGGTTATGCAGTGCCAAGCCAATTTGTTTTAAATTACTGGTGCATTTTAACCTAGCTGCAGCTTCTCGTACCTTTTGAACAGCGGGCAAAAGCAAACCAATTAAAATTGCAATAATGGCAATTACAACCAGAAGCTCAATCAGGGTAAAAGCTGTTTTATTATTCTTATTCATGAAACCCTATATTTTTAAAAATGAGCGATAACACACAAACACATCTAATTTTAATTAAAATCGAATGAGAAAACAATATGAATTTAAGGTTAATAGGCTAAATTATAGCAGTTTTTAACAATTATTTGAAACCACTTATCATGTGCTTAAATTCACGAGTTACGGTTTCAAGCAATACTTCAAGACACCCGGGAGTTACAGTTGCAATTTTTTCCTGATAAATCCCATAGCCATAAGTAGAGGCTTCCGGCAAATAACCAGGCTGCCATTCATTGGAAAGGGTGGCAATAACCACAGCATGGCCAGGAAATCGCTTTCTTAAATTAATTTGAAACATCTGATAAAGTTCCCCGGGAAGGAATACCCAAAGCGAATCTCCCCATATCAACAATTGAAAAGCGTATTCATAAGTTTTAGTTCCAGGTAATGAAGAAAGCCTAGTAATTTGCCTAGTCATTTGTTCTACAAGTGCCCTGTAATCTCTGGCACTCGTTTGATCACCTGAACTTAATGCATTTGTTTCTTCGTTCTGCCAGTGAAGTAGCTGAACCTTAGTTTCTTCTAATGTTGGAAGATCCGACCGATAAGGAAGCTGAATGGTAATTTCTTTAAACCCCCACCTTTTTTTAGAATCTAGTTCTTCTTTTTGTAATGGCTGATGATTCCATGTTCCTAATGTTGCCCCTGAAACAACTGGGCCTGCATAGGTAAAACGAGTAGAAGTAGCTGGTAGGCTTTCCAACCCAGATAAAACAGCATAGCCAAGTTGTCTGCCATTGCGATCAGCAACTTTATGATCTCCAACAAATCCATCTTTAGGACCAAGATCTCCTGAAGCCCCTTGTAAGAAAAGGCAGGGCGCAAGTGTTTCTTTTTCAATTATTTCCCGCATTGAACCAATATAATCAGGGCTTATTTTGGTGTTTTCCCAAGCAAGAGTAGTTGGGTGGCACGCATAATTCACCAGAGTTGCCAAGCATTTCCCATCAGCATTTTCAATTCTTGCCACTAGCACAGTATCGTCAGCCAGCCCTTCGGGATTAAAACCACAAACGAAATGCTTTGATGTTTCGTCATAATAATCGCGATGGGCTGCCAAGTTACAACGGGTAGAACCAAAAGTAATAAAAGCGGGCTGACTGTTTTTCATTGCACTAATCGCAATAGAGGCGCATTTTTGTATTAAGCCATCAAGATAAGGACCAATGAGGTCGCCACCAGGAAGGTTGGAACGACTTCTTGACATCCAGCCAGAGCCGTGAGTATGTGACAAGCTTACTACAATATTTTTTTCTTCAATATCACATGAGGTTGAAACCAATTTACGAATGGCTTTAATTTCAGCACCATCAAGAATGCAATGATCCATGGTGATCAAAACGAATTTTTCAGAAGGCTCATCTGAATGCGCCATCCAAAGCACTGTAAGCATTAAAGGGCGATGCACACCTGTGGCCTGATCATGTTTTGCAGCCCCCCACATTCGATGATAAATTCCGATTGGTGGAGTGATGTCTAATTGGGCAACACCAACTTTACCAATGCTTTGGCTTGAATCGACTTTGTTAATCATGAAACTTCCTTGCCAAACAAAGGGCCTTTGGGATTTAAAAATGACCAAATCAAGGCATCAAGTGCAAAAATACCAGCAAACAAAAAGAGTGCGAAATCCCAATTGTGATTTTTCTCAATTATTCTACCAACCACCAATGGGAATAATCCTGCCCCGATATTGCCACACATATTCATGGTGCTAAAAACAGTAGCAATGTTACGGCCACCAAAATCGATAGCTACTGAGTAGCCACTGACTCCACCAAAAGCAGCCCAAAAAGCCCCAAGTGCCATTAGAAAAACCGATGTATTCGTATCAGTGATATAATTTGCGGTTACAAAAAGCATAGAACAAATAATCATACCTGTAACCGCAATCCCCTGCCTGCTTAATCGTTTATTCCCAGTTGCTTTGTAAATCCATTCACTTGAAATACCACCTAAAAGTCCCCCCGCCATCATTCCAATACCAGGCCAAGAAGTCATACGACCAGCTTCAAGGTTAGTTAAGCCTCTTGTTTCTTCCAAGAATCGTGGAAACCATGTGCTGAAAAAAACCATCGCAGCGGCTCTTAAAAATTGTTGCGCACATAACAGCCACATTGATGTGCTGGTTATCAATACCATCCAATCAATTTTATTTGAATTATCTGAGCCTATAGATGGAGAGGTTTCCTTTGCATCTGAAGTAAAGTAAAAAAATAATGTGGCCCATAATATGCCAGGTATTCCGTATATAAAAAAGGTTTGCTGCCAAGTTGTGGTAGTAAGAAACTGGGCGGTAAGGGCAGGGGCCAGAGCGCCACCAACAGCCATGCTTGAAGCAAGAAGCCCCGAGGCGAAAGCCTTTCCTCGATCTGAAAACCAGGCACCAATGGCCTTGGCAGATGCAGGAAATATCCCCGCTTGTGCGATCCCCATGAGTCCCCAGAAAATCAAAAGTTGTCCATAGCTAGTCGCCAGCCCAGCAATTGCTGTGAAAATCGACCAAGTAATTGCATAGAAAACCAAAGCTTTTCGACTTCCGAGATAATCTGCAAGCCAGCCTGATGGAATCTGAAAAAGGGCATATCCCCAATACCAAACAGCCATCACCAAACCCATGGATGCAGCATCCATATCTAATTCTTGCTGGATAATTTTTGCGGGAACACTTATCGCAGAGCGCTGGACATACGCAATTAGGGCAGCCATGCAAAGCATGCTTAACACCCAGTAACGCATCACGATTGCTCCGGGGATATCGCTTTATCAAGAATCTGAAGCAACCTTAATATTTCGGAAGAAGTTTCAAGGTCAAGATCCCAGGAGTAAGGCGACCTACGCACTTCGTTTTTAAATATCCCCCTGTGCTTAAGAATGAATTTTTCGATTGCCAGAAATCCATCCAAACCCGCCTGCAACTGCAGGGCGACTATTGCGCAAATAGGAAAATAAACACGATAGGTCGTTTTTTCATCTCCATTAACCAACGCATTCCACAACGAAACAATTCCGTCAAGAAGATCAACACCAGGCATGGTGCCCGTGATCCCTCTCCTAAAACTATCTACCAACAAGATTCCTCCAGAGCCTTCAAAGATTTTTGCTTTTCCTGATGATGCATCTCTTAAAGCGGAAAGATTTGGGCCGATAGGCGATGCTTCTGGTTTAAACAAAATCTTCTCGTTGCCATAAAGTTCAAGTAACTGAATATAAATGCGTAGGGGAATCGCCTGGCCGACATAACCAGAAGCATCTTGAACAATCAAAGGTAGATTTACCTCTTCTGCAAGTGTTCGAAAATGTTTTAAAACAGCCTCTTCCGGAAGGCTTGTTGTGACTGGAGGAATGGCCATGATACCATCGCAGCCTGCTTTTTCAGCAGCCTTAGCATACACTAATGCTTGTTTTGTGCTTTCTGCACCAACACCTGCAAAGGTTGCACCTCTTCCTTCAGTAAACTGAACAATATGATTGGTTAGGGCGATTCTTTCTTCGAATGTTAGTCGTAATATCTCCGAAACCATCCCGGTGCCTAATCCTTGGGCTTTTACTGAAAAGATCCAATCGATTTCTTTTTTTAAGGTTTTCTCATCGATTGTTCCGTCATCTTCAAATGGAACATGAACAATCGGCAACACTCCTGCTAATTTTTTTTTCATGACTATTACCAATCACCTACACTGCCATCGGTATAA
>CAXNFS010000217.1:0-5557 GCA_964201235.1 Gemmataceae bacterium | reverse complement strand
ATTTTGAAGACGACGATGATGATGACGATGACGATGATGACGACGATGAAGAAGATGACGACGACGAAATCGACGACGAAGATTTTGATGATGAAGATCTTGACGAAGATTTTGATGATGAAGAACTTGATGAAGATTTTGATGATGATTTTGATGATGAAGACGATGATGACGACGACGATGATGATGACGATGATGATGATGAAGATGACGACGAAGACGACGATTAATAATTAATGTTGTCTTGTTAAGCCAATTTAATTGTTGAGCCAATTTAAGCAGGGAGAGCATTAATAATGTTCCCCTGCTTTTTTAATTGTGGAAGTCTTTGCAGAATGGGATCTATGCGTTATAATCAATTTGATTAAGAAATTGTGAGTCCTTGATGAATTTAGTTTATTGCTTGATGGGAGCCTAATATGGATCAATCTGAAAATAATCCCAGCGAGGAATCGAACCTTCCTGATCCAGGAAAATCGCAGAAAGCTGCTTTGCTTGTGCAAAATCAGGCAGACTTCGAACTCGAATTTTATCAATCAATTTTAAAAGTGAACCCCGATTATGTGGATGTGCTTAGGGTGTTGGGCAACCTGCTTACCTTGAAAGGTAAATTTGCAGAGGGCTTGGCTATTGATAAAAGATTGGTCAGGCTTCGTCCTGCAGATGCCTTGGCGCATTATAATCTTGCCTGTAGTTACTCGCTTTTGAAAAGAATTGAAATGTCGCTTAAAACCCTGCGCCTTGCTGTCGAGCTTGGTTATTCAGATTTTCGCTACATGAAAGAAGATACCGATCTCGAATCCATACGCCATGATCCTCGCTTCAGGCAATTGATCAAAGACGGGGAAGGTCGGTAGTTGGCTAAATTGGTTCATTTCCTTCAAAATTAAAAATAACCTTAAATGAGGCAGTTAAGGCAAGACCGCTGAGATACAGGAATAATATTTCTGTTAACTTAGGGGTTATTACGCCTAATTTTATACAAATCGGTCTTGAGATTTAATTCTTCATCTCGCTATATACCCCCCTCTAGTCCAATCAAGAACCAAGTTTCTTGTAGGGAACTTTTTAAGGACAGTTTTGGTTTATTCCAAGGAAGGATATTGTAATGTCTCAATCTAATCGGCCTATCGTTGGTATTAATATGGATCTTCATTACCCTCACAAAAATAAGCAGGGGCAGCTTCGTTTAGCCAGTGGTTATTGCGACCGAATTCTTGAAGCTGGTGCGCTTCCTATCGTTATGCCTGCATTTACTAAAGATGCCGATTTGGATGCATTCCTTTCCATGGTGGACGGCATGGTGATGACAGGCGGAGCGGATATGGATCCCCGCAGGAATAATCAACCGATGCATCCATCTGTTCGAATGATTCCTGAGAGGCGCGAAGATTCAGACAGGCTTTTGGTTCGCAAATTGATTGAAATGAAGAAACCCCTTTTGGGCATTGGTTTGGGCATGCAGCAAATCAATGTGGCACTCGGTGGCAATTTATTTTTGCACCTTCCTGAAGAGTTGCCCAAAGCATTGCCTCATTTTGATACCTCGGATGATTTTCATCGTCATCTTGCCTTGATTAAGGCTGACACCTACCTGATGGAAATTTATGGCGGTGAAGAAATGCGAGTAAACAGCAATCACCATCAGGCGGTAAAGAAGCTTGGGGATGGTTTGCGGGTTTGTGCGGTTGCTCCCGATGGAGTTATCGAAGCGATTGAATACATGGATCCATCGTGGTTCTGTATTGGGGTTCAATGGCATCCTCAATCAGATAATGCGACTGCGCTTGATACACAGCTTTTTGAATGTTTCGTGCAGGCTTGTGCAGGCGGGTATGTCGAGCGAGAAGTAGAACTTGCAGCCTGATCTATTCTTAAAGGTGATTCATGATTCGAACTATACTTGGATTGCACGCTGGGGCTGGAGAGCACGGCGTGCATTCGGTTTTAATTGATATCCCAGATCAGATTGGTTTGATTCGCCCTGTTTTTCGCATGGGTATGTATCAAGCTTTTCCACTTGAGGTTTGTCGTTGGCTTGCCAAGGCTGGCGATAAGCCTTCACGGGAGTCGAGATATTTTGACAACGCCTGCAAGATTATTGCGGATCAGTTTTCCACGCTTGCTTTGTCGACAATCAAAGAAGCGAATTTAAAAGAAGATTCAATATTTGCAGTAGGTTGTGATTCTTCATTGGGTGCGATGGAAGGTTCACGAAGGTTTTTGGCATTTCGGGGATGGGGCCCGGGGCCGGATATTTCTCAGACGACTGGGTTGAGTGTGGTTTGTATTAATTCGGATGGCGATGCGGGTAGGTCTTCAAGTTTTGATCCGGTATTTTCGTATCCTGGGGCATCGATTTTTGCGCAGGATAATGAACCCGTTTTGATGATTCATCTTGGTGGTGTGATAAAAATTTCAGCCTTTGCGCCTGGTTTGCCCCCACTCACCTTTCAGGCCGGGCCATGTGCTTCGCTTTTTGAATTGATTTTTAATACGGAAAGCACAGCACTCCTGGGCGTTGATTTTATATCTAAGAGAGCGGTGCAGGGAAAAATGCAGCAATCGCTTTTGGATAAATGGTGTGCCTTAGCTTCGCGATCCATGCCTTTTGGTAAATCGAAGAGCCGGACTGATAGCGCTCTGTTTCTTGAAGAAATACAGACTGGGCATACAGATCATGATGCAGAGGATTTGCTTTGTTCGGCACATCACTTCGTGATTGAGTTAATAAAAAACCAGATGGAAAAAGTTCCTGCAGAGTATAAGGGCGGTAGATATATCATAACTGGTTCACATGCAAGAAATGGTTTTTTGCGTCATCTTTTAGGGTTAAGCCTTGCAGATAAAAAACTAGAGATTGCAGATTCAAGTGGTATCCCTGCGCCCTCTTGGGATTCTTTTTCTAGGGCCTTGGTTGCAACTTACGCCTTGGATGGGGTTAATCCACTTGCTGGAAACTCACGCACCACGATGAATAGGCCTTTGGCTTCGTTTTATCCTGGGTCGAATGCTTCTTGGGGAAAATGCCTACGCTGGATGGAAAGGCACTCCCGTCAAGCCGGTTGATGGTTTAAGATTCTATTTGGAAGATGCATTTGCAAATGTTTTATAACCAGCCTAAGTTCTAGAGGTTGCACCCCATTTATGTCTTCACCCAGAAAACTTAAACTGCTGTTTACCGCAGACCTTCATTGGGGAATTGCCAAGGGGATGGCTGCAAACAATGCGTTGTATGAATCTGTAAAAGAAAACACTCCCGATGTTCTTGTTCTTGCGGGTGATATCGGGCATGCAGAAAACTTTGAGGTTTGTCTCGACAAATTCGCTTCTTTAAATTGCATCAAGGTCTTAGTGCCTGGCAATCATGATATATGGGTTTCAAATGATGATGAGCGGGGTAATTCTTGGGAGGTATACACGCAGCATCTTCCAAAGTTGGCGCAGAAATATGGGTTTCATTATCTTGACCAAGCCCCTTTGCATTTTCCAGAGTGGAAGCTTTCTTTGGTAGGTAATATTAATTGGTATGATTATTCCTGGAGTGAGGCTGCAATGAGCGCTTTATTTCCGGAAGAGGTTCATAGGTTAAATAGCAAACGATTTTTGCGTGGGCAGCATAACGATTTTAATTTCATTCGCTGGCAACATGATGACAAATCGTTTACCAAAAAAATCGTTGCAGAGTTAGCAGAACATTTGCAACAAGCTTCTAATCTTGGGCATCAGATTATTGTCGTCACCCATCATCCCGCATGCAGGGCGATAAGTTTCCCCATGCCTGATTCTGTTCCTACAGTTGATTCTCTGCTTTGGGAAGCATTGGGAGGCAATCAACTTTTGGAAGAAGAATTAATGAAATATAAGGGTTCCATAGCCTATTTGTTCAGTGGGCATACTCATCGAGAAAGAAAAGAAGACTGGGAGGGGATGCATGCCTACAATATCGGAGGGGATTACCATTACAAAAGGCAGCTTGAATTATCCTGGCCCGATCAGACAGTTGTTGCGCGCGAGTTTCTTTCCCCATCTGATCTAGCCTGATTCTTTTTGCCCGTTTAATTGATTGTTGATGAATGTCTAATTTCAAAAATATCATGACCATTTGTTGTCACGACCTGTTGGATCAGGTGCGCGACCGCAGAACTTTATTCATGATCATAATATTGCCCCTTGTGCTTTATCCCCTTGCGGGCGAATTGATTGTTAATCTTGCAGTTGGTCAGCAGTTGCGCCCTAAAAATATCACGGTCATTAATCCACCAGTTGTATTAGACAATACTGCTTCGCAATTTAATTCCAAGCTTCTCATTACTTTTGCCTCTCAGCTTGCTGCACTTCCTACTTTTAATTCTTCGCCTGTGGTCACTGCTGGAGTAATGGCGTTTATCCTAAACGGGCAAGCTCCTCCCTTGTTTGTGATCGAAAATGAAAAATTAAGAATAGGCCCGGAGTATCTTAAAGATGATGCTCTAGCACTTTTGGCAAACTGGGATCAGAAAAGCCTAGAAACTTCAGTTTTGCTAGATCCTCAAATGTTGGAGCAAGCTGCGCAAAAGTTAATTAGTGATGGTGCGGATGCGGTGTTGGTATTCCCTGAAAAGTTTGCGCAAAGAGTTGAGCAGGGGGAAACTGTGCCGATTGTTCTTTTCTTAAACGAAAAGGATGACTCGATTAAATTGATGGAAGGCCAGTTGCGTGGTTTGATTTCCAGATGGGGGGCCAAATTGCGCTCTGCCCGTTTTCTTGCTCATGGTTTGACTCCTAATTTTCATCAAGTGATTGAAGTGGTCGAGCCTGATTCGAGTAAAACAGGCGCAGGGCATCCTCGCAATTCCATTCAAAAAGAAATCACAGGCGCAATCAAAAGAATTCTCCCATTGATGTTGGTTATGTGGGCTCTTGTAGGCGCACTTTATCCTGCGATTGATCTTTGTGCGGGTGAAAAAGAGCGCGGAACTATGGAAACGCTTCTTATCAGTGCTGCTTCAAGGCAGGAAATTGTCTTTGGAAAATTTCTGGCAATTTGGACTTTCAGTACTGCTACTGCATTGCTCAACATTATTACGATGGGCCTGACCGCAACTCATTTAGCAATGACATACATGAACATCGGGGTGTTTAATCCGTTGCTATTATTTTGGGCGGTTCTTTTGTTGCTGCCTTTGGGGGCATTTTTTAGTGCACTTTGTCTCGCAATCGGCGCATACGCGCGAAGTAGCAGAGAGGGTCAGTATTATTTGATGCCTCTCGTGATGATGACATTACCTTTGGTTTTGATTACCCTTGCCCCGGGAACCAAGCTTGATCTTCCCACTTGCTTTATCCCTATCACGGGGATTTCGATTTTGCTTCAAGAATTGATGGATAGTTCTAATTATGATTTGAAACATATGGTTTATCTTGTTTTGGTACTGGCTGCAACAGCGAGTTACGCTTATCTCGCGCTGCAATGGGCAGTCAGGCAATTTAATCGAGAAGAAGTTTTGTTCAGGGAAGCCGAGCAGTTTCATTGGCCTTCGATTTTCAAATCGTTTTTGCCAGCACGAAAAACCCT
>CAXNFS010000216.1:0-5595 GCA_964201235.1 Gemmataceae bacterium | reverse complement strand
GTTTCATGCATCCTCGGCTGTGTTCTGGCTCTTCTTGACAACGAAGGTGCTGGAATCGCGCAAATGGAAGTAAGGGATTTTAGAGTAAACATGAGCGAGTCAAATAACATGAATAATGGATTGATCAGTGGGTTATCTAAAAACCCGATAGTGATGAATTTTGGCGCATTCTTAATGGCTGCGATTTTTGCCCTTACCTGTGGGATTATTTCCTGGAGGCTGGGCCGCCCTGCAATGGCTTATATTATTTGGTCCGGCTCGCTTGCTGTTTTCAGCGCAGGCGTTGGCTTTGTTTTAGCTAACCGAAATCAAAATGAAACCTCTCCAGAAAATGCGCTCCGAATCGGACTTATTTTCCTCGGCGGCGGTATCGGCTTCGCCACCGCTATCCTTGGCCTCTTTCTTCCACTGATGGAATACAGCGACATCTTTGGTGGGGGCCTTGCACAATGGCGCAAAAACCCAAACACGGTTCTTCTTTGTGCCGGACTTCTTTTTGGCGGCCTTGCTCTTATGTTTGGTAGCGTCATGCTCGCCAAAAACTTTGAAAAATCCAGCGTCGGGCTTCGAAGGCTTCTTTATGGCACCAATGCCTTCCTTACCGGTATGCTTCTTCTCACCGTGCTTGGCGTTGTTAATGTGCTTGCTTATGTGCCCATGGGCAAATTAGACTTCTTCAATCGCACTTTTGATTTTACCGCTTCCGGCCTTTATTCCATTAGCGAGAGCACCCAGAATTTTCTCTCCAATCTTAAGGAGCCCGTCAAGGTTTATGTCCTTCTTCCTAGTAATAACCTTATCACGGTTGAAACTGAAACCCTGCTTGAAACCTTCAAGACTCATACCAAAAATATCACCTGGTCTTCGGTTTCTCGCGATCTCGATGCCCAAGAACTAGCTAAGCTTCAGGAAAAATATCAGATCCCCGATTCATTAGGCTTGCTCGTGGTTTATGGTAACGACCAAAAACCTGTTTATGACTTTATCAAGTATCCCGATCTTTACTCTATCCCACAACAAGACCCTCGCAGCCCCAATGCCGATAGTGGAAGTTTCCAATTCCTTGGCGAAGCCCAACTCATCAAAACAATCACCTTCCTTTCCGAAGGCAAATCCCAAGCGGGAGTTTTCTTCACCCAGGGCAATGGCGAACTTAGCATCGATGATAAAAACCCAGGCTCTGTTGCGGGCATTGGTACTCTTTGGGATGAAACTGCAAAGGGGAACTTCAAGCTTGATAAAATCACGCTTGATCGAAACACTAAAAAAATCCCCCAAGAAGCTGATGTGGTGGTCATGGCACGACCTAGGTTCGATCCGCCCCCACAAGCGATCGATGCCCTTCGTAATTATCTTCGGGGCACCGATGGCAAAAAAGGCCGTTTGCTTTTGCTCCTGGATGTTGAAGTGGAACAAGTTGCAGGTAAGAAACAAGTCATCCCTATGCCCAACCTGAAAGTGCTTTTGCGCGAATTCCAGGTTGATGTTGCAGATGACCAAATCTATAACCCTCTTAACGAACGCAAGCCTTCTATTATGACCATCATGGCTTCCGATAAAAGCAACAATCCTATTGCCAAGGCTTTCTTAAAGGGCCGTTCTGCAACTCTTTTCCTGTTCGATGGCATTCGAACGGTTAAGCCCTTGGCACGGGTTCCCAATGCACCACCGAATCCAATTAGTGCAGAAGAAATTTTGCTGACGGACCCCCGTATTCCTGTCTGGGCTGAAACAGATATGGGTGCTAATCCGCAAGAAATCATTGCTGAGTTGCGCAAGGATGAAAAGAAGGCTCAACAAAAACTTCAAGGTGGTCAATTACCCGTTGCTGTTGCAGTGATGGAAAAAGGTGCAGCAGACCCATTGGCTCAAATCCCAGGCCATGAAGGCATGGCTCCGACCGAAGACAAACCTAGGATGGTTGTTTTTGGGGATGCATCTTGGGCAAGCAATGAAGGCATCAATGGTAGGTTTGGCGAAAGCAGCCTTTCCCTTTTCAACACCAGTATTTCCTGGTTAAGAGATCGATCAGATCTCGGGGCAAAGCCCAAGGGTCAGGAACGCAAAGATTACAAGTTTAATGTTGCTGAGGATGCTGTTACCAGGCTGAAGTTTCTTCCGCTTGCAATGATGCTTCTTTCAGTGATTGGTTTAGGCGGAGCTATCTGGATTGTTCGCAGGCGCTAGTTTGAATTTGAGGTTTTTACGATGAATTTTAAGACTACATACATTTTGTTTGGGTTCCTTGCGGGAGTTTTTATTCTCCTCGCTTTTGCTTTGTTCATGGATCCGGGCGCAGTCGATTCTGCTGCCTTTATCTTCCCCTCGATGCGATCTGGTAAAAACACCATTCAAGTGGATGAAGTGGATCGATTGGAAGTGGATCGAAAGAAACCTGTTGCTGAGAAACTCGTGTTCGAACTCGATCCTGCAACCAAGCGTTGGAACATGACCGCTCCACGATCTACCAGAACCGATAAGTTTGCAATCCAAGAAATTGTGCGCCAACTTCGCGAAGCTAAACCCGATACCGAAGCTGATCGCCCATCCAATTTGGCCCAGTGGGGCTTGGATGATCCTTCTGCAATCATCACCCTCAAGAAAAAAGATTCCGAACATACCATCAGCCTTAAGGTTGGGAATATTAGTCCAGGCGAATCAAGTGCAGTGGTTTATCTGCTCTCTTCTGATAATCCCAAGAGCCCTATTGCTGTCAAAAAATCCCTGATCGATAGCCTGTTCAAGCCTCAGGTTGCTTTCAGAGAGAAAGATCTTTTGAGCCCCAGTGTTTCCGACATCAAATCCTTCAAGCTTGAAGAATCAGGAAAAAAATCGGTCTCTGTTGCAATGACTGGCGAAAGCAAATGGCGTTATGCCGAGCCTGTGAGTTATGGCGAAGCAGACTTTGATGGTGGCGAAAACAATGACCCTCTTAAAGTTTCAGGAGGCGTTCGTGGTTTGCTCATGAATATCTCCAACCTCAAAGTGGAATACAAAGACGAAAAAAATAACGACTTTGTTTCCGATGAAAGCCCCGATCTTTCGAAGTACAAGCTTGATGTTGCGAAGGATAAGGTGCTCCAGTTATCAATTGAGCGGATTGAAGAAGGTAGTAAAACCAGCAACCCTAAACTCATCGTTGCAGTGGGTGAAAAAGTGGGCGAGACCAAAGATAAGTTTTACGCAATGCTGGATGATGGCAAAAAAGAAATCGTGCGTATAAGCGTTGCCTCAGTTGAGCCGTTGCTAAGGCTTGCTGCAGACCCCGAAGGATTGCGCGATCGCACTCTCGTAAAAGCTGGCGCCCTAGATAAACCTGATGCCATTACTTTGAAAAACAGCTATGGCAACCTTGAATTTCAGCGCATGGACCCCGCCAAGCCTTGGATGTTGTACAGGCCAGGCAAGGATGTTCCTGATGCGATTAATGAAGTTTCGGTTACCAACTTGATTTCAGTCTTTGGCCAAAAGGGGCAGATTAAATCCTTCATTGATACGCCTGCCAAGGATTCAGATTTGGAACTGGATAAACCTCTTGCAGAGCTTTCGATTTACATCGATGGCATTGATAAGACTCCCAAAAAAGAAGAGCCAAAAGAAGAGAAGAAAGACGAAGCTAAAAAAGACGATAAAGCCAAGGAAGAGAAGAAAGAGATCAAGAAGGAAGTAAAACCTTCGTTGAAGCTAGGCGATCCAAAGGTTAAGGTTCTTTTTGGCAAACGGGAAAATGGCCTCGTGGTATTCAAGCGTATCGCTGATAAAGAAACCACTTATGGCAGAGTGCCTGAAACCTTATTGGACAAATTAAAAGAAAGCCCATTGGCTTACTTGGATACTTTTGTTCCAAAGTTTAGCGAATCGATGGATCTGGGCGAAAATGTGACCAAGCTTTCGATTTCTCGTGCGGGTAAAACTTTCGAAGTTAGTCGTGATAAAAAAGAAGATCCTTGGAAGATTGTTTCACCCCCCGAGCAAGCAGGCAAGAATGCTGATGCCGGGCTTGTAATGAATGCCCTCGGTGCGTTGAATAATCTTAAAGCCAACAAACTGGTTGCAGAAAAAGCTCCTGAAGGCGAACTTACCCGTGAGTATGGTTTGAACCCCGCAAGTATCAAAGCGGTTGTTACCTTGGGTAAAGATAAAGATGCCAAGACTTTTGAATATGGTTTCGGTAAAGAATCACCAGATAAGACTGGTATTTACGCCCGACAAGCTTGGCGCGATTTTGTATTTATAACCGATCGCTTTGTCACCAATGCGCTCGAAGCAGAGCTTCAGGATTTGGTCGTATTTCCAAAACTCGATCCTGCAAAAATTGAATCCATCAAGCTAACAGGTTGGCAATCCTTGTTGGGCTCACCTTTTACAATTGAACTCGAGCGCAAGGACAAATCTTGGATAGCAAAGGCTCCTGCTGAATTTAAATTGGATCCTGTTAAAGCGGAAGTTCTAGCAACTGCGCTTGCGACTTTGAAAGCTGAAAAGTTTGTTTCCTTTAGCGCTGGAGTTAAAGCTGAACAGGAACTTGATCTTGCTAAGGGTGCCCTACAAGTTGAGTTTAAAATCACAGGTGAAAAAGAAAGCCAGAAGCTTTTAGTTGGTAAAATGGATGGGGATAAATCCTACTTTGCAACTTCGGGCAAGTTTGCTGATGTGTTTTTGATTCCCAAAAATGCATTTGAATCCATGCGCGTAAAACCAGCTTATTTCAGCCCATAACAAGCTTGCAGGAGCTCTCATGATTTCTGATTTGCCTGCCTTCCTTGGTGGAGATATGGCATTTCCCTTGGGGCCATCTTTGCCCATTCATGACCCTGCAATTTTTCGTGCCCTGCAATCTTCTTGGGACGATTCCTCTTGGGCTTCCTATGATTCAGGCCATGTACTCGCACTTGAAAAATTAATCGGTGAACAATTTCTTTCTCCTCATGTGCTCACCTGTTCGAGTGGTACCCTCGGGGTCGAAACTTCCTTAAAAGCTTTAGGTATTAAGCCTGGTGATTTAGTTGGCATGGCTGCCTACGAATACCCAGGCAACTTTCTCGCGATTCATGCCCTTGGAGCAAAGCCATTTCTTATCGATCTTGATCCAGCAAACTGGCAAATCTCGCCCCAAGCAATTGATCTCGCAATTGAAGCGGGTTGTAAAGCAGTGATTGTTTCACATTTGCATGGCGGGAATGCAGACATGAAAGCAATCATGGCGAAGTGCAAAAGCGCAGGCGTGGGTGTAATAGAAGATGCCTGCCAAAACCCTGGGGCTGTGGTGCAGGGAAAAAATGCAGGCACTTGGGGTGACTTTGGTGTTCTTAGTTTCGGTGGTTCGAAATTGATTACTGCAGGCAGGGGCGGAGCAATACTTTCCAATAAACCTGAGTTGGCACAAAAGGCAAAGATGTTGCTTTTACGGGGAAGCAAGCTGGCGCCATTAAGCGAAATTCAAGCGGTGGTTCTTTTGCCCCAACTGGAAAACTTGAAAAAAACAAATGCTTTACGCATGGCTTCAGTGAAACTGTTGCAAACAAAACTTCATCCCATCAATGGAATTGAACTTATTCAAGCTTCATTCAATTCTGATCAACATGCTTTTTACAA
>CAXNFS010000215.1:0-5597 GCA_964201235.1 Gemmataceae bacterium | reverse complement strand
GTATTTGAAACAGCGGCAAGAGTTGCAATATGAGTGTTGATAGAAATGCCGGTGGAAGCTGCAAGTGTAAGATTATTTGCAACAACTATCCCTGTTCCGCTAATGCTTTCAGAAGAGTTAAGGCTTGCAATACCAGTGGTTTCAATCTTGGCAGTATTCCCAAGATAAATTCCATTTGCAGAGAAAGAGATTTGTCCGCCAGTTGCAGCCGTGGTAACTAAAGTTGTTTGATCCATGCCGAAGCCATAACTGGTGGTGCCGGTGGTTTTATTACCTGTAATAGTTACTCCACCCGATCCCGCTTGTACAAGATTAGAAACGCCAATAAGAATACCGTGGTTGTAATTGCCACCGCTATTCAATCCGCCATTTCCAGTGATGGAAAGTGCGCCACTGCCCGAAGATTTAATGGATGAAGATTCAGTAAGAAAAATTCCAAGGTTGAAACCGATAGTGGATAAACTGCTGCCGCCACCGGTGCCTGTTACAGAAACATTGCCATTAATGGCCGAAGTAATGCTGGCGGTGGAGCTTACTTTTACACCGTAATTATAATCACCCGCGCCTGATCCCCCACCCGTACCAGTAACAGATACATTTCCACCGGAAGAAGAAATTTTTGCATAGGCAGAGGAAATCAAAATTCCATAGTTATTTCCACCTGTGTCATTAATACCAGCATGGCCAGAAACAGAAACATTGCCCGCACCCCCAGCAAGAATGGCACCTCCATCAGCGACAAGGATGCCATGGTTATAACCTCCATTTCCCGAACCCCCACCAGTACCATTTACAGTAACTGCGCCACCCGAAGAAGTAATAAGCGAGCCTGCCCCATCAACTCTAAGGCCCATATTGCCCCCGCCTAAAACATTTGCACTCCCAATACCAGTTACACTTACTGCACCCATTCCTCCAGCCGAGACAACAGCGCCCGATGTTACAACAAATCCGAAGTTTCCAGCACTGGATGCGGTTCCACCACCTTTGCCCAGTAAGGTTACATTACCCCCCGAGGAATTAATTTCGGTGCCTGTGCCATCAACCCATAGACCGAAATTGTAATCGCCGGATGCGATGTTACTTCCGGTGCCAGTGATCGAGACAGATCCAAAAGTAGAACCGTCATCGCCTGCGAAGATTTTTGCACCATCATCGATTACAACACCATGAAGATTATTTGTGCTTCCAGATCCAGATCCTTCAATTAATATATTTCCACCCAGAGTGCTGATTTTTACATTCGAACTAGTGATAATAATTCCTGCATCATTGCTTGAAATAGTCCCGGTGTTCTTCAGAAAAACATCCCCCGTAGTGGTTGTTAATTTTGCAGAAACCTTAAGCATTTGCGAAGTTTCGATGCTGATATCGGATGTTAAAGAAGAAATCTCCTGATTAACTTCAATAGATTCTACACCTTTACTTGAAAAGCCTCCGGAAAGAGTGAAAGCAGAAGATCCCGTAAATTTTGCAGATTGAACAGAACCACCACCGCTATCTTGAACTGTGATTTGATTTACATCATTGATTGAGAATGAAAGTTGCGAACCGTTTGCATCGCCGGAAACATCAATAGTCGTACCATTGTTTGTAACAATCACAGATTCGCTGGTGGAATCAGAATTAGTGAAATCCAAGGTAAGAACACCCGAGGCAAAAGTAATATTTGCAGGGGTCGTGCGATCTTCAAGAAATTCAATTTTAGGTAAAGAGGTTGAAGAAGAAGAGACTTTGCGAGGATTTTTAATGGCTTTAGAATTAGAAGTTGCAAACCATTTGGATAGAAAATGAAACATAATAAATCCTCAGGGCATAGCCGTAATTTAAAAAACCAAACCTTTTGAGCGCCTTAGGAAAGGCACACATCAGTATCTATCGGCAAAAAACAGGTTTGGTTTGATTAAAAAGGTAGAAGATTCGTTATAAGCAGAAAAATAGGCAAATTAAGAACAATCGGCACAAGCGGCCTTTTCACCCTAAGCCCCCAAATTGCCAATTGCTAGAATAAGCTTAATTTCGCACCTTGGATCAAGGGTTTCACCAACCCAAGTTAGAAAATGTGACTGCATAAAAAACAGAGTTTCTCGTTATTTAAACATGCTGTTTTAGCAAACAACTTAGTATTAATTCTATGTACCTAAACATCCATCTCATTGGCAAAAAAAGTCGCATTTATCCAATAATGGCATTAACACAATCTCTCATTCAAAAAACTTTGACATCCGTTTTTGGCATAAACACATTTTGGGCAAGCATGCTTACTTTTTTTTGTTAAAAGTACTTGAAATAATATGTGTTATGTGAAAAAAATAGGACGCAAAAGTTATGGTTTTAAAACAGTTTAATGATTTCCAAACTTTTTTTGCGTCTATTGAACATCTTAAAATTGATTTTTTACTTCCAAAAGTTTAATTGTATCAATGGAAAATCGACACCTACGCCATGCGCGAATTAACCTTTCAGTATGGGTCAGAAGGGGACGGATCGATTAAGAATGGAAAGCTGCATTCAGATGGGAACCTTATTTACATTCCCTTGAATGGGGTTCATCGTGCCAATGGTATACCTCTCAAAAATGGTTCTATTGTTTCTTTCAAACCTGGTGACGAATTTACTATTACGGCAAAAGGTTCTCATGATTGGTGCAATTTATTCATCCCCTTCAAAACCATTAAATCTTACTTGCCGAAGATTGTTAGCCCTGAGAAATTAATCCCCTCAGGTATTGTTGAACTTGGTCCTGAAAAAACATTAAGGATGAAACAGCTTTTGAGCCAGATTTTTGCATCGGTAGTTGTAGGTGGCAAAACTGAAAAAGATCCTGATTTGAAATCAAAAATCAAAAAAGAGGTTGCTGATCTTTATAAAAAAGTCGTGGATTTAGATTCTGAAAAACCATCTGGCGCCGTTGGAAGGCCCGTTATCGACAGACAAAAAATCATGGAAAGTATTCGACGAAAAATCGGAAATCATTCTCTGGATAATATTTTTGTTGAAGATCTTATAGCAGCAGCAGGGGTCTCTGGCAGAACGCTTAGAAAAATTTTTATGGAATATTTTGGGATCTCTCCTTTGCGATATCTTAACCTTTATCGGATGTATGAGGCCCATGCAGTTCTATTGAATTCAGACACCGCCACTGTATCAGTTTCCGATATTGCTTCTCGGTTTGGCTTTTGGCACTTTGGCAGATTTGCTTCAGATTATCGCCGTTTGTTTGGTGAACGCCCTTTTGATACACTCACCAAAAATAAAGCTTAGTATCTTGCTGGGTTTTAACCTTCTTACTTATTTCTCATCCCGGCAACTGACGGCATTACTTTGAAAGCGCGCAGCGGAACCCCAGGTGCGACATTCCTGTATCTGGCGCAGTGCCCCTTCTTGCTGCATTGCGGTAGCTTTCGCAATAACTTGCATGGCAAAGATAGGAGCCACCCCTAGTTACCCGCTTGGGCGTATGTGGTTCGTTTGGGTCCCAGCTATTTTTAGGCCCCTCTGGGCTTACAATCTTTGGCCTGTTTGCTATTTGTTGATATTGATCCGCCCGGTACCAATCCGAACACCACTCCCAAACATTTCCCGCCATATCATATAGGCCATGCCCGTTGGGCGGAAAGGATTTAACAGGCGAAGTTCTTTCCCAACCATCTAGCTTTGTATTTAGATGGGGAAATGTGCCCTGCCATATGTTTGTTAATCTGGCTGAGTCGGATGGCGGTTGGTCGCCCCAAGAAAATCGTTTGCCTTGCAGGTTGCCACGGGATGCATATTCCCATTCTGCCTCGGTGGGTAATCGTTTTCCAGCCCATGCTGCATAAGCGGTTGCATCATCCCATGATACCTGCACAACAGGGTGATTCAGCCGGTTGTCTAGATTACTGCTTGGGCCTTCGGGATGTTTCCAGCATGCGCCCGGGGTCCAAGCCCACCAAAGGGAAACATCATCGGTAGGCACGGGATGGGTAGGTGGTAAAAATACCAAGGAACCTGCTACAAGTTTTTCTGCAGCGGGCTTTGGTGTCCCGGGCGGGAGTTGCTTTTTAAGTTCATCCCAATCGGGGGCTTTTTCGGCGGTGGTGATATAGCCTGTAGCTTCGACAAATTTTTGAAACTGTCCGTTGGTTACTTCGTGTTCATCAATCCAGAATCCTTTGATTTTGACAAGGTGCGGCGGTTGTTCGTTCTTGTTTGGGGTATCTTCCAAGGTCCCCATTTGGAACTCGCCTTCAGGTATCCAAATCATTCCTGAGAGCGCTTTTTGAGGCGATTTTTGTGAACGATTAAGCAACGAAGTTGCAGCAAAGGCAATGCCGAATCCGATTGCAATAAGGGCGGCGAAGTATACGAATCTTAGCCAACTCTTTTTAAGTTTTAAAGATTCTTTAACGCCATTAATTAGCTTACTAAAACCCTGATGCTTGCTCGACATTTTCACCTCGGGATGCCATCAGAGTTTTTGAACACGATTATTTTCCACCCTTACCAGCAGCGTCTATCATTTTCTGGACCTTATCAAGGTTGAATGATCCAGGGGTTTGGCTAGGTGGATACTCTTTCATGCTCATCAAAAACTTTCCTGCAATTTGCTGCAAAGGCACCACAACAAATGGCCTATCTAAAAACCAATCATTGTAGGTGTTAGAGTTATGCTGTGCTTTTTCGAAAGGATCACGCCTTAGATGAAACAACAGCGGAACTCGAAGTTCGATAAAAGGTTCACGCCATACCCCGAATGCCTCTCCGCGGTTTTCTAGAAATACAGCTTTCCAATCGTTGAAACGGATAGCAACAATATGACCCTCATCATTGACATAAAAGAATTCGTTGCGGGGGGAATTTTTCTCTTGGCCGTTTAAATAGCTAGTTTGATTGTAACCATCAATGTAATTTCTGTAGCGCCTGCCATCGAGCTCAACCCCCTTGGCAAGTTTGTCTTTGATATCAGGTTCGCCCGCCAAGGCTGCAAAGGTTGGCAACCAATCCTCATGAGAGACAACGCCATTTCGCGTAACGCCCGCAGGAAACTTGCCCGGCCAGCGAACAAATGTCGGAACTCTGTAGGCCCCTTCCCAATTAGAATTTTTTTCGCTTCGAAATGGAGTGGTTCCAGCATCTGGCCAAGTGTTGTAGTGGGGGCCGTTATCGGTTGAATACAGAACGATCGTATTATCTGCGATTTTTAATTCATCAAGAAGGCCGAGTAATTCGCCTACATGGCCATCATGTTCAACCATGCCATCGCTGTATTCATCTTGGCCTGACTTGCCGAGGTTTTCTTTTTTAACATGCGTTCGAAAGTGCATCCTGGTACCGTTCCACCAGCAGAAAAAGGGTTTATCTTCCTTGTTTTTTTGGGAGATAAAATCCTTAGCCGCCTTGATGGTTTCATCATCAATGGTTTCCATGCGTTTCTTGTTAAGTGGGCCGGTGTTCTCGATGGTCTGCCCACCTTTGCCATCGGCCTTGCATTTAATCACGCCTCGGGGGCCATAGGTTTCAATGAATGTCTTGCCGTTGGGAAGTTTTAAATCACGAGGGTAATCACGGTTTTCTGGTTCTTCTTCAGCATTCAAATGATAAAGACTGCCATAGAA
>CAXNFS010000214.1:0-5625 GCA_964201235.1 Gemmataceae bacterium | reverse complement strand
CCGCCGCCCATCGAAGCCTTTATGATCACTGGGTATCCAAGTTTGTTCGCAATAATCTTAGCTTCGCCGACATCTGAAACCGCATCGCTGCCTGAAAGAATTGGCACCTTGGCTCGCTGCGCAAGCAACCTAGCTTGAACCTTATCCCCTAAATTCATCAATACTTCAGGGCGCGGCCCAATGAATGCAATTCCAGCCTTGATAACAGCTTTAGCAAAATCAGCATTTTCAGAAAGAAACCCATAGCCTGGATGGATGGCATCAACATCATGTAAAACAGCAATTGCAACAATGGCATCAATTGCAAGATAGGAACGGATGGGCTCCCCTGCTTTCCCAATCTTATAAGCTTCGTCTGCCTTAAAACGATGTAAGGCAAAGCGATCTTCGTGGGAATAAATTGCAACAGTTTTAATGTTCAGTTCACTTGCAGTACGAAAGACTCGAATTGCAATTTCGCTGCGATTAGCAACCAGTAGTTTTTTAAATCTACGAACACCAATCATAGAGGCATCCATTTATCTAGGGGGGAGAAGCTTTAGCAAGTCAATTCCTGCAAAAGGCTTACATTGAAAGTGTACTGAAAAACCGGAAGCGGTTCGAGATTCTCTTGTAAAAGATTACAAGGTTCTCGAACCGCTTCGTCATAAAATTCCAAACCAAATTTAACGATTAACCAAAGCATTGGCAGTCAATTCGACCGTTCCTGATTCAGGAATATCGGTTTTTATCAACACTTTATGCTTTAAGTCCCCTTCCCTATTAGCTTTAAAACTAAGAGTTATCACATGAACTTCTTTCTTTTCCTTGGATAATTCCTTAACAACCCAATTATCGTCCAAGCCTTCCACGCTAAGGATGGTAAAAGGCTGGGTACCTCGAACCACAATTTTGCGGTCACTGGAATCCCCCATTTTAACCGTTCCAAGAGAAAGATTGGCCGGGCTAACAGTCAAAATAGATTCAACCTGAACATTCAAAGGCACCCGAACCATGGGAATTGAACCCACATTAGTTTTAAAGAATATATCTGAGAACCATTTACCAACCGGAATGTCCTCACGAACCACTGCAGTTGCCTCGTAAATCACATCGTTCCCTTCGCGTTTGACCAGAGCATAATTAACTTTTAAATAATGGCTCTCAGTTTTCGCCTCAAGTACCTCTAAATTAGGAAAACCATAAAATCTGAGAGTGATTTTTGACTCTGCACTTTTACCCCTGCGGATTTCATTAAAATTGAAATTCTCTGGCGATACTGCGAAATCGTTTCTCCCATAGGCCTGAACTTGAAGCCTGACTTCTTCAAACTTTGGTTTGTCAAAAGTCACATACACCGTAACACTTTTAGAACCAGAAAACCTGGTGCTATCCATGTGCGCAATAACAAAGGTTTCTTCATTTGGATTGATCTGATTTTTAGCAACAGAAGCGCTGACACACCCACAAGAAACCCTCACTCCTGAAATGTGAACCGTTTCAGATGTGTTGTTTTTAAGTCGAAAATGATGAACTAGAGTCGGTCCTCTGGGGACAGACCCGAAGTCTTTGTTTAACTCATCAAACATACTTTCAGCCCGAGAGGAAGCGTGTGCACTTCCGCAAGCTAAAACCAAAGCAATAGACAAAATCCAACGACCTAGCATTTGATTACCCTCTGAACACCCTGTAAATTTTTAACCCCATCCCACTTAATTAAGTTATTGCCCATAACTAGCAGGTGTCAAAATTTTGATCGATAAAAAATCAGACTATATTAAAAAAACGAATACTTCTGATGTATCATTTATTTTATCAAGCTTTACCCCAATAAAACAATTATAAGAATCAACCCTATCATATTAACATTATCGTCCAAAAGATCTGGCAAGAACTGCTACAACCACTTGCTTTGCACCTGCGGAAATTAATGTTTTTGCAACTTGATTTGCAGTAGTACCCGTCGTTAGAACATCATCCACCAGAAGAATTTGTTTACCTTGAATAAATGATTGAAAAACGGGAGCAAAAGCTTGGCGCAAATTCTTGCGTCTTTCTGTTGGTAGCAATCCTGATTGCTCCGGTGTATGACGAACTTTTCGCAATACCCAATTAACAAAAGGCTTTTTTAAAACATCAGAAACACCTGTTGCAATAGCTTCCGTTTGATTATGCCCCTTGATCAATCTTTTCCACCAATGCACCGGAATGCATGTAATAAAGTCTGGTTGGAATCCCTGAGTGCAGGAAAAATGCTCCCCCAATAGTGCTCCAAGGGTTCGCGCAAGCTGCTCACCCTGCAAGTGTTTGATTCTTAGAATTGCATCTTTAAATTGAGACTGGTAGAAACCCAACGACACGACCTTTTCAAAATAAAAATGATCCCGCTTGCACAACAAACAACCATCTGTGGTATCAAGATGTGGACCAACTCGAGCGTTACAACGCAAACACTTTGGATCATCCGGGTGCCGAAACCATTCCCTGCAACCATTGCAAAGGCATACTTCATCATATTCCAATAAATTATTACAACTGTGGCACAATGCTGGTGCGCAAACATGCAACCCTGCACATATCCATTGCGAATAAAGATTTGTCATGCATTAAATTATGCAGCAGCTTGTTTGATAGCGGAAGAAAAAAAGGATTGAAGTAAACAAGGGGCCGAAAGATCCCCCGAGCATAAGGCTTGATCCTGAACAAAAAACATGAATTCCAGCACATTACTACCACGCAAAGTGGAGTGTAAACAAACATCAGTCATTGCAAGCCAGAAGGATTGAGCAGGGAAAACAACAACTTTGCGCGGGATTTTTTTCTGAATAACTTCACTTTGCCTAAGTGTGACCCCGATTTTCTCTAGCATTGCAGCAATATTATTTCCAGAATGATCATGAAAAAAGCCAGATTTGCCCTGTGAAGTCAGTTCAGCTCTAGCCCTACTATCAGCCAACAAAGACCCAAGCGAAGGCCCTTTTTCCCAAATTCTCGTGTTGGTCAAATTAATATTGCAACTTAATTTGACCACCCGTGTTTCGCTGGGCAGTCCGCCCTTCAGTGTGTCTAGATGAAGCAAATCATCCTTTGCGATATTTTTCCCACCCGAAGTTGCAGCTTCAACATTATTTAAAACAACCCGATCCAAACGAATCGCCCCATCATACTTTGGAAGCAAAACTTGAATTTTATCCATCAGAACTTTTGAAACCCGCCCGAGCAAAGTTTCGAGTTCCTTCGAATTAGATCCCACCAGCATGCCATTCTTAAGATGAAAACTTATGGTTTGATGCCACAAACCTTTGGGTTTAGCAGAGCAAAGAACCTTTAATTCATCAGAATTAAAAATCGAATCAAGCGACCAAGAAGGATAAATCAAATCACCCTTTTCAAGCCTGAGTTCCAGCGAAGAGGAATCAGAAGGCTGACTGCTATCTGCAAAGTCACGATTTATTTTCAGAATGTTGCTATGTTGCATATGCCTTAAAACCCATGGCTTTTATCATGCAGCCTTGATAATGGCGTCGTGAAAATCAGAGGCACTTTGCTCTGAAAAATTAAGCGCAGAAAGCTCATTCATTGGAAAACTAATAACAAATCGAGTTGGCTTGAAGCCGGATGGCAAAACGAAAGAGATGTTGCCTTTATTAAGCTTAATCAGCCTCCAAGCAACGGAAAGTCCGAGCCCTTGCCCCCTACCCGCCTGCCTACCTGAGAAAAAAGGATCAAATAAGTTTGGGACATCTTCTCTTGCAGGCCCAGGGCCACTATCTTCCACAAAAAGAAGGATCTGGCCTGATCCAGAGTTTTCCAACCCAATCCTCACCCAACCTCCCATGCCAGCAGCTTCAATCGCATTTCGAGTAACATTTTCCAATATTGTGCGAGCCTGATAAGGATCAGCAAAAATCGAACAATTAAAAAGCTCCCCATCCACAGGAGACAACTTTACTTTCTTTTCACTGGCCCAATCTTCGAGCTTTTCAATTACAGTTTCAACAATTCCCTTACATTCCAAATTGGAAGGTGCAGGGACATTAGGTCTGGCAAACTGCATTAAATTGCGGAGAATTAGATTAATTCGTTTTGCCTGCCTTACAATGCTTTCCAAAGAATCTTTGAGTTTTTCTCTGGTTTCTTCGATTTCCAGATCATCCATTCGGGCGAGAATAAATTGTGATTGCCCCTGAATAACTGCAAGGGGGTTGTTAAATTCGTGCCCAGCACCCGCGGCTAGCTCAACCACGGATTGTAATTTCATTTCATGAAGGCGCTGCGATCCGGATAGAATCTGATTTTGCAAAGCGGACTTATATGCTTCCGATTCGACATTATCACGGGATTGAATCAAGCGATTCTCATGAATGCTATCCATTGCAAATTGAAGGCACTCTGCAATCACACTTTCAGGAGTCTTTCTTTTGGAATTAACAAAAGTCCTAATGTTACCACCAAACCATTTGTTAACTATTGCACCAACATCGATTTTTTCCAAAAGTCCAGGATACTTTAATTTCTTTTCCCAATGCTTTACTGACAAAGATTTTCCAGCCTGCCCGTCACGACAATATTGATCTGCAATTAATAATATTTCACCCAAGTATGGCTGCAGGCCTGCGGCAGTCGCAATCTCAAGGCCGTCTTTTCCTGACAACAAATTAACAAGCCTTAACCAGACAGGCAAACCATACTGACGCATCAGGGTTGCATTATCCGTTTGCTCTTGAATGTGATTTTTGGCCAACGATTTGAAATCAAAAAACAATGCACCTATCCAGGCAAGTTCACTCGAAACCTTACCTGTAATAGAAGCAATTTCAGAAGCAATTGCTGCCCTACATAGCGCATTTACAAGAGAATCATTGCTGACAAGGGTAGCATCAAGGCTAAAACCCATGCGTAAAAGTGAAAGCACACTTTCAGAAACTGCTGGCCTAGCATTTTCTAAACAACTTGGAAAATCAGTATCAACATGCGCATCTGAATACCGCAGTAATAAGTAAACCGCACCTGGATCAGTCTTAATATCAAGCCAAGATTCCGACAAGGGCTTGAATATAAAATCAGAAACAGAAGAAAGCCTAGGCAAGAGCCAAGGGGTTTTCATTATCAGGTTTAGAAATGTTGCCGAACTTCCATGCTCGGCCAAGGCTGCCACAGGCATACTCCATCAAAGGGCAATGTAAAAAATAAGGGAGAGAACCCTATTGTTAAGGGTTCTTCCCCATAAATTATCATCTAATTGAAACTATCTTGCACCTGTTGTTGAAGTGGATTCGATATCCATCAACTGGCACATACGGTCAATAAGTTCTTCGATTTCGAAAGGCTTGCTGAGAAAATCATCGGCGCCAGCAAGGCGAAGTTCTTGAATTTTATCTTCTTCGATCATACCGCTGATGCAAAGAATTCGCACTTCTTCAAGAGTGCTGTCGGCACGAACTCGATGGCAAACTTCTTTACCATTGATATCGGGCAACATCACATCAAGAACGATTACATCTGGGCGATATTCTTTAACCATCATGCCAGCATCAAAACCATTGGTTGCAATGCGAACTTCGAAACGGCCATCGTCTTCGATAACCTTGTTCATCAATTCCAACAATTCTGTATCGTCATCAACGAGCAGAACTTTTCTTTTGC
>CAXNFS010000213.1:0-5680 GCA_964201235.1 Gemmataceae bacterium | reverse complement strand
CAAAAACTTTTTGCCCCCTATCTTCTGTGTATACCCCTTACTTCCCCTACCTAGATTTACCAAACGCCTGGTTAAAAACCTTTAATACTACTCATTCGCCCCACTCTCACTTTTATCAGCGTTTTACTATTACTCTTTTTACAACACTTTATACTCCACTTTTGACAAATGCTTTCACCCTAATCAAATGAAGGGATTAGACTTATGGAATATTTAACAATTGGCTTTTGGCCCTAAAGCGAGACAGGATAATAGATGCTTAGGATTTGGTTAGGCTTTTTGCTTTCTGGTTGCATCGACCCAAAGCAATGCTTTTAGCTATATGTTTTATCTCAAAATTAGTTTAATTGCCTATCTTACGATTTGCTCACAATCGTTTTAGGCGTTATGCATTCACTTTTATTGATGAGGTGATTTTTTTTAGCAGCGAAATGAATTGCCCAAACACTCTATTTTAAATTTGATTGATTTTACGAATTGGAACTCACTCATACTTTAATTACCGTAAAAGATCCCAGACAAGATACAAAGTGACAAAAAGGCATAATAAGTGAATCGAATCATTTCTTTCCTTCATCATTTCTTTAGGGTTTAAAGTAACTTCCATCTATTATTTTTAATCGGCATTATTTTGATCGAGCTTGCGCATAATTAGGATGATTCTGATTGGCGAGTTTAGGCAAGATACGATTACATCCTTGTTAATAACTGCCAAATAGTTAAACTCCCTTACAATGAGGTAAGGCACACTATGAAGAAGCGTGTCACCTTTTACTTTGCATTTATAACTTCGATTTTAAAAGGAAGTGCTTTTTGTCCGCTTCAAAGAAATGGGTTTTGCTGGCGCACGATACCGAACTTTGTACAAGCCTTGCAAAAAAAGCCAAGATATCGCCTGTTATTGCGCAGCTTCTTATTAATCGTGGAATTGATTCGCCTGAAAACGCCTATCGCTTTCTTAACCCTGTTTTAAAAGGGCTACACGATCCAGCTCTTTTGCCTGGCGCTTTAGATGCTGCAACACTCATTTTACAAGCTTTAAAAAATGGCAAGGTTATTTGTGTCTACGGGGATTACGATGCAGATGGCATTTCCGGCACCGCTATCCTTATTAGGTTACTTCGCATCCTTGGAGGAAGCCCTAGGTTCTATGTGCCAAAGCGTCTTGAAGAGGGCTACGGGCTGAATTCCAACGCTCTTCAAGCTCTCGCCCGCTCTGGGGTCCAGCAAGTCATTACTGTCGATTGTGGGATCGCTAGCATCGAAGAAGCGAAAATAGCTAAATCCTTAAACATTGAATTGATTATCACCGACCATCATGAAATGAAAGCCATAATTCCCGAAGCGGCTGCGGTCGTTCATCCGCGCCTGCCTGGAGGCACCTACCCTTTCGGCGAGCTTTCGGGCTCTGCGGTGGCATTAAAGCTTGCATGGATGATTGCTGTGCTCCATAGCGGAAATTCCAAAGTTGAAGGTTTCCTCAGAGATTTCTTGGTAGAGGCCATCAGCCTAGCTTCTCTTGGCATTGTTGCTGATGTTGTGCCATTACTTGATGAAAATCGAATTCTAGTGCGCAGCGGATTGGAAAGGCTTACAAAGTCTGCCAACTTTGGACTTCAGGCAATGGTCAAGGAAAGCAACCTCAACGAAAAACGAAAACTGAATTCCACTGATATCGGGTTCAATTTAGCTCCTAAGTTAAATGCAGCAGGCAGAATTGGTTGCGCGCAACTTGTGGTTGACCTCTTGATCACCAACCGCATGGATCAAGCAAGAGAAATAGCACTTTTCCTATCTGATCAAAACAAACAACGACAAAAAATTGAAAGGCAAATTCTTACTGAAGCCAAGGAACTTGCAGAATCCGAAGAGTTCCTACATGATCCTTTCCTAGTACTCGCTGGAACCACATGGCATCCTGGCATTGTCGGGGTGGTTGCTGGTAGACTTACTGAAGAATTTGGCAAACCCTGCATCGTTCTAGCCCCTCCTGTTACCTCTTCTACAACTTCTGATACTTTAGCCGAAGACGAACCCCTCCAAGTGTCACCAACCATTTGGTCTGGTTCTGGAAGATCTGGCGGCATGGTCAAACTTCATGAACTTCTTTCCGAATGCGAATCCCTTGTAGTGCGTGCTGGGGGGCATGCCGCTGCCGCTGGTCTGCAAATTGAAAAAGATAAAATACCTTTACTTCGTCAAAAGCTTTGCAAGCTAGTAAAAGAAAAATACCCCACCGGGATCAAGCCTGCCAAATTGATTTTGGATGCAGAGGTGCCCTTATCCGCTTTGACTCATTCTTTGGTAAAAGATCTTGATCAACTTGAGCCTTACGGCATGGGGAATAAAAAACCAATATACCTCGCCACAAATCTTACTGTCGAAAAAGAGCCTACTCTTGTTGGCACGGATGGCCTGCACCTTCGTTTCCAAGTTTCACAAGCTGGCGTTAAACTTTGGGCCATTGCTTTTCGCATGGGTAAAAGAAAAGAAGAGTTAATGTCCAATGGCGGAGTTATCTCCTTAGCTTTTACACCCAAGCTTAATGAATGGAACGGCTTTACATCGGTCAGCCTTGAAGTGGTCGATTTTCAACCTTTGCAAAACCCAGACCTCGAATAGAGACAAACCATGCAACTGCATTTGCAAGGCCATCGTGGCGCAAGGGGTAACAGGCCTGAAAATACTTTTTCCTCCATCGAATTTGCTATCGATTGTTTGGTCGATTCCATCGAAACCGATCTGCATCTAAGTGCTGACGAACAAGTGGTATTGTTTCACGACCATTTTTTTTCACTGCCACAATCAAAGCACCATTTCAAGATCAACGAATTTAATCTTCATGCATTGCAAGCTGTTTTCAAAAATGTTCCATCAAAAAACGAAAGATTCCCCTTACAAGAATTTATCATAGGCCCGCTCTCTGCCATTTACTGCAAAAGGCACAATTTGAATTGCTGGGCGCCACCCACCTTGGATCAATTCTTTGATTTTGTCGATTTCTACGCGGGCGAAGAGGGAAAGACCTTTGGAAAAACGATTGCACAGCAAAAAGCTGCAGCCTTACTTTCCTTTGATTTGGAAATAAAACAGCTTCCTTTTCTAGAATGTAAAAGCGAAATTATTCTGAACATTATCAAGAAACAAATAGGCAATAGAAAATCACAAGACCGCATCATCCTAAGATCTTTTGACCATACTATTTTAAAGCAGGCTAAAAAGCTTTTACCTGATTGCACTCTAGGTTTGCTCGCTGATGGAACAATCCAAGTGGATATAATTCAAGAAATGATCGACACGGGGGCTTCGATATTCTGCCCGAAATTCGACACTTTAAACAAAGAAATCATTATTGAAATGCATAGGAATCACTTCAAGATATTACCTTGGACTGCCAATAATCCCAATGAATGGGATAAGCTTCAATATCTGGGAGTCGATGGCATCACCACGGATTTCCCGGAAGCATTCAGAATTTGGCAAAGTTCTCAAACTCAAAAAAGATAACCCTTGCTTGTAAGGGTTATCTTTTTATGGATTGTTTGTTCAACTTTGGGTGGTTAATCCATCGCAGAACAAAACATTATTATCGACGGAAGCTAATGAGTGATTTCCTACGGGAGTTGGAAGAATCCATGGATTCTACTTCCTTAGGTGCTTCTGCGGTCTTTTTTTCCATGGTAGAAACTGGAGCGGAAGGAACCATTGATACAGAACCGCCGCTTGACCTGCCTCTACGAAACAATTTGCCACTTGATGAAGCAGAACAATTGCCCGATGCGCAAGAACTTGCGACCGAAGAAGAACTCGAAGCGGAGCATACGCCACCTGCGCACTCAGCACCCGCAACCGCTTGACCCAAACCTATTGCAAGAATAAAACTAATCATCAAAACCTCCTGAAAAACAAAAGACCTTTGTTAAAGATCTTCCAAAACAATTCCAGATTAGGTTTCTTCCCTGAAACGCTATTGAACAATACCTGGAACAAAAAAACAAACTACCCCTTCTTGAAGGAGCAAGCCTTTGCTATTCAATTGATAACCGTTTGGATTCCATTCCAAGAGTTGGTAGCATCGATGCATATCGATTTGGAGATGTTAGATGCTAAAAAGTGAATGGCAAGAAAAATAGGTAGATTTTGACGATTTTTCTGATTGTAGCAATTTTTAGATTTAGGCAAAGTGTTACGGGTACTAGGTTAATAATTTATTTACCACTTTCGAGAATCTTTCTGACTTTTTGCTCTTTTGTGTACAAAAGAACACTAATCATCCCTGTTTTTCGTCCGTAGTTTGAGTTTTGAAAAATGGTTAGGTCTTTTCAATTGTTAGTACTATTGTGATGCCATTCTTTTCTTGGTTATAAAGAAACCCTGACTTCATTTAGGTATTTACATTATAATAACGAATTGTCTAATATGGAGAAGGAGGTCCTATTTATGAATTTACTTCAAAAACCCACTTATTGGGTAGCCACTGCTATCACTTTGGCGCTTTTGGCACTCGGCCTAAATTCCCTTTTCCCAGATCTTGTAACTTTAAGGGTTAACCTTTTAGTTATTGGGTTTATTCTTGCACTTGCTGCTTTTAGTATTGCCCTTTCACAAAGGCTTCATGATGAAACCTCGAACGGCACTCTATCTCTAACAACTTTTGGTCTATCCTTGGCCCTTTTGATTATAACCAACTCCATGGATCCAAGTTGGGACTCGCTTATTCTGGCGGGATCGGTTTTTACCGCAGTCTCATTATTTTTGGGAATCTTCGTTTTGTTGCCTCTTTTGGCTAAAAAAACCACCGCTATCTGTTTTGTGTTATTTCACTTTGCAAGCATTATCACGGCAGTAACTTCAATCGAGCCACCCAATGCCCCGGCTTCTTGGCTTGCTACCAATCTTTGGGCATACTACTTCAGGCATTATTTAACTTTTGCTTATTTGAATAATGCTTATCACTTTTATTCGCCGGAACCTGGGCCACCTGCTCTACTTTGGTCCAAGATCCAATATGAAGATGGTACTTTTCGCTGGTTTAAAATACCTAATCGAACTGAAAGCCCGATTCAAATGCATTATCAGAGAATGCTTTCGGTCACAGAAAGCACGAATGTTGCTAGTAGTCAGACCCCAGACAATTGGGAAGAAAAACTCCAGAGGCGGAATCTTGCGGGGTTGGCTAATCAGCCGCAAATTACCCCACTTAACAGATCGATGTCTCAATCTTATATGTTTAAGGAGCCTGCAGATTATTCAAAAAGAATGCTCGCATCCTATGCCCTTTATCTAACCAAAAAATTCGCTCATCCGGCTGATAAACCTAGCATCAATATCGATAACATTAAAATTTACAGGGTCACCCATAGCATCATTACTCCAACAGATATGTCTCGAGGGGAGAACGCCTTAGATCCAACCTTGTACTACCCTTATTTCATGGGAAGCTTTGACAAAAATGGCAATCTCATAGATCCCAATGATGCCTTTTTGTATTTCTTACTTCCCATAACACGAAACGCTAATCCTAATGAACCTTCAGTATTGAACCATTCTCTTGATATTCATGCTGGAGATGTAAAAATCGTGCCCGAAAAGGAAGGCGGCAACTAATGAGCACTGGAAAACATTCTGTTTTTGATCGGCCTGCTGCTTCGTCTACCAATGGAAATCAAAGTAGGGCCAC
>CAXNFS010000212.1:0-5694 GCA_964201235.1 Gemmataceae bacterium | reverse complement strand
ATTGTGGTTCGTGAAAAACTTGATCTAGAACAAGCACGGTTGGTGCTTGGTTTACACTCCCAATTTCAACCTTTACCGATTTGCTGAAATAATTCCCTTCCGATGAAAATATCTTCCTGCTTGCCTTGTTCAAATCGAGAATGGCACTTGCCCAGTAAGTTCCCGTGGGAACCTTCCCGATGTTTTCAATCGGAAAACCTTGCCATTTGTTATCGATAATCAGAGGTTCACCAGGCTTTATGCTGGATACATCTATGCCAAAAAAAGGGTCTGGTTCGATCCACCGTGGTTCGGGTGTGATTCCACTTGATTCACTTTTTGAAAGCACCAGAAACACTCTGCCCGACATCGCAGATTTTGCGATTTTGGGGTCGAGAACAACGCTTAGCACAGGCCCGGTTTTTGCTCCTTGTGCGTTCGCGCTTTTGTTCTTTTCTGCCACTAATAGGGTCAGAGATAATACGCCCATGATCAAAAGTAATTTTATGGTTTTACTCATTGGCTTTTACTTTCTCTGTTTGCTTTGTCTGCAATTCGTTTATCCCATTGCTCTTCTGCAGAACTTCTTCTTAAATACAAAGGCTGCAAACTTAATGGGTCATCAGAATCATGGCGCATAAGTTTTTTAAGTGCAAGTGCCAGAAAAGATTCTTTGTTGATATTTCCTGATTGTTCTACAACCATGCCTTGGCTATCCGATAGCAAAGGTTGAACCTTGGGTAATCCCGGGCCTGCAATTGCAAAACTTATATCTCGATTTGCTATCCACTCAGCGGTGCTTACGATTTTAAGTTCGCTTGCGCTTACGAGTTGGCTGTTATTGTTTTCGAAACGCTGTGCGTAAATTTTATCTTGTTGGGCATCTGCGATGATTTCGACTTTAGCATGGCCAACTTCTAGGCAATGTTGCGCCAATATTTCGAAAGTAGAAATACCTAAAAGTCTTGCGCCCGTCATCATTGATAGGGTTCTCGCGCTCATTAAACCAATGCGAAGTCCGGTGTAACTGCCCGGCCCTATCCCCGTGGCGATGGCATCCAGATTTTTAGCTTCCCAGCCGCATTCTTTGAGCATTTCAGCTATGGCGGGTGCCATATCGCTCACATGCCTTTTAGCGATTTCCAGAACCCGGTGTGAAACAATGTTTGAACCAAAACCCAGAGCTACAATTCCGCTTGAGCCTGATGTTTCCAGCAGCAAAACTTTTGCTTCTGAGGCAAGACTGGGCACAGCTTTTATTTCAGGTATTATTCCCATTTAGAAAGTATAGCGTTTTGCAGCTAATATTGACCTAGCAGCCTCTGAGTTTTAGGATTCATTTATCTCACTGTTCTTTTTTTACCAAGGAAGCTTCCATGACTCAGATTTTAATCCACACCGATGGCGCTTCCAGAGGCAACCCAGGCCAGGCTGCTTATTCTTTTCTTGTTCGTAAAGCAGGCAGTATTATCAAGGAAGATGCAGGCAAACTTGGCATTATGACCAATAATCAAGCTGAATATACTGCTTTGGTCCATGCGCTTGAATTTGCTTTAAACACTCACCCAGATGCCGAGGTTATTATTCACAGCGATAGTGAACTCATGGTGAAGCAGGTGCAAGGTTTATACAAGGTTAAGAGCGAAGAATTGAAGCCCTTATGTTTGCATGCTCGTGAGCTGATTTCGAAAATGAAGGGCTCGGTGCGACTTGTTCATGTGCGCAGAGAACAGAATAAAGATGCTGATCAGCTTTGCAATGATGCGTTAGATGATTTGCGCTAGAATCAAACTTTAAAGGCTTTCAGGATCAGTTAATCAGGGCTTTTCTGCAGTAGTTTAAATACAAGCAAAAAGACCTCGTAGAATGCCAATATTGAAAAAGAGCCTAGCCACAGCAGTAATGCAATTTTCTTCGAAGTTGGCTTTATTTCTGTTGGTTCGTTGTTTTCTGGGTTCATCTCTTCTCGTTGCCTTTTATTAAAAGAAGCGGCGTTTAATATCTAGGTAAAATACAAATGCCATAAGTGAAAGCACGATGGCAAGACCAAGATAGGTTGCAGCGGCCATCACGGCGTCCGATGCAGGTTTCCCT
Source organism: Gemmataceae bacterium (assembly GCA_964201235.1). Classification (GTDB taxonomy): domain Bacteria; phylum Planctomycetota; class Planctomycetia; order Gemmatales; family Gemmataceae; genus UBA969. The sequence continues at coordinate 3,621 of CAXNFS010000212.1, read as the reverse complement.
CGCAACTTTTCGTAAATCAAAAATACCATATGCCCCCCATCAAGCATGGGGATTGGCAGAAAGTTTACAACCGCAAGATTAAGGCTGATCATACCTAAAAACAAGATCAGGGCGAAAGGGTCTTCTGCGGCAGAGAAGGTTTGTGATGCAATTTCAATTGGCCCGCCTAGGCTATCCGTGGATATTCTGCCACTCATTAGGCTGGCAAGATTTTGATACATCGAGCGGATTGATTTCATCGTGTCGTTTGTTCCAAATTCAACTGCTTCTACAATAGAATCGGCCTTCTGCATAACGAAGTCGCTAATTAGGCGTAGGCCCAGTTCTGAAGATGGCCAAGAAGTATCTTGGGTTGCTACGATGGGTGTTAGTTCAACCAGATTGGGTTCGCCTGCTCTGCGTACTTTCAGTTGAATTTTGTGCAAGTCTCTTTCTTGCAACATGGCAAAAGCAAAAGCCCATTGATCAAACACTTGCTGGTTGCCCCGCCAGCTTTTGAGTTCGGTCCACTTGTCCCAAACTTCTTTGTTGGTTTTGCGATCAATTCTTGCAAATCTAGCCTGTTCGATCACATCAAAAATCTTTGCGCCAGCTTCCTGTGCGGGGGACTTTTCTTTGATGCTTAGTACAGTGTTTTCCACTCGGAAAGCGATTCCCAGTTGAGGAATTGAAAGTGGGGAAGCTGGTTTAACAGGTTCTTCAAGGTTTCCATCAAAGCCATGATCCCATTCTACAGAGGGAAGCGGGATCATCACCAGGGCTTCGTGAGTGGTGTTATTGCGCCTGCCCACAGTAAGGATGATATTGCAATTGCCCGAGGTTCCCGCTTTTGTTGCAAGTGCATTGGGAAGCTGGATCGGGTTGAAGGAATCAAGGCTAAACTTTTTCGGTTCTTTGCCTTCTGGGGTGATTTCGATGCTTGCAATTCTATCGCCAACCTGGACTCCTGCTTTTTCTGCGGGTGATCCTTTTCGCACTGCTGCGACTTCCCCCATTTTCATGTTCATCCCTGTATCCATGTGGAATGCGGGGGGTACAAACATCATCAGGGTCTTTTCTTTTTCCTGACTGCGTTTGATTTCTATGACAACTGGTTGGCCTGCTAGTTGGTTGATCCTGCTTGTGAATTCGAAGAAGTCCCCCTCGGGTCGGGGTTCAAATGCCTTAACTTCGCTTAGTTTTTCGGTGGCTAGTGGGTTGTAGTTCTTTTGGCCTGTTTTCGTGGTGCCAATAATTGCATCGCCCGGCATGAAGGTTTCGGTGCCGATTTCTACTTCAATGGGGTTTTCAGAGGCTTTCGAATAATAAAGAATTTTGCAAGCTTTGCCTTCGTGCTCCAATAAAACTCGTGCGAACTCCTGTGAATCGAAAGAGCCTAGTTTCAAATCGTGGTCGATTGAAATATAGCCTTCGCCCTTGGGGTTGCTAATACCCATGATGATGCAGTCTTTTTCCAACGGTAGTAAACGAGCCATCGATGCGGGGCTGTTTTTCGTAAAAGGCGTAATCCAAAGCAGATTGGGCTTTACCTTGTTGGTGTCTTTTTGGGGCAGGGGGGCTAATACGGCCCGTGGCGGTGGTGCAATGCCAATCATCGGAACCATATCGTTTTTGTCGCGTCTGGGTTCAAGCGCAACTTCAATTTTTGGTCCATTATTTCTGTTTTGAAATACAAATGGTATTGTTGTGTTGTGCCCTGAAAGTGCAACTGCAAGCCTTAGATCGTCGAATGTAGGATTTTTGACATCTCCTAATTGGGTTATTGATGAGCCCGTTTTAATTCCTGCCTGCCATGCGGGCGAACCAGAGTCTACGCGCCATACCACTGCAGGTGGGCGGGGTACCCCGTGGAGTCGATACACGATGATGAAGCAGATCCCGCCTAGGATTACATTCATGACCACGCCTGCAGAGATAATCATCATCCGCTGGCCAACGGTTTTGTTCTTGTATGATCTTGGGTATTCTTCGCCTTCGTCTGCCTCGCTACCTTCGCCCACCATGGATACATATCCGCCTAGGGGAAGTGCGCCAATCATGTATTGGGTTTCGCCTCGTTTGAAGCTGCACCCAGGAAGTGCGGGGCCAAAGCCGATGCTAAAGGTTTTTACATGAACATCGCAAAGTTTTGCAGCAACAAAGTGGCCTAGCTCGTGAATGAAAATAACAAATCCAAGCCCTAGTGCAACCAAGCCAGCTTTGATCACCCCTTCAAACCCAAAGTTCGAATAAAGGTAATAAACTGCGAATATCAGCATGAATACGAACACAGCATTGGCCTTTAGCCAAGCCATTGGGGTCATATCTGGCGGTGCAGGAGCATCTGCGATGGCGCGCTGGGTTTTGTTTTGTGCTTCTACTTGGCTTGCATTGTCTGGTTTTTCTTGCTGGTCCAACGAATTATCTCCTGTCGGGCCCACCGATCGCACTGGAATAAATCTGCCAGTGATGGCGTTGGGCTGAAATTATGGTGATCCAAAGCGGTTCGTGCCGCCCTGGCTATATCTAAAAACGCAAGCTCGCCCTTTAAGAATCGTTCTACTGCAACCTCGTTGGCTGCGTTAAGCACCGCCCCACAAGTACCACCCATCCTTGCAACTTCCAGTCCAATTTTCAATGCGGGAAAGGTTTCTAGGTCGGGTTGCTCGAAATGCCACGCTTTCAGGGACTGCCAATCCAGCTTTCGCGAAGGCCCCGGAACCCTTTCCGGATAGGTTAGAGCATACTGGATTGGAAGCCTCATGTCCGGTGGTGAAGCTTGCGCCATCACCGAACCATCTGCGAATTCAACAAAGCTATGGATCATGCTTTCTGGGTGCAAAATTACTTCTATTTGCGATGCATCCAGATCAAAGAGCCAGCGGGCTTCGATGACTTCCAGAGCTTTGTTCATCAAAGTTGCGGAATCGATTGAAATTTTGGGCCCCATCTGCCAGGTCGGGTGCTTAAGCGCTTCTTCTGCTGTTACTTGTTCAAGCTGAAAAGCTTTCTTGCCTCTGAAAGGCCCTCCGCTCCCTGTCAGCACTATTTTCGTAATTGATTCTTTTGGCCCACTTTGCATGGCTTGAAATATGGCGCTATGTTCGCTATCGATCGGCAGTATTGCCACGCCTTTTTTGCGGGCCAGTTCCATCACCAGCGGCCCAGCGACTACTAGCGTTTCTTTGTTTGCAAGCCCAACCGGTTTGCCTGCTTCTAACGCAGCCCAGGTTCCTTCTATCCCCGCTGCACCTACTATTGCGGATACCACCATATCCACTTCCGCCATCTGCACTAACTTTATCACTGCATCTGACCCGCTTAATAGCTGGCAACCTTGGGGCAGTTCTGACGATTCTATTTTTGCAGCGCTTTCAGCATCAGTAATAGCAATGAACTTTGCTTTGTGCTTCTTTGCCTGTTCCAGAAGTTCCTTAACTTTGCGATGGGCGCATAAACCGAACACTTCAAGTTTCTCTGGAAGCGACTCGATTACATCAAGGGTGCTTATTCCGATCGAGCCTGTAGAGCCAAGCACGACAATTCGCTTTGGGCGATTCAAATTTGTTTGAGAATGATTTGCTTGCAAATGTTCACCAACGGGTAACTGCTAATCCTGTTTTTGTTGCCGTGGCCATCCGG
>CAXNFS010000211.1:0-5695 GCA_964201235.1 Gemmataceae bacterium | reverse complement strand
CCTATTCAAAACGGATTGGTTCAGTTTTATGCCCTTGCGATGATTTTGGCGGTAACTGTATTCCTGATAGCCCTAGCAAGATCGATGTAGTGCAAAATGAGTCAATTAGTATTACTTCTTTTATTGGTTCCTTTGGCGGGCGGATTAGTCTCACTTTTCCTCAGAAATTTAGGACATGAGTTCGCACGAAAACTCGCCTTGGGCTTTTTTCTATTGAATCTTTTTATCTCTCTTAAACTAACCTGGGATTATTTACCCCTCCTAGATAAACATTCTGTTTCTGTTGACGAAAAGCTCACATTTGTACCCTTGGATGCAAGTGTTACTGTTTTTGATTTAATTCGATTTCAATCTCCCCAAGAAGGCAGGCCCGATGCTGGGGCAATACGCTTTTTTATTGGTGTTGATGGCCTTAACTTGTTTTTACTTCCCTTGACTTGCATTTTATTTGTTGGATCAGTCCTCGCGACTTGGAATTCAATCCGGGAAAAATCTCATCTTTACTATGGCTTGATGCTCTTACTTCAATTCTCAACTATTGGGGCTTTTCTCTCTTTTGATGTTATTCTTTTTTACGCTTTTTTTGAATTAACTTTGATTCCTCTTCTTTTTCTTATCGCAATGTGGGGCGGGCCCAATAGGCAATACGCTGCAAAAAAATTGTTCGTTTACACCTTGGGTGGTGGTTTAGCTACTTTACTAGGAATTATTGGGCTTGTTTCTGCTCTTAATCAAAACCATCTTGAAGATAACACCGATTTACCTATCACTTTTTCTATTCCTGAATTGATCACTGCTTCACACGATACCCAGATGGGACTTAATAAAAAAGTTTATGAAGCTAAAGCTGATAAAGATTTGCTAAACCCTTTACTTAAATCAAACCTAGAAGTTAACAAAGCTAGATTGGATTACTGGTCTTCCTCCCAAAAATGGATTTTCCTTCTTCTTGCAACTGGTTTCTTGGTTAAGCTTCCTGCATTCCCTTTTCATACTTGGCAACCTACTGCTTACTATGAAGCTCCAACAGGTGTTACTCTTGTGTTGGGTGGGATTCTTGCCAAACTTGGTGCGTTTGGTTTTCTCAGGTTATGTGTTCCATTACTTCCCGTGCCTGCTTGGGAATTAGGCACTTATTTGTTTTCCGTTCTTGCTATGATTGCGATTTTATACGGGGCGGCTTGCGCCATTGCTCAAGATGATTTGAAACGAATGCTTGCATATAGTAGCTTTAGTCACCTTGGTTTTTGTCTTTTAGGTGTATTTGCATTAAATGAAACTGGGTTAACTGGCAGTTACCTGCAAATGATTAACCATGGCTTAAATGTAGGGGCACTTTTCTTTATTTGCGAAATTCTTAACCACAGATATGGAACCACTAAATTTAAAGATCTTCAAGGCCTTGGAAGTAAGTTGAAAATTTTGTCAGGCATATCTGTTTTTTATGTCATGTGTAGTGTCGGTTTACCTGGCCTTAATGGATTTGTTGGTGAAGTTATGTGTTTATTCGGGACGTTTGAATCTAAGAACCCAAATATTACAGGTAAAGTTATAGCTTCCATCTGTAGTTTAGGTATGGTTTTTGGTGCCTGGTATTTAATTTCGATGGTGATGAAAGTGTTTTTTGGAAAGCTTTCAGAACCAGTATTTAGGAAAGAAGATTCTGTATCTGATCTAACTTTGATTGAAAAATTCTTCTTGTTTCCCCTGGCTTTACTTTGCCTTTTCCTTGGAATTTATCCTCAACCAATGATTGATACTATTCGGCCTGAAAGACATTTGATTGCAAAATTGAATTTACAGGCAAATAACTTGTTACCTGTTTGTAAATTGGATAAATAGTGTTCACCTTATTTTTTAGATTGGTATCGGTGGATCAATGATAGGATCATTATTAATTGTAGATTATATTCAATACATGATGCCTGAGATCGTGCTTTTTTCGCTTGCAAGTTTAATACTTCTTTTGGGGCCTTTTGTTAAAAAAAACACTCCTTGGGCTTTGATTAGTTCTATAGGTTTCTTGCTTGCTTATTTTCTACTTGTTTCACAAAAACGTGGTTCAATAGATCCTTCACTTTTGTTTTCAATCAACATCCTTGAAGACATGTCTTCGAATTTTATCAGGCACTTTTCATTAGGTATGGGCTTATACTTTTGTCTTCTTTTTTGGCGCGATTGCGAAACTGAAAATACTTTTGAAACTTTTGCCCTTTTAATGTTTCTGGTTACTGGTTGTTCAATTGTTGGTATTTCCAATGATTTAGTTGTCCTTTTTCTTGGGCTCGAATTAATAAGCATACCTACTTATGTTTTGCTTTATTTGCATGGAAAGAAAGATCTTGCTGCAGAATCAGCAATGAAATATTTCTTCTTGTCTATTTTTTCTTCTGGTTTAGTTCTATTGGGCTTTAGCTATCTTTATGGCATTGTGGGCACTACAAATATTTCTGCCATTTCTGATGCTTTATGTAATGGTTATCGTTTTAAACCTTCTGCTGATCTTGATAACTCTTCCGGTTTGCTTTTTCTTATCCCGATGCTTGCCATTCTTGCAGGTCTAGGTTTTAAGATTAGCATGGTTCCTTTTCATTTTTATGCTCCTGATGTTTATCAAGGTACCACTTATCGAATGTGCGCTTTACTTGCGACAGTTTCCAAGGTCGCAGGGTTTGCTGCTATCGTCCGTATTTTTGGTTTTGCTTTAGCTCAAGGGGCATTACCTGGTTCCTCAAAAACTCTTGATAATATTTATGTTCTATTCTGGATTTTATCGGCAGTTACAATGACTATTGGAACTATTCTTGGTCTACTTCAAAGAAACCTTCGTAGAATTTTAGCTTATTCCAGTATTTCCCATTCTGGGTTCATCCTTGCTGGAATTGCGGTTGCCCCAAAACTTGAATTGGCTACTGGCATTGATGGGATCGGTGCTTCATTCTTTTACTTAATCGCCTACTTTTTTGGTACCTTTGGCATTTTTGCAGTTCTAGATGTATTGGATACCAAAGAAAAGCCAATTGAAGATTGGGATGATCTCGCAGGCATTGGATCTCAAACCCCACTATTGGCAATTTGCCTTGCGGTGTTTTTATTTAGTTTGATTGGTATTCCTTTTACTGGTGGTTTTCTTGCTAAATTCTTTATTGTTTTTGGTTGTGTCAGTGTTCCTTACACTTGGGACGATGCTCTCAGCAAGGGGACTCACAATTTGTTTTTCTTATTGGGTATAATCGCTTTTTTAAATGCTGCAGTTGGATCATGGATTTATTTGAGAATCTTGTCTGGCATTTATTTTAAACCTACTATTTGGCCAAGAGTTTTTAATACTTCCTTTAGACCTAGTTATGTTGCTATCATTGGTTGTGTTTTCATAGTTATTGTTCTTGGTATTAAGCCAAACCTTGTTTTTAATTTAAATGTATTAAAAGGCATGGCGCAGCCTCTTAATAGTGTTTCGCTATCTGTAATTGAAATACCTAAACCTGCTGAAATCGATGTTGTTGTAAAACGCCAGTGATATTATAGAACTGATGATCGATAAAACTGTTGAATTTGTTCTTTCCAACTTTGCTATTAGTTTCCCATTTTCTTTGATATCCATTAACCGTGGGTTGAGCGATTCTTTTGTATATAAAGTCAGTTCTTCAGATGGCGTTTTTGCCTTAAAATCTTACAATCCATCTGCTTTAAGTTCGTTGCAAAGCACCCACGCCTTGCTTGATCAATTACAAAAAAACAGCTTTGTTTTATTCCCATTAATTTTTCGCAACAAAGATAATGCTAATGTTGTTTATCAGGATGGTTTTTGCTGGGATCTTTCTTCTTGGATTCCAGGGAATATTCCTGATTGTTCGATTTTCAATTTGGTTCAATGCGTCAAAAAATTAGGTCAATTTCATATTGCGATTGGTTCGGAACAATCTGGGTTTGGTGTAATGCCAGCTATGGAAAGTCGGGAAGTTGAGATTAATTCCTTTTCCATTTCAGCAATTAACTTTTCAGTAATTGGATTTCTTCCTCGATTTCATTTGATGGGACTTTTGAAATGGATTAATCAGGAAGTTGGTATTTTAATGGGTTCCCCAAATCCAAGTGTTAAAATTCAATATTGCTGGGGTGACGCGAGGCGGGAAAATATATTATTTAACGGCAGTGAAATCAGTGGTTTTATTGATTATTGTGCCATGCGAAAAGATTGCAGAGAAGTCGATGTTTCCAGAATGATATCAAGTTTTGCTGGTGATAATTATCTAATGTGGACTAATGCATTAAATGCATACTCAGAGGTTTCAAAAATTAATTATTTGGTTTGTAGGAAGCTTGATATTTTAGGAACAATTGTTTCTTTATATCGGTGGTTGAAATGGTTTCAGAAGCCAATGCCAGATGTGAAGATAAAGCCTGCAATACAAAGATGTATTGAGTTATTTCGACGAATTGAAAAATGGAAAGAGCACGGATCTTTGAAATCCATGCTCTTTTATGATTAGATAGAATATTAACGCTTGGAGAATTGGAAACTCTTTCGAGCACCTTTTCGGCCATATTTTTTGCGTTCTTTCATTCTGCCATCTCGCGTTAAGAATCCGGAGTCTCTAAGCTTTTTAGCTAAGGTTAGAGGTGCGCCTTCTTCTTCAGGTGCAGTTGGCTGTTCGACCTCAATGAGTCCAAACATAGCTTTGAGAGCTCTAGCTACACCTTGGCTAATAGCTCCTGCTTGCCCAGAAATACCGCCACCTTTGGTTGTGACAATAACATCAAGGCGCTTGACCATATCTGCAAGAATAATTGGCCCAAGGACGAATTGGCGATCTTTTTCTTCAGTGAGGTAAACTTCCAATGTTTTTTTATTAATGGAAATCTTTCCTGTACCTTCGCAAATTCTTACACGAGCAACCGAAGTTTTTCGTCTTCCGGTGCCCCAATAAAATGTCTTCTTCGACTTAGTTTCAGCCACGATATCTTCTCCAGTTAAATGCTATACTTTGAATTCAACAGGTTTTTGGGCATGATGAGGATGCTCAGTACCTGCATAAATTTTAAGCTTGATAATTTGATGTCTAGCTAAAGGCGTTTTGGGCATCATCCTTTTAACCGCTTCGCGGATAATACGATCAGGATGATTTGCAAGCCAATCTTTAGCGGAAGCTGATTTCAAACCACCGGGGTAGTGGGTATACCAGCGATATACTTTCGTATTTATCTTTTTACCTGTAAACCGAAGTTTTGATGCATTCAAAACAATAACAAACTCACCCGTATCGTGATGATGGGTAAATTCAGGACGATGTTTGCCACGCAACAAATTAGCAATTTGTACAGCCAATCTGCCTACAATTTGATCCGCAGCATCAATTACCAGCCATCTTTTCTCAGGTTCCTGAGAAGGCTTTGCCATATATGTCTTCATAATAATCTCCACAATGACCAAATAATTATTTTATTTTTAGAAAATAAAATGTCAATAAGCATTAAAATATAGTTCTTAATGCTACGGTCACTTTTACATCAGTAAACCTTATTAATTTCTTTTTATAATAATGATGGATAAATAGCCATACTTTTCGCATAATAATTCATTGTGTGGTAAAGACTTATGTTTTGTGGGGTTTTAAGAAAGAAGTAGCTGAATTTGTGAAGCATTAATGAATTTTTGTGCTAATTAACCTATTATTTAAGAGTTAAACGGTTC
>CAXNFS010000210.1:0-5719 GCA_964201235.1 Gemmataceae bacterium | reverse complement strand
AGAATATCAAAGCCTTTACGGAGCAACCTGAAGCCTGATTTAAGAATAAAAGAAACCAAGATATCTAAGCGATCTGCTGATTCCATTTCGGCAATAAGCTCGTTACATAACTGTGGTCCATTTCGTGAACCAGTAAAAAGCGAACTATGTACCAACGATGTAACGGGTGCAGCGGGTTTTTGGTTTTGGCCAGTACGAAGAATGGCTTCCAGCAATCTACATTTGTCATCCAGCAATTTATCATCATCAACCTGTGGATCCCACTTTTCAACTTCTGAAAGCACTTTATTAAATAAAAGAACCTGCTGTTGGACAGCATCATCCCCTTCAATACTTTTCAACGATCTTTGAATGAGTTGTCGGAGTTTGTTGCTTAAAAAAGCTGGGGCCTCTGTTTTTTCAAGATCAATCACATTCTCAAAATCGCGTGGTTCCAATAACTTTTGCAAGCTTTTAGTCAATAACGCCGCATAAAGACCGGGATGAAGTTTTGCCATGGATCACCTGCCTGCCAATTTTAATTCACCAACTCCAGATTATCACCCATCTATTCTTTAACCAGGAAAATCTAACTCGAAATATCCATAGAAACGAAAAAGGAGCGCCAGTCTTACTGACGCCCCTTTTCAAAAAGATTATCACTTCAAGGTTTACACTCTAGGCAGCTCGAATCCCTTGCGGTATTCCCGTGTGAACAACTTGTTAGCTGCCTCATTGGTGGAAAGTTCTGTCTTAGGATCAATCGTCAGTTCTTCACCCATATAAAACTTGGTGGCGTCGAAGTCCACATTGTGCTCTTTAAGGCCAGCTTCGAAGCTAACCAAGGTTTCAGCAACATGCTTGTTTTCAGCAAACTTGCTAGGCTTGGTTCCCAAAGGAACAACCTTGCCCAATCGATAGGAAACATTTCCAAGATGCGCCAAAGCGCTGGAAAGATGCCCCTGCTCGATGTCGAGGTGCAAATCCTTATAGTCACGACTCTTGATCGCCTTAACGAAATTTGCGAAGTGGGCCTGATATTCACCACCACTCCATTTGCCAAGCTGATTACCCTTGTAATCAAACGCAACGCCTGAAGTGTAGTTAGGGCCAACGGCATAGCCATCAGTACCAAACCAAATATTGCAAGCGCCATTGAAAGGGCCACCCTTTAAACCAAAAGTTACAGGAGTCTTGATGGGCAAGCCCCGAACATCAGAGATTAATTGGGCGCCATCGTCCCATTGAAAAATACTAATCTGGCTGTTGGCAACATCGCCATTATCCTTGTAACCAAGCCTGCCCCCAAGACTGATCACACGCTTAGGAAGTTCATTCTTGCCAAGGGCCCATCTTGCCTTGTCAAGTTCATGAGGATTTTGATTTCCGAGGTCGCCATTGCCTGTTTCAAATACCCAATGCCAATCGTAGTGCAATCTTTTTCTAATGGGAACAACCTTAGGTGCAGGGCCACACCAAAGATCAAAGTCGAGGCCTTCAGGAATTGGGGCGGGGGTGTCTACCAAGCCAATGCTATCGCGTTTACGATAACAGATGGCCCTTGCTTCAGTGACTTTTCCAATTTTACCACTTTGAATAAATTCAAGAGTCTGCCTCATGCCAGTCATACTGCGGCTTTGCACGCCCATCTGACACATGCGGTTTAACTTGCGAGCCCACTGGGTCATCACCCGACCTTCAAGCACATTATGGCTGCAGGGTTTTTCAACATAGACATCCTTACCCGACTGCATGGCCCAAATAGCCATCACCGCATGCCAGTGATTAGGGGTTGCAATGGAAACAGCATCGATGTTTTTATCTTCGCAAAGCTTACGAACATCTTGAAAGAACTTGGGCTGATGTTTCAGCGATTTAAACTTGTTCATGTTTTTTTGGTAGGCAGCGGGATCGACATCACACACACCGACAAGGTCGACATCCGGGTTTTTAAGCCATTCGCCAAGATGGCTACCGCCCTGGCCGTTGACGCCTATGACTGCAACGCGGATTTTTTCGTTGGCCCCAACTTTGCGTTCTGATTTGGTGTCTGCTGCTTCAGAAGTTTGCGGAACCCCTGAAGCCAAGGCTGCGGAAGCTGCAATTATGGATTGTTCAACGAAACCTCTGCGTGTAATTCTCATGTGATTACTCCCCTAGAAATTAATGGTACCTCAAGTGACTCTAAAATAACTAATTTTTCTTACTATGCACACTAATAAGTTACCTAGCCCTCAAACCCAAACAACCTCTGGGCGTTGCCCCCTAAAATCATGGCTTGTTCCAAGGGAGAAAGCGCTGCAAGATACGATCTGATATTTTCCCGATAGGCACGATACGATTGCGCATCGGATTTGTCATCAAAGCCACCGCCATAGATCAAACGCATGGGCGTGAATCGATTCACCAAATCCTTGATAACTTTGCCTGCATCCCGCTCAGGATACATTTTAGGGTCAGGTAAAGAAGAAACTTTCATGATGGTGTTTTCGAACTTAGACCATTCAAGCACACGCTTGTTTTCTTCTTGGGTGCCATCGAAGGGCCTGCCCATATGATCGATGATTACCTTGGTTTTTGAAAACTCTTTGATCAAGGGTTCGAAACCAAAAGCGTAGCGTGGTTCGAAATGCAATTGGATCTTCAAGCCAAGTTCCGAGGCGGCCTTCCATAAGATTCGCAGTTCAGGTTTTTCAAACGGTGGAAGTTTTTCTTTGTTGTAAGCATGAAAGCGAAGAGCAACAATCTTTTCTGGGTTGCGCTTGACCAATTCGCCCATAAGCCGCACTGAGTCGCCCTTATTTGCGAAGAACAGGCATGTTCCTTTCAATTGTTTTTTGCCCACAGATAAACAGTATTCAAGGTACCGATGATCATCCTGATAAGGTTCGGGATGAACAACAACTGCGAAATCAACGCCCGCCTTCTTCATCTGCTCCAACAAAATCTGTGGCGATGTAATCGCATCGGGTTGGTAAGGGCCATCGCTATGGTAGGGAAAGACTTTGTTTTTATTGCCTGCAAAACAGTGGACATGAGTGTCTATGATTGGGGATTGTTTCTGCATTGCAATCGCCTGAGATTGCGAACAACCAATCGCAGCAAGCGAAGTGATGACAGTCTTTGCAAAGTTTCGACGGGTTAAATGGTTCAAGACAAACCCTTCTATGATTAAGATAAAAAGAGTGTTACTTATTCACAGCGCCAACAAGCTTTTTGATTTTACCTGCGATCAATTCTTCGTTATCAGCAGCCCAGCGCAATGCAGGACGGCCATATTCAAATAGATTAGGGCCACCCTCATAACCACCTTCCGCCCATACTCTTCGTGATGGAATATAAGCGATCATGTCATCTACATAGCCACAAACCCAGGTGCCTTTTCCGAACTCTGCTTTAAACCGAAGAGCATAATCAACCACGGTTTCAGCACCCATGCCAATCATCAGCATTTCGTTTCCCAACTTCCACGCATGAAGAGGGTAGGGGTACGAAGATTCAAACTTTTCCCCCGCATCCATCTTTTTAATCATTCGCTCAGCCCAACGCTTACGCACCGCATTGGTATCTTTGGTTGCGACTTCAAGCTCGGAACGGGTGATTGATTTTTCATACGGAAGGGGCATGAGTTCAAAAGAAGTTTTCAAGCCAGGTTGAACGTTTTTAAGAGGTTTTGTAAGGGCCTCTTCCACGCCATCAGCGAGCATTTTTCCATACTTTTCGCAAAGCTCCACCTGCCTGCGGGGAAGCGGATTTTGATCTCCCCCACAAGTGTTGACAAACATAGCAACTGCACCCGGATGATTCTTTTCGATTAGGATCTGAGCAAAGCCTGGGTAGTCGCCACACCATTTGGTGAAGCTTAGCGTGGTCGGATGGCATGCGTATCCAAAAAGTATTGCAATGATCTTTTTATCGCTCCCTGAAACTGTCAAGACAGGCACGGTATGATCAACGGGCCCCTTAAGTGCTTCACCCTTTGCAATGATATTGGGAACCTCGGCTTCTTTATTGTTGCGCCTATTGACTGCAAAAGTTGCCCGGCCTTCGCCCATGTTTAAGGTTGCAGGGGCAAGGTTGGCGATGGATTCACCAATCATCGAAACCATCTTTAATACCATTTGATCCGTGTATTCATCAACCAGTTTAACTTGTTCAGCTTCGATGGGATAGTAATCCACAAGATCGAGACCCAGGCGCGGGCCGCAATGATTGTGTGAAAAAGTGATCATCACCTGATGGCGTTCGAGATTATGTTTTTTCTTGAGCTGAACAAACACCGCATCGCTCATTTCCTTAGGGACGCCCTGAAAATCACTGGTGACAAGTATAGCCCGTTTACCATCGGGGGCTTCGAGTGCCAGAGATTTCATCCAGATATCATGAAGCTTTCCATCAGGCGCACGCTTCGAGCCATACCCCGCAAGCCATACACTTTTTTCAGGAGTGATAACAGCCTTAGCGACCCCGGCTTTCCAAGAAGTTTTACCTTCCTGCGCAATAGCCAGTGTTGAAAGGCATAACGAAATGCCTACACAAACAATCCCTGCAATAATTCTAATCATAGCTCGTGCCTAATTTACAAGGGGTGAAACCAACAGGGCTTTTAAGATTAGGCCAAGATTTCTCGAACCACTCTGCCATGCACATCGGTCAGGCGGAAGTTTCTACCCGCATGTTTATAAGTGAGTTTCTCGTGGTCCAATCCCAACTGGTGTAAGATGGTGGCATGCAAGTCGTGAAAATGAACTTTGTTCTCGACAGAATAATAACCATAATCATCGGTGGCACCGTAACTGATGCCCGGTTTTATGCCACCACCCGCAAGCCACATGGTAAAGCCATGCGGGTTATGATCTCTGCCATCGCCTCCTTGAGCCGTGGGAGTACGGCCGAATTCACCGCCCCACCAAACGAGAGTATCTTCCAAAAGGCCGCGCTGTTTCAAATCGTATAACAGCCCTGCGATGGGTCGATCCACTTCCCTGGCATTCTTGGCATGATCTTTCCGAAGATTGCCATGCTGATCCCATTTATAGCTGTGGGAAATCTGAATAAAGCGAACGCCCGCTTCAGCAAAGCGCCTAGCCATTAAACATTGCCTGCCATAGTTTGCAGTAGCGGGATCATCCAACCCATAAAGCTTTTGCGTGAGTGGTGTTTCGTTTGAAAGATCCTGCAATTGAGGTGCGGTTGCTTGCATTCTAAACGCTAGTTCGAACGAATCAATCCTGCCTTCAAGTCCGTTATCGGGGCCAGTTACTTGCAATCGCTCACGATTCATCCTGTTGAAGAAATCAATTTCCATGCGCTGTAATTGGGTAGGTGTATCGCCAGTGATGAACGGAATTTTCGCCTTGTCACTGGGTGTGCCAGCATTGCCCACGGGGGTTCCCTGATAGATAGCGGGAAGGAATGCCGAAGAGAAATTGTTCTCTGCACCATGGGAAAGTGTTGGGCATACAGTTATAAACCCGGGAAGGTTTCGATTTTCGGTACCTAAGCCATAAGTAACCCAACTACCCATGCTCGGCCGAACAAAAGTATCACTGCCAGTATGAAGTTCCAACAAGGCTCCACCATGGCGGGAATTAGAACCATACATCGATTTGATAAAGCAAATATCATCTGCATGGGATGCGATCTCGGGGAATAATTCGCTGGCCCAGGCACCCGACTGGCCATGCTGTTTAAAGCTCCAAGGCGATTTCAAAAGATTGCCAGTCTGCCCAGAAACTAC
>CAXNFS010000209.1:0-5732 GCA_964201235.1 Gemmataceae bacterium | reverse complement strand
GTTTTCGCTCAAAGAACTTGAAAGGTTATGAATTTCTTCATAACTCGCAAGGATTGCGTCTACCTAACTTTAAGCAGACACATCCTCGCTATTTGGCTATAATCATCGAATTGTCAAAGATCCATTAAATGTGACCAAAGGTCACACTGCCTAAACGTTTCGGCCAGCCGAAGCTGACTTCACTGCGTCGACATTTTTTCTTTCCTCAGTTATGAGGATAATTTGAGTATAGGCTTCATTTCCGTGGAGTCAACAGTTGGAATAAATATTTTTTAAAGCATTCATTTTTAAGGCATTTTAATGCTGTTTCTCTCTATCTTTCCTGCATAATATTTTTAAAGCACTCCGGTTTTTCTAAAATAACACTGGGTTTATTTCATGGAATTAGGGTAAACAAACATGGCTTCTCCAAAAGTTTTCATTCTTCGAGCTCCTGGTTCCAATTGCGATATGGAAACACATTTCGCATTTGAAAAGGCAGGCGCCCGCCCAGAACGCATACATATCCTTCAACTTAGGGAAAATCCTGCCCTTCTTAAACAATTTCAAATCCTTGTGATTCCAGGGGGATTTACCTATGGAGATGATGTCGCTGCAGGAAAAATACTCGCCTCTCAGCTTACCCATTTTCTCCAATCCGAACTCCGAGCCTTTCGGGATTCAGAAAAACTCATCCTTGGGGTTTGCAATGGCTTTCAAGTACTTCTTAAGGCTGGCCTTATTCTGCAACCGGATCAAGATGGCCCTGTTGCAACTTTAGCTCACAATACTTCAGGCAAATTCGAGACTAGGTGGGTCAATCTTGAAGTTCGACCCGATAACTGCCCTTTCCTTACTGGCCTTTCTTCCCTTTTTGTTCCTACTGCTCATGGTGAAGGCCGTTTCGTATCGCGTGAAGAATGGATGCTTGATGGCCTCGAAAAATCAGGCAGAGTTGTGCTTCGCTATGTCAATCCTCAGGGCAAACTTGATGGCTTCCCTCATAACCCTAATGGTTCCCAAGGAAATATTGCAGGGCTTTGCGACCCATCTGGCAGGGTTCTTGGCTTGATGCCACACCCTGAAAGACATGTATTACCAACACAACATCCAAGTTGGACTCGTAACGGTTTGCAGAAAGAGGGCGAGGGTTTCGCTATTTTCAAAAACGCCGTAAAATACTTTGAGTAATGTCTTTTCTAATGAGGCTCACCAAATGCCATTTAATACTTTTGAAGACAAGACTTTCACACAGTTACTTGAAATGGCAATCTCTGAAGATATCGATTCTTCTGGGGATTTGACCAGCAAAGCTACTTTACCTGCGGATTTAAAGGGGAAAGCAACTTTAGTAGGCCGTACAGATGGCATACTTTCAGGCATCGAGACTGGCGAAAGGGTGTTGCGAAAAATTGCCCCTGAAGCTGAATGGTTTTCCCTTATGGAAGATGGTGAATCATTAAAGCATGGAAGTTTGATTGCTAAAATTCAAGGTCCGATGCGAGGCATTTTATCTGCGGAGCGAATCATACTGAATTTCATGCAACGACTTTCAGGGATAGCAACTCTAAGCGCAAAATTTATCGCTAAGGTGCATGATCTTCCCGTAAAAATTTTAGACACCCGAAAAACAACCCCTGGTTGGAGATACCTCGATAAATATGCAGTAAGGTGTGGCGGCGGGCATAATCATCGAATGAATTTATCCGATGGAATTTTAATCAAGGACAACCATTTGGCAGCTTTAGGCAGTGGGCCGGTTGCTATTCGAAAATCAATCTTGTTATCGAGGCAATACTTTCCCGGCACATGGGATATCGAAATCGAAGTGGATAATTTGGAAATGTTTGACTGTGCATTACAATCTTCCCCTACGATTATTCTTCTTGATAACATGAGCAATGAAGATATGAAAGCGGCGGTACAGCGTAAAAATGCTATAGCGCCTGATGTTTTGCTTGAAGCCTCTGGCGGAATAACCATCGCAAATGTACGGGAAGTAGCATTAACAGGAGTTGACCGGATAAGCATAGGCGCAATCACGCACTCTGCACCTGCATTAGATTTAGCGTTGGATTACAATTTTTCATGACGCAATCAAAGCCAACAAGCATCTGGGAACTCGACCACAAGGTGATTGGAAAATTAACCTGGCACTTCGATGAACTTGATAGCACCTCGAATCATGCTGCAACTCATTCTGCTGAAGTAACAAATAATGGGTTAGCAATAATCGCAGACAGCCAAACCTATGGCAGAGGCCAGCATGGGCGGGTTTGGAATGCAAATAAAGGGCAATCGGTTTTACTTTCGATATTGTTATTCCCACCTGATGGTTTAAAGCGCCCGGCAATACTCACTGCTTGGGCTGCGGTAGCTGTTTGCAATACGATTCAAGATTTTCTTGGCATAAGAGCAAGTATAAAATGGCCCAATGACATCTTGATGGATGGCAGAAAAATCAGCGGTATTTTGATTGAGCAATCCGCTGGCACCATTGTTGGAATAGGCCTTAATATTTTGCAAACGCCTTTAGAATTTGCAACCTTGGGATTACCTTTTGCTACTTCGATGCAGCAATTCACTCCGCACCCATTGAACACCCATGAAATCGCAAAACGACTTCTATCAAACCTTGATGAAATCTACCATCAATTACTTGATGGGAACCTACAAATGCTTGAAAAAGAATGGGTTTCCGGGATGGGATTATTAGGCAGAGAAGTGCTGCTTGAAGAGCACGGAAAAAAGCATGAAGGAAAGCTTTTAAAACAATCGTTTGCATACTTAGAACTAGAATCATCCATGGGAATCAGGAAACAGTTTGTTCCCGAGAACATTTTGCACTTAAGCGAATTTAACCCATATTCAGAAAGCCAACCTTGATCAACCCGCTAAGCCTAAGAATAACTGCTGCAGAAGCATTTGAAATAAACAACAATAACACAAGTTGTTGCATTTTAGATATTAGAAGTAGGGTTAGCAAACAACAAAGCAATTGGAAAATTTCTAGCTGTGTCGGTTTAGAAGCAAATGCTGAAGAGATTAATTCATGGGCTTCAGGCATTGACAAAAATAACTGGGTGTTTTTTTATTGTGCCTGACCGGATGATGCGAGCGCGGCCAGTTGGGCCAAGTATCTTAGAGGCATTGGGTTTTCGAAATCTTTTGCTATTCGTGGCGGGTTGGAGGCATGGCAACAAGCGGGCGGATTACTCGAACCTTTGAAAAAGAAAATGTTATTTCTCGATAAAACTTTTACTGATCCCCACGAAAATCTTGCGTTCGATGAGGCGCTTTTGCTTCAGGCTGAACTGGGGCAGTTAGACGAATGTCTGCGCATCTGGGAAATTCAAGAAAACGCTGTAATTCTAGGCTCTGGAGGCATATTTCATGAAGATGTAAAAGAAGAAGAATGCCTAAAATCCAGAGTGCCGATTTTAAGGCGCTCTAGCGGCGGAGGCACCGTTTTACTTGGAAAAGGCTGCTTGCTTTTCTCGCTTATCCTTCGAACTGATACCCGGCCAGGTTTGGCTACAATCAAAAGTTCTTATGTAAGCATCATGGAACAAATCGCAAGCTCTTTAGGTATTTCTGACATTACACATGATGGCACCAGCGATCTGGCTTGGGATAATAAAAAGTTCTCAGGCAATGCTCAACAACGAAAAAGTGTTTTCATTTTGCATCATGGATCCATCCTTTATGATTTCAATATTGGGATGATCCCAAACTATTTAAAGCATCCTACAAGGCAGCCCGAATACCGCCTCGACAGAGTGCATGAACAATTTTTAACCAACCTGCCCTTAGCAAGAAGCGAGATTGTTTCACGATTGCAAAACTCTTGGAAGGCAACTCAAAACCTGCAAGATCTTCCGATTGATACGATGAACAAACTGGTGCAGGAAAAGTATATATTAGATAGTTGGACCCGAAGAAGATGAAGGTTGTTGAGGCAATTTTTCAACCAAATCAAGCAATTCTTGAAGCCTACTAACACATGCGGCAAGTGAACTTGCAGCCATTTGAAAATTAGTATGATCCGAGAATGTTTTGAAGTTTTCCTGATAATAAATGTTAGCTTTTTTTAAACGACTAAACTTACCATTTAACCTATGAAAAAAGTCGGCCCAATCCGCACGCTGATAAGCGGGCTCTGTGGCACGAATGTAGTCAAACAGGGTTCTGGGAACTTCAAGCATATTTTCATCGTCTTGAATTTCATCCGCATGCTTAAGGAAGGTTCGAATCATCCAGAGGTGTGCAAGCACACCCTGGAATGAAGCTATCAAATCATCCTGATTCATATGGTTCACCTAGCTGGGGCAGGGTTGGGCTTTGCAGCAGGAGGGCCAGCTTGAACTTCGGATTGCTCCTTGGAAAGGAGAACCAAAAAGGCACCCGAAGCCACAGAAATAATGCCAATCCAAAGCAATGGCCCGGGAGTATGCTCCATACCAAAATGGAGGAAATCGCCGTTTTTAGAAGGATGCCATAGCAGGCTGACAAGGGTATTTATCACAGGTGCGAGGCCAAAAATCAAAGGGGCAATGTAAACCCTGAAAGAAGCAGGAGGCAACCCGCTTTTCTTTGCAGCATCCACCGCAGCCTTAGAGGCAAAAATCACACAAATTGCACCAACAGCACCCGCAACTCCCGCAAGGCTTGAAAACACCAAGCCTGGGGTACTTAATTTGGAAGGCCATGCAAAGCTAGGAATTCCAGCCCCCATAAGCCCTGCAGGAATTAGCACCGCCATCAAGAAATAAGCCAACCCAACGCAAAGAATTGACATGAGCCTGCCGCCTAATTCACCTGGTTTTCCAGTTAGTTCCAACCCGCCATAAAATATAATCGGAACATAAGTGCCCCACGCAAGGCCCGCCAAGACGACAAACAAGATCCACTCAGAAACGAACTCAACTTTCTCAACTGTTTTACCTTCAGCAACAGGGGAGGTAGAAGTTGCAACTATTGGAGCAGCGGGTTTAATTTCAGAAACTTCCTTGGAGTATAGAACTAAAAAGGCACCCAAACCGACAAGAATAATACCAAGGAACAACTTATAGCCAGGCACTTTCTCCAAACCAAAATGCCAAGGTTGATCGGGTTTTGGATGCCAGAAAAGACTAACTAAGGTATTGATTACGGGGGCAAGACCAAAGATTAGGGGGGCAATATAAATGCGATAAGTGTTTTCTGGCAGGCCCAAGGCATTAGCAGAATCAACAGCAGCCTTAGAAGCAAAGATAACGGAAATGGCACCAAGGGCACCCATAACCCCAGCAAGCCCGGAGAAAATCAAACCTGTCTTTTTCATTTGTGGCCAAGCTTGCTGCTTGGTCAAAAATAAGATAAGGGGAATTAGCACTGCCAGTACAAAATAAGCCATGCCAACGCAGAGAATGGAGGTCAACCTGCCACCCAAAGTGCCTCGCTCTGTGGTTAATTCTCTACCACCATAAAAAACAATGGGAACATAAGTCCCCCAAGCAAGGCCTGCAAGAATGACATAGAACAACCAACCAAAATTTTTCTGCATGAACCAACTCCTAATTAAACTTACTCTTTAAGCTAAACTTACTCTTTACGCATTGCTGCGACAAAATTATTTGTACGAATCGACCAAAGGCTTGCAACGCAAACCATCAACCCAAAGAAAAACATACCGCCTTGCAATAAAGCAAGAACGCCCCAGCGGGTTGCTGTGGAATGTTCAAGCGGAAGCACAGAGACAAGCGCAGCAAGGG
>CAXNFS010000208.1:0-5835 GCA_964201235.1 Gemmataceae bacterium | reverse complement strand
TCTTTTCGGACATGAGTTATAGGCGAAGCTTTCACTTTGTTTTCGGGATCATTCCCAAAGACATTTCCAAGTATGATATTTGGTATTTCATAAACACCGCTTATTGAAATAACCCCTTTTATTGAGCTTGGATTTATATTTTCAGTTTTAAAATAAGTCGAGTCACAGGAAACTAAGCTGACTAAATGGCCTCCTGCAGAATGGCCGCACAGTATGATCCTTTCGGGGTCGCCTCCATATTTCTTGATATTCTTTGTAGTCCAAGAAATGGCACGAGCCACATCTTCCGCATGGGATGGATGTTTAACCTTGGGCGTAAGCCTGTAGCTGATTACGACTCCGATCATGCCATTTTGGGCAGCAAGCCTGCCGATGGCGGAATAAATGCCAAAGAAATTTTTATCTCCTTGGACCCAAGCGCCCCCATGGACGAAGAAAAAGACTGGGGCATTTTCTGGGTTGGGTGGAAGAAAGAGATCTAGCTTGTGCTTTGCTGGATCTTTACCCGTCCCTTCAAAGTACCCAATGTCCTTCAATTCTCTGATTGCTTTTGGTGCAGAGCTTTTTTCGCTAGCTTGGGTAATCTGGCCCATGTTCATAATGCAGCTAAGTACAAATATGAATCTACAGGTTAGGTTTTTGATCATGGCACCTTCTTCTTTTGTTTGTTGATCTTGCCCACCAGAGTCATATTAATCAATTCAAACTCGACTTCCCATTTATCTTCTTTTTATCTATGTAGCCATCATCTGGAGGATTGTATGTTTAGGTGGCTGGTCTTAATAATAATTGTAGGCATGGTAGGTTGCAACCAGACCAATCAGGAATTGGTCAAGGACTACCACAATGATGGTATGCAGCTTTTTAAGATGGGCCGTTACAGTGATGCGCAGGAAAGTTTTCAAGCCGCACAACAATTGCAACCCGCAGATCCAGGGATTTATTACAACCTTGGCCAGACTTACGATTACCTTAAGCGACCTTACGACGCTGAAAAATGTTACAAAGAATGCATTGTCCGTAGCCCAAATCATGCGGGGGCAAGGCATGCCTTAACTGTATTGTTGATGAACCAAAATCGGCAGGATGAAGCGGTCAAAGGAATTGAAGATTGGTTGGCGAAAAACCCTAACTGCGCTGCAGCCTATGCGGAGGACGGTTGGATTTGGAAAACCGCGGGTGATATGCCCAGAGCGCAATCCCGATATCAGCAGGCACTTTCTCTTGATCCTTCCGATACCAGAACTCTTGTAGAGCTTGCCTTTGTTTACGAAAAACTAAACAGGCCTGATCGCTCTTTGGTTTTATACCAACGGGCATTGGAAATTAATCCACATCAGTTGGCGGTTAAAAAGGACCTCGAACGATTGCGTTCTTCCGGTACCTCACTGCCTCATCCAGATTAAAGAAAGAGCATGCAATAATGGCCAATGCATTTTTACTGGTTGATCCCAGTATTTGGAAATCTTTTAATGCCGAACTTTATTACCCACCTAATTACGATTCTGAAGGCTTTATTCATCTCTCTTACAACCATCAACTAGAATGGGCTGCAAATAAGTTCTATGCGAAAGCATCGGGTGTGTTGGCTTTGGAAATTAATCTAGATTCCCTTGGTTCTTTTGTTCAAGAAGAACCATCTGCTGGGTTGGGAATGTTCCCCCACCTTCATTGCGGATTGCCTGTGAAAGCAGTTGTTGCAATTCATGAGGGGTCAAGGAATGTTGAGGGGAAATGGGCTTTCGAATCAGTCTGATTCTTTTGGTTTCTGCCCGATGAAGATGTAGTAAGGTGCTTTAAGCCCAAGCATGTAAGGTACAAAACCCTTTTTCTCTATTAGGCTTAGGGTATTGAATTTGCTTTGCAGGTAGGGCAGGTGGTCTTGAGATAAAAACACATTGTCGTAAGCGAACCAGTTGGGCCAGAAAGCCCTAGTAAGTGCGGAGTGCTTGGTGTTGTTTTGGGCTGCCCATTTTCGCGCAACATAAAAATCTACAATCCCAATGATCCCGCCTGGCTTTAGAAGTTTGTAGGCATGGTTGATTGCATCAAACCAGTTGGGGATCATGGTAAGCGAATAAGAAAAAGTAATTGCATCCGCTTGGCCAAAGTCTGGCTTATACTGCGTTGCATCTGCGTGAGAAGTAAAAACATTCTTCCAGTGTTTTTGCTCAATTCTTTTCTTTGCAACATTCAGAAGCGATTCGCAAAGATCCACAATCGTAACGGAATTGATGGTACTTAATCTAGGGGCAAGTGCTTCAATGTTGTTGCCTGTTCCGCCCCCCATATCGATCAAGTTGGCTCCAGTTTCAAGAGGCAATAGCCCCATCATTTGTTCTCTGCCATGAAGCAGTCTGCGCCTGAAATCGTCGTAATGTTCCATCTGGCTGGAATAGAAATTCTCCAGCCTTTGTTCGTGGTTTGCACCTGTGTTCTTGGCGCAGACCATGTGGTACATGATTTTTAAGTCTGAAATAAAACCCATGCGACTCTTTCCTAGCTGGGTAGTGCTGCAATGTAAAAACTGGCATAGGTATGGACACGATCATTGGGGTGTAATCGTGCTGCAAGTTCTTCATCGTATTTTAGTAAGGATCCAAGTTCGACTTTTTCACCTTTGTAATCGACTTTCAGGTGGTCAAGGTAGGTCACCTTGATGCCCGCACTACGAAAGATTGCTTTAGAGTTGGAGGCAGATTTTGCAAGGATCGCGCTCCATTCTTCAGCAAGTGCTTCAGGGTTATGGCTACTCATCCAATCCATATGATCCAGCAAAATGAATTTCGAAAACTTCTTATCGCTTGATTGCATGTAACCGGTCAGGGTGTTGGTGTTGATGTAAAGATTCTTGACTTTTTCGCGAAGGATTTCGAAATTACATTCCTTCAGGTATTCCGGGCAACATTCTTTAGTGTACTTTCCTTGAATGTAAACCCTGTAAAAGTAGTTGTTTTGAAAAGGGAGTTTTGTGATCACTGCTTCGATGGAATCTTGAATATACTTTGCAACGCCCCCGGGGTATTGGTGAGTGATTTGCTCTTTTTGTGGGCCAGGAACCCCCATTAGGTTTAGAGTCATGTTACGACTCAGAAACCATTTCATCCAAGGCGTCCAGATCCTTGCTTTGATTTTACTTTCGTAAACTTGACACTGTTGTTCGATGGTTTTAGCTTCAAGCAATTCTTCGATTGGTTTTTTTAATCTCTGAAAAACATTTGCATGTGTAAGCACGAGCTTTGCAAGAAGGCCCGAAGTGCCCCGGTAATAAAACGATTTGCGCCAACCTTTTCCATAAAATAAAGATATGTTCTTGTCCCAATATTGTTTTGCAACATCAGAAAGATGGGGCTTCAGAGACTTTTCGTAAATCACCTTTGCTGCACTGTTTTTCCCTTCGCCAAACAAAGAGAAAAAGTCTGCGTAGTTTAAATGCAGTATGGCTGTTTTTTTGAGCTCTAAAAGTGCGTTTTGTATCGGATTGACATCCACAGTGTGCACCTCGCCTGCTCCTGCAAGAAGATAATCCAAGGCATTGCACCCAGCACTTGTGATCATTAAAACCTTGTCTTCAGCATTAAAGTTAAGGGCCTCACGATCAAGCGCAGGGTCTTCCCAGCATGTGTTGTAGACAATGTTGTTGCCATGCACCGCACTGAAGATGCGATTATTGAATTTTTCAAGTAAAGTACGGGCACGCAACATGCTGTTTAATCTCCTTGGGCGGACTTATTGAAATCCTGTCTTATTCTTGACATAGCGAAAACTAGATCTGTAAACCATGAAAAACAACTTGGGTACCATTTTCTTCATCGAATCTATACATTTGCCCCGGCTCCTGAGCAATTTATTTACAAGCCTTTTGCAAGCTCGATTGTAAATTGACACCCTCGCCAAAAAGCATCGGTATCGATGAACTCGTCTACCGTGTGAATATTATTTTGCCCAGCACCATAAGTAACTGTTGGTATGCCATGCTTGACTAACCAATTGGCATCCAATCCCCCATTCCCTGTTTTAAGAATTGAATCATAACCTAAGGCCTTGGAAGCTTTAAGGGTTTTCGCAATAACTTCTTCGTTTTCCTTAAGCTTGAAGGGGAAGTAATCCTGTGCGTAATGGAACTTGATCTTGGCTTTTTTCTTTTGATCATCCAATACCTGGTTAGCTGCAAATTCAAAAGCTTGCTGATAATGCTGACGAATAACTTTAATAAATTTGGAATCGTGGCTGCGTGCTTCACCTTTTAAATACACATAATCGGTAACTACATTGGTTGCATCGCCCGCACTAGTTAAGTCTTTACCCGAGAAAATCCCGATGTTAGAAGTTCCTTCCCCTTCTTTTTTTTGTATTTTTCCAAACCACCCATCGCTTTGGATCTTGGCCAGAGCAATACTTGCAACCATGATCGCGGAGATACCTTTTTCAGGATAAACGCCTGCATGAGAAGCCTTGCCGAATATTTCTACCTCAAATCGTTCTGCGCCTACTGCTCCGATGGTGATGCCTTCGGGGCCTCTGCCATCTACATTAAATCCCATTGTTGGATTGCTCAAGTCTGCTGGTTTTAAATACCTTGCACCAAATAACCCGCTTTCCTCGCGGACGGTAAAAAGAAGCGTTATCGGAGGGTGTGGAATATTCTCTTTCATTAGTTTTGCAGCAAGATAAATCAGGCATGCCACTCCGGTTCGGTTGTCTCCGCCAAGGGCGGTTTTGCCCGCTGCTGTTATTTTTTTTCCTTTTAAAACGGGTACAGCACCGGCACATAAAGGCACCGTATCTAAGTGTGTGGAAAAAAGAAGTCGCGGCCCTTTTATATTGCCAGGCAATGTTACTATGACATTGCCACATTCCGTGGGGAGGGGAATTTCTTGGTGCGCCTTATCGTATTTAATGAGGTTTTTTGAAACGCCGACATTAATCAAGGTTGTAATTACATGCTTGGCAATCGCAGCTTCTTTGCCCGTTACGCCATTAATTTTTAAACAGCTCAGCAATAGGTCTAAGGCCCATTTTTGGTTAAAAGAAGCGAAGCTGGCCATTAATATCACTCCAAAAAAAAGAATGTAAGCTCTTGTTATGAATGGCTTTATACCAACAAAAATAGTTGGGTTCAAGGAAATTGGAAGATCTTTTATTGGAATGACCTGAAAACGAATAAAATAAACTTTATGTAGAGCCATAATTGGCTCTTTTTCAATTTTGGGGTTTAAGGATGAGCGATCCCAGTCAATCGCAGCATGCAAAAAGTCATCAGACTTTTTGGTTGTGGGCGATGTGTCTTACCGGGGTGGATTACTTCAGTACGCTTGGTTATCAACCTTCAATTGCCTACGAAGCGGCAGGCAAACTGTCACCGTTTGCAACTCTCGTTGTTGTTCTCGTAACTCTTTTTGGCGCTTTTCCAGTCTATTCTTATGTGGCCAGTAAATCATTTCGGGGCTTGGGCTCTATCGGGATGCTTGAAAAATTGCTGCATGGTTGGGTGGGCAAAGCTTTGGTTATGACATTACTTGGTTTTGCAGCTACCGACTTCGTTATCACGAAAACACTTTCTGCTGCTGATGCCGCTGAGCATGTTATTTCTAACTCGTTCTGGCCTTTTGACTCTGTATCTTTAAGCCACGACAAACAGCGCTTATTGTTGACCATGGGCTTGCTTGTATTACTTGGTGGTATGTTTTTACGTGGTTTTGCTGAAGTGATTGGCGTGGCGGTGGTCATCGTGATTGTTTACATGATTTTGAACCTGATTATTATTGGCACTTGCTTGATTCATCTAATCCAACACCCAGAGTATTTTACTCTTTGGTTAAAGGATGTGGAGTT
>CAXNFS010000207.1:0-5839 GCA_964201235.1 Gemmataceae bacterium | reverse complement strand
AACCAAGTTGGAGACCCCGAAACACTTACCCGCATCCAGCAATACGAAATGGCTTTCAAGATGCAAACCAGTGTTCCCGAACTTACCGACATGGCACGCGAAAGCGAAAACACCTTCAAGCTTTATGGCGAAGCTGCACGCAAGCCAGGCACCTTTGCTAACACCACTTTACTTGCACGCAAGTTAGTAGAGCGCGGCGTTCGCTTTGTGCAAATCTATCACAACAACTGGGATACCCATGGTAATGTCGCAGGCAGATTGCCCGATCAATGCCGTGATGTTGATCAGGCATGCTATGGCCTTATTCAAGATTTGAAGAACAGAGGTATGCTCGATTCTACTCTGGTTATCTGGGGCGGAGAATTTGGCAGAACCATCTACTCCCAAGGTGGCTTAAGCAAGACAAATTATGGTCGGGACCATCACCCACGCTGTTTCACTATGTGGATGGCAGGTGGCGGAACCAAACCCGGAAGTGTGTATGGTGAGACCGATGATTTCTCTTACAACATTGTAAAAGATCCGGTTCATATTCGTGATTTCCACGCTACTATTTTACAACTGATGGGGTTTGACCACGAAAAATTCACCGTGCGATACCAAGGCCTTGATCAAAAATTGACAGGTGTGGAACACGCCCGGGTAATCAAAGAGCTTATGGCTTAATTCGAAGCTTCATACTTAGTTTAATTTCGATTGCGAAACATCATTGGATATCAAAACTATGAAACAAAAATCTGGATTTACGCTGATCGAACTTCTGGTGGTAATCGCAATAATTGCAATACTTATTGGACTACTGCTTCCGGCGGTCCAGAAAGTGCGCGAAGCTGCTGCAAAAATGCAATCCCAGAACAATCTCAAACAACTTTCTCTGGCATGCCATAATGCAAGTGATAGCCGAAACGTGCTTCCATGCGCCTGGAATGCTTGGTGGATGCATGTTGGCGACCCCAATGGAAATCAGACTGGTTACATCAATGGTACCTATAAGGGACCATGGAAAACCTATGTGGGAGATGTGACACTTTACTACCACCTTCTACCCTTTTTAGAACAAAAAGCTATGTATGAGGCTGGATCGGGTTCGCAACTTTTATCCAATGCAGGTGGCATACCCATCTACACCATGCAAATAAAAGCATTCATGGCGCCACATGATCCCAGCACGAAAAAGGCTTTGGGTATTCAATATACTTGGCTCAACGGTAATGCCGTTATCGATTGGTCTGCCACCAGCTACGCATTCAATTACCAGGTGTTTGGAAAACGTGGCGGAACTGTGACTAATTCAGACCACTGGGGAACCAATTACAGTATTTCAAAAATCCCAGACGGCACCTCCAACACCATATTCTTTGCAGAAAAAATGATGGTATGTAACACCCGAGGCAATCTTTTTTTACATGGCGGATGGCTCTCTGATTATACACCCATGTTCGGCGGTCGACCAACCGGGGCCCCATTAACCAAGTTCCAGACAGGCGTAACCCCGGCAAATTGTAATGCGGATCTTGCACACGCCTTCACCTCAGGGGGCATTGGAATATCCATGGGCGATGGCAGCGTCAAAAATTTAAACCCAAATGTTAATGCCACCATTTGGGGTTACGCTGTTGACCCCGAAGAAGGCCAAATTGTTTCCGATTTCTAATCTTAAAGAATCATGACCATGAAAGACTTATTTATCATTATTCCTCTCCTGATGGCCCTCGGATGTGGGGGAGATGAATTCAATAGGGGCGGTTCCGTTTCCGGAAAAGTATTGCTTGATGGCAACCCTATTCCTGGAGGCGCCCTTACTCTTGAGACCTTGAGCAACAAACACAATTGCTCCTGCGAGTTAACCCCAGAGGGAACCTACAGAATCAATGAACCACCGTTGGGGGAATGCTTGTTTAGTGTTCGAACATCACATCTTAAGGGCGCAGTCTCAAACCCCACCCTCACCAAAACCAAGGATAATCCCAATGGAATGGTAGGCTCAGCGGGCATGATGATGCCCAAGGGCGTCGGTTTAATCTACAAAAAAATACCTCTACTCTATGAGAGCCCCAAAACCTCAGGATTAAAGATCGTGATATCCCAAGGCAACCAACAATTTGATATCGACTTGAAATCCGAATATCAAAAGCGTTAAACTTCCCACCCCTTGCGCAGTAATTATCAAAAAAACTATGTTATGTCCTTGGCTTTAATTTCCAAGACTTCGCCAACCTTGATGACTAATAAAGCTTCATGAACAGAAGGTATTAAAGGCAATAACTCCGCTAACCGATTGCTGGTGGCTATCAAAACAACTACTGCTATCCCTGCTGTTGCCAAATTTCTTTGATAGCGCAAGTTTTGGTCAACTGTAATGAATAATTCAAATTTTGCGACAATCATTAGTTCTAATAATTCGCCATTTCTCCTGCCTGACCATCCCATTTCGGGAACCGTATGAATATCGTGACCTGTAAAGCCAAGGCGCAAACGGCGGGGAACACACTCATCAAACAAGATTCGCATGATCGACCAGCTTTTCCTGTGCAATTCTTAATACTGCAACTGCCTGATGCCGTGAAACAGTGGGAAAGTCATCAAGAAAATCAAGCAGAGAATCTCCTGCTTGCAAATAATCAAGAAGGGTATGAACTGGAACCCGAGTGCCAACAAAAACCAATGTTCCCCCGAGGATCTCAGGGTCACTATGGATCACATTTGAATTACTATCAGCCATTGGTTTCTTTCCTTCTTGCGTGCATTATAACATACCAACAAGGTATATTTAACTCACATCGGGAGCAGAAAAAATCGGCCTAAAATAGTTTGCTTAAACTTCCCAACCCTTGCGGTAGGCCCTGCGCAGTAAACCCTGTGCCTTGGAATTACCCTTGCAAGTCATGTTGGCGGAATCCCATTCGAAGCCCCCGGTGCGGTAGGCGACATTCGCCAGCAGCACGGTTTCTGTCATCGGGCCAGAATAATCGAAGTTACAAGTTGCAGGCTTGCCGCCCCTGCATGCATCAAACCATTCCTTATGAAATCCGGGTGAATCAGGAATAGTCTTGGGTGCCTTCACATCTTTAAACTTATCTTCAGGCAAAAGTTTCCAATTATTAAAACCACAAAGCAACATCCCTTTGGTGCCAATAAAAAGGTTGTTGTAGTTACCCACTTTCAAATCATGCTTCGCAAGAATCTCAGGGCCGTTCTTGGCATGATACCAATGCAGCGTAACTGCTTCACGATCGCCCTGCTTGGGAAATTCAAACTTGGAAGCCAGAGCCTTGGGGGTAAGTAATTCATGCACTGGCGGGCCAGAAGCTTCAACCTTTGTTGGGTAACGCAGATCCAATGCCCAGAATGGAATATCTAAAATATGACAGCCCCAGTTGCCAGTTTCGCCTGTGCC
Source organism: Gemmataceae bacterium (assembly GCA_964201235.1). Classification (GTDB taxonomy): domain Bacteria; phylum Planctomycetota; class Planctomycetia; order Gemmatales; family Gemmataceae; genus UBA969. The sequence goes on along the minus strand of CAXNFS010000207.1, from coordinate 2,442 downwards.
AAACTGCCACCAGAAGCGCCAGCCGTAAGGGCAGATGGTTGGTTGGTAATCGAAATCTGCATTTGGCCCAATCCAAAGATCCCAATTAACATTTGCAGGGACTTTTGGTTTCTCGGTAGGAATTGTTGGCATACCACGATCGCCACCCACCCAAGAATGAACTTCAGTGATGGTCCCAATGGTGCCAGCCTTGATAATTTCGACCCCAGCCCTAAGGCCTGAAAGGGTGTGCCTTTGTGCGCCCAACTGAGTTGCAAGTTTCTTTTCCTGCGCAAGCTTGGTCAGAGTTCGCACTTCCCAAACATCATGTGCGAGGGGTTTTTCGAGGTAGACATGCTTACCCCGCTGCATGGCCCAAAGTGCTGGATGAAAATGGGTATGATCAGGGGTGCTGATTAACACACCATCGATTTGCTTTTCCATCTCATCAAACATTTTTCGGAAATCTGAATACTTCTTTGCCTTGGGATTCTTACTGAACCCATCACCAGCACGAGTTTCGTCCACATCACAAAGTGCAACTACATTTTCCTTGGATGCACCACCCAGATTCGACTTGCCCTGCCCGCCTATCCCAATCACTGCAAGATTTAATTTTTCATTCGGGCCAACAGCCTTGGCAATGGATGGAGCAGTGCCCAACCAATAACCTGCGCCAGCCAAAACCACGCCCTGCATTGCAACTCTACGATTCATCTTTTGCATCATCAAACTCCTAAAAGATATTTCTAATAAGCTAGCAACTTCTTAAAGCACAGAGAAGGCTTTTTCAGGTTAAATGATGAAATTAGCGCACAAACCAATGGATGGGTGGGCCATCAAGCCGTTTGGAAGTCATGCGCAGAAACTCTGCAAACCCAACCTCTGACTGCGCTTGTAGTTCAAGCGTTGCAGCCCCTGCACGAAGCGCTTGATTCAATTGATTCCCAAGGCCAAACCCCTCTATCTGCTTAAGCATGGCCCCTACATTAGGGTCGTTTCTAATCTGGGCCTCTGCCTGAGGACGGGCCTGGCTTGCATCAGCGCTAAGCTTTGAATTCCAAACAGGAATCCAATTGCCATTGGGCAGCTTTGTTAAAATCGTATCTTCCACACTCATCTTCCCAGCATTTAATTCGGGAACTACCCGGGTCACCCGCAAGGCTATTACTTTTTTATCGTTCCCGATTTTTGCTGCCTGCTCAGCCCACGACACTTGTTTGGCCTGATTTTGAACCAGCCCAAATTCTTTCATCGCATCACCCAGAATCGATTGCGTCACGCCTTGGAATATCCCCCCAAAATCATTGCCCTTGGCATCACCCTTATCTACCAAGAAACCCCCGGTGCCTTGCAGATGAATCCCCTCCTGGCTCTTGTAGGCAAACAAGGCTTTCCTAACGCTCCAGTCAAGTTCATCCTCGATCCGCATCGGGGGCAACCTATCTGCAAGATAGATTTTCTCCTTCTGCCAATCGATTTTCGATTTCAGCAAATCTTGCAAAAGCTCCCCTGCGGTCTTGTTCTCTACATCGTCAAGTCGTTCCTGCCAAGCGACCATCAGTAATTGCTTTACGACAGGCTGCACGGGGGAATATTTTTTGACATCAGCGGGTTTGATTTCAAAAAGATAAAGCTGCTGGTTTTGCGGATTCTTTTCCTCCAAGATTTTCTGTTCATCCTGCAAGGAGTTAATCCAAGCCTTCGACTTATTCGCTTTTTCAGATTCATCGATCCAAAGCTTCATGCGTTTAGAAAGGTCTTGTTGATTAGCAAGTGAAGTTTCTTTTTCGTTGCTGATAAAAGATTCGAACTGATCAGGCAACGCTTTTTTCAGCCAGGATCGTTGCACTGCAAAAACCAGATTGCCTGATTTTGTCTTCCCAAGGTTTAAGCCTTTAAGCTCTGTGCCTTTTTTCAATACGACAACTTCAACGGGGGTTACCTTGCTAACTGCAGCAGGTTTTTTCTGCTGCTGCGCAAATGCTGATTCCGAACTCATCAGCAAAATCAGAATTAGAAGTTGAAGTGCTTTCATGCTTTTGATTTTCTCACTTCTCTAAGATCATTTCCAGTTCAATCACTTAGCATTTACAACCTTGGCATCCGCAAAGGTCGCAAAGGAAGACCAGAATAATTTTTCAGAACAGGATGCGTTATTGACGGGGGCAGCCAAAAAGAGACCTGAACCCTTTGATTTATCTATACAAATCTTCTTCGGGGAGGCTTTCTAATACCAAAGCAATAAGCAACAAGCAGTAAGGGGGCTAAGCAGTAATTATGGAGTCCTCGCCAAACGGAACCCATTGCTGATGCCCCGATAAGATGGCGTGCCGTTGCCCCTGCTGAAAGAACGAGCGGAAGACTCGTTGTAGCTGAAAGCTCCACCCCGTACCACACGGTATTCTCCCATCGCTAGACCTTTCGGATCCGTCAACGCTCCCGCTAGGTAGACCCCGCGCC
>CAXNFS010000206.1:0-5839 GCA_964201235.1 Gemmataceae bacterium | reverse complement strand
AACTTGTTACTCTAGATAACCAAGATACCACTGCCAAGGCTGCACGCACTACCCTAGGATCTGCACTTGCACAGCTTAATCCCGCTGGTGGTATCCTTGATACGGGTGATGGCACCGGCCGTCATGCAAGTAAAGCTGCCAAAAAACCTGCGCCCTCGACTCCAACTCCGAAAAAGAATCCCGATCCCAAATGAAGTCGCATATGAATAAAATTATTCTCGCCATCTTGCTTGTATTGAATATCAACGCACTACAAGCTGCAGATAAGCCCAATGTTCTTATCATTCTTGCAGATGACCTTGGCTATGGTGATGTGCAGTGCAACAACCCCAACCGGGGTAAAATCAAAACACCTAACATTGATAACCTTGCAGCACAGGGTATGCGCTTTACTGATGCCCATTCCTCTTCCGGAGTTTGTTCGCCTTCCCGCTATGCCCTTCTTACAGGAAGATATCATTGGCGGACCCGGTTGCAATCCGGCATTGTTGGCATGTGGGGGGAACCACTCATCGCACCCAATCGGGTTACCATTGCAAGCCTAGCAAAACAGCATGGCTATCGTACCGGCGCAGTAGGCAAATGGCATCTCGGTTGGGATTGGCCCATTCCCGTTGCAACTGCAGCTTTGTTCAAAGGTAAACCCATGGCTGATGGAAACACATCTGATGACCAGCGTGATATTTGGAAGCAGGTTTTTTCAAAGACCATCCCAGGCGGCCCCACGACCAGAGGCTTTGATTCTTACTTTGGTACCGATGTACCTAACTGGCCACCGTACTGCTTTATCGATGACAATCGAACCGTTGGCATCCCATCAGAATTTCTACCTCTTGGTCTGTTGAAGAATCATCAAGCAAGTAATCAAGGGCCCGCACTCAAGGATTGGAAGTTAGAACCAATCTTACCCGCCCTTGAAGATCGTGCTGTAAAGTTTATCTCCGATGCCACAACGAAGGCTGAACCATTTCTACTTTATATGCCACTCACCACACCACATACACCCCTTGCAGTGAATGCACAATGGAAAGGGAAGAGTGGCTTGGATAATGCATGTGCAGATTTGATAATGGAAACAGATGCCACCGTGGGAAAGGTTTTAAAAGCCCTTGAGAAATCTGGTAAAGCAGATGATACTCTCGTGATTTTCACCAGCGACAATGGTTTTGCAAGCTATGTGGGTGTTAAACAATTGGAGCAACAAGGTCATTTTCCCAGTGGGCCTTTGCGAGGTTATAAAACCGATGTTTACGAAGGTGGCCATCGTATACCCTTTATTGTGCGCTACCCTAAGGTTGTAAAACCCGGAACCGTATGCAACCAACTTGTGCATCATGCCGATGTCATTGCAACACTTGCTGAAATTCTAAATGCAAAATTACCTGCAAACTCTGCAGAAGATAGCTTCAGCTTGATGCCTTTGCTTATGGGTATTGATAAGCCAGTGCGGGAAAATTCGGTAAGCTGTGCTGCTTCAGGCATTCCTGGATTGCGCCAAGGTGATTGGAAATTGATCCTTGCTCCAGATCCCAAACAAAACAAGGATAGTAAACTTGATGTGCAACTTTACAATCTTGCTGACGATATTGGTGAAACTAAAAATCTGGCAGGCGAACAACCAGAGCGTGTGGCACAGATGAAATTGCTGATGGAAAAGCTAATCACTGATGGCCGCAGTTCAAATGGTAATAAGCAAAAAAATGATGTTGTTGTTACGCGATATCCCAAACCAACTACAGCGCTTAACAAAAAAGACAAAGCCACGAAGTAAGCGAACTGATTCATCAAATTTGATTTGTATCAGCGGGGCCTTTCAAGATTTTATTGATTTCCAAACATGCTTGTTCCAATCGTTCTTGAGGCGTTCCCCTTACCATAATAAATCTTCGTTTTGATTTAATCAGCTCTTCAAGAAAAATATCATGCATCCAACCACGGATAGATTCTCCATCGCGAACACCATCCTGTTCGAAAGGAGTTGCAATATCTGTAAGGATTACGAGATCGGGGCAGCGGTGGGAAAATGCAATAGCTTCCACCTCGGGGGAACGATCCTTCAAATAACGCCTGTGCCAGATAGCTGTTGCAAAGGCATCGGTATCGCAAACCAATACACGGTTGGCAAGCCTAGCAGCATTATTTTCAAGCCGGCATTGTTCAGTTGCAATCGTGACAAAATCAGAAGTGGCCCAATCATCGTTAGTAGCTTCTCGAATCTTTTTCTCGCTATAAGATCTACCAAACTCAGAAACCCAGTTGGTTTCATAAACTTTTGCTAGATCCCTCGAAAGTGTTGTTTTTCCAGTTGATTCTGCACCAGCCATCACCACCCTTATCGCATAATACTCCCTGACTGGTGGTTCCAAAAATCCCCAGTATTGCCAAGGATTGGTTCGAATCTGTGTTGCACAAATAGGGACATTGAGTCTGTTTTTATCCACGAGAACATGCTGGGCTCCAAGAAGCCTTGAAAATTCAGTGCCATAATCTTCAGAGGTAAAAACCACATCGGGAATGAACCCCAGCCATATCTTGGTCATTTGGGCCCACATTGCAGAATCTGTCGGGTCATATATATCATCAATGACTTTGATAATTGCATTGGGGTGTATTTCCTGAAGCCAAGCCTTCCTTAAATTGCCTTCAGGAATCTGATCACTTTTATGACAAACAATCACATGAACTTTATTATTTGTTTCAGAGGCGGCATCGATTAAAAATTTATGCCCTCGATGGGGAGGATAAAACTTACCAATAACTAAAGCATTTTTAGCCATGGAGTTTATCCCTTGCAGCAATAATAGTTTTATTCCAAGAGTACCAACCAACAAAGCACATGGAAAGATAAATGACATAGAGGGCAGATAACAGGTACATGCCCCTATAAATTCCAAGTCCAATGGTGAGCACATCAACGAGAATCCAGACAGGCCAGGACTGGATGAATTTTCGATTGAGCAACCATTGTGCGATTAAACTTAGTGAGGTCACCCAGGCATCGACTAGCGGAGCCGATCCATTAAGCCATGTCAATATCGCCCATAGTCCAGCAGTAAAAGGAAAAACCAAGAGGGCGAGAATTGTAAATTCTTTTTTGGGAACATTTGAAACCTGTCGGCCACCTTGATCCGTGCCTTTGCGTAGCCATTGATTCCAGCCATGGATATTTAATGCGATGAAAATAACTTGGAGAATAGCTTCGCCAAAAAGTCGCTGCTGGAGAAACAAGATCAGGAAGCATGCACAACTGAGTATTCCCCAAGGGAAGTTCCAAATGTTTCTGCAAACAACTTGCCAAACGCAAACGATACCGGTCAGGAAACCTGCAAGCTCCCAAGGTGAAAAAGTTTCTCGTATGCTGGTGATTAATTGATGCCAAGCTGAAAGTAGATCCATTTTTGTTCCATATAAGGAATGGTTAAGATTTTAATTCTAGATTAAACATTGGTGATATGAAACAAATTGATTTGATTTGCTGTTATTTTTGGCCTCATCATAAAGTTAAACACATTGAATTTGTCTTTTTCCTTGAACCGAGTTAAAATAACTTCCAAGAGAAAACCTAAATTTTCGAGCCTGCCTTTATGTTTAATATTTCTAATACCTTAACATTCCGATTGTTGGCTGGAACTTTCATTTCTTTTTTAATTCCTAGTGCAGTAATTGCAGAAGATACTCGCTTAGATTTTTTCGAGAAGAGAATCCGGCCAGTTTTGGTTTCGCACTGTTATAAATGCCATTCCGCAGAATCTGCAGTCAAAGGCAAACTTAAAGGTGCGCTCGCGCTTGATACCCGCAAAGCCATGCTAAAGGGTGGGGAAAGTGGGACCTCAATCATACCTGGAAAACCTTCAGAAAGCCTATTGATCAAAGCTCTAAAATATTCCGGGCTTGAAATGCCACCCACCGAGAAACTTCCACCTCAGGTAATAGCAGATTTTGAAAAATGGATTGGTGATGGGGCTTTTGATCCGCGCGAAGGTGATATTTTAATTAAGAAGCAGGGCCTTTCGATCGAAGAGGGCAAAAAGTTTTGGTCATTCATCCCACCCAAGAAATTTGAACTACCAAAGGTTCGACAAAATGATTGGCCATCTGATCCAATCGATTTTTTTGTACTTTCAAAAATGGAAACTCAGAACCTTACTCCGTCCCCTATGGCAAAGGGTGGCACCCTGGCCAGGCGGTTGTATTACGACCTTACGGGGCTTCCTCCTACAGAAATCCAACTAGCAAATTTCATTAAAGCTTTCTCTGAGAATCCCGCAAAAGCTAAATTAGACCTGATCGATTCTTTACTTTCTTCACATCATTTTGGTGAAAAATGGGGAAGGCTTTGGCTCGATGTCGCCCGCTATGCTGATAGCAATGGAAAGGATCGCAACATTTATAATTATCACGCATGGCGTTATCGTGATTATGTGATCGATTCCTTTAATCGTGATGTTTCCTTTGACCAGTTTGTAAGAGAGCAAATTGCAGGTGATCTGCTTCCCACACATTCCCGCGAAGAGCGCGATCGAAATTTGATTGCTACGGGTTTCCTCGCATTGGGATCGAAATCTTTCGAAGAATCAAAGTCCGAAGTTTTTCGCATGGATGTAATTGATGAACAAATAGAGCTTGTGAGCCGTTCGGTGCTTGGCCTTTCTGTTGGCTGTGCCCGTTGCCATAATCATAAGTTCGATCCCATTCCCACTGCTGATTACTATTCAATGGCAGGAATATTTAGAAGTACTCAACCTCTGTATGGTTATAGCCCCAAGGGAATCAAAGCGACGGCATTTGCCCACACGGAACTTCAGGCAATCGGACCAGATGCAGAAAAATTAGGTCCCGCAGGGCTCGCTTACTTTGCGAAGCTTCAAGAACTTACATTAGCGCAGAATATTTCCCGGTCAGACCGTTACAGAGTTGTCCGGCGTTTATCCGCTGCCAGGATCGACATCAAGAAACCAGATGCCGACAAGGCCAAACTTGAAGCTGATATTTCCAAAATGGAACAAGAGATCAAAGATTGGGATGTGAAGGTTAAGGCTAATGAAACTGCATTGCAATTTGCGATGGATAATCCACCAAACATGCCTGGTTGGGCCATGGCGGTGCGCGAGCGTGAAAAAGCTGAAGATTGCAAAATTCATGTCCGGGGGGAGACAACGAACCTTAAAGAAACCGTGCCTCGAGGCACTTTGCAAGTCATTTCATTTACTGATAATCCATCAATCCCTAACCATCAAAGTGGCAGAAATGAATTAGCTGCCTGGCTGACTGATCCCAGAAATCCATTAACTGCCCGTGTGTATGTAAACCGTGTTTGGCAGCATCTTTTCGGTCGCGGTTTGGTTTCAACGCCGGATGATTATGGGGTCAATGGTTCGAGGCCTTCCCATCCCGAATTGCTGGATCACTTGGCGCTACGATTCATCGATCAAGGATGGTCAACGAAGAAATTAATCCGTGCATTGGTGCTTAGCAGTACTTACCTTCAAGGTGGGGCCGATGAATCGCAAGGTAACGGCAAATCAATCGACCCTGATAACATTTATCTTTCGTACATGCGCCCGCGCAGGCTTGAAGCCGAGTTATTGCGTGATGCCATCATGCAGGTTGCTGGCACTCTTGATCGGGCGCCATTACCACCTGAAAAGGCTTTTCTTGCAAAATACAATCCCTACAAGGAAGATGAATATCGTACATTCCAACCTTTGTTCACACCTGACCAAATTGAAAATCCGCACCGAAGCGTGTACTTGCCAGTGGTGCGTGGTGTGCTTCCAGAAATTTTTGGGTTGTTTGATTTTGCATCTCCGGATAGATCAACATCGCAGCGGGAAGAAAG
>CAXNFS010000205.1:0-5881 GCA_964201235.1 Gemmataceae bacterium | reverse complement strand
AGAGAAGGATTAATTACCTTTAGCAGACCAACCCGAGATTTTGAACAAATCATGTGGGATGTCTGATAATGAAAACAAGTTTGAACTTAAATAACACTAAGTCGGGGATTTAAAATAATGCCAGAGCTTCGTAAAGATCCGATTGTTGGTCGATGGGTTATTATTGCAACCGAAAGGGCTCGCAGGCCCATGCCCCAATCTGCAGAACCCCTGCTAGCACCTGGTGGGTACTGCCCTTTTTGCGAGGGTAACGAAGATAAAACCCCCAACGAAATTTATTCTTTCAGGGAACCAAACACCCATGCAGATCAACCCGGCTGGCGGGTCAGAGTGGTGCCCAACAAATTTCCCGCTCTGCAAATCGAAGGCGATCTGCAAAAAAAAGGCGATGGTATTTACGATTGCATGAATGGTATCGGTGCCCACGAAGTCATCCTCGAATGCCCCTTTCATGAAACGAGTATGGCGCGCCTGCCTGAAAGTTATATCCGCGAAATCCTCTGGACTTACCACGAACGGCTTGCAGATCTGAAAATGGATTCCAGGATGGTCTATGGCATGATTTTCAAGAATGTAGGCGCTGCTGCTGGCGCTTCATTAGAGCATTCCCACAGCCAGCTTATTGTTACGCCCATCCTCCCTGTCAATGTTCTCGAGGAAATGAATGGCGCTCTCGAATTTTACAAGTACCGAGGGCGATGCATTTATTGCGATATCATCTCTCAAGAACTTGGGGCAGACAAAAGAGTCATCTTTGATTCACCAAGTTTTTTGGTGATTACTCCTTATGCCAGCAGATTTCCTTTTGAAACCTGGATCATCCCCAAGCAGCATAACAGCCATTATGAAAACACATCGAAGAGCGAACTGGATGAATTGGCCGGCGTTCTAAAAACAATATTGTTGAAGTTGGAAATCGCTCTGGATAACCCTGCCTACAACTACATGATCCATACAGGGGCCTTGAACACATCGCAATTGCCACACTATCACTGGCACATTGAAATTATTCCAAGGTTAACCCGAGTTGCGGGATTTGAATGGGGCACTGGTTTCTACATTAACCATGTACCACCAGAGCAGGCTGCATTGGTTTTAAGAAATACCGAAGTTGATACTCTTTAAAGATTAACGGGCACCAAAATAATACAAACTTAAAAAGAGTGAAGCATGCCTAAGCCAGCTAGGCAGCCCTTCTGGCCCATGGATAAAAAAGATTGCTGCAGTGCTTGCAACTGTGATAAGAACAGCCATGGCTTGCATGTCTTGCCAGCGGGCCAGCAAAGAATTTACACCAGGCCGCATGATCCATTTTGCAAAATAGGCGATAAACATACCGGAGATATAAGCCCCTACAGCGCCAAAGATAGGTAACACTTTGGGATCAAACAACCTGCCTTGTTTCTGTAGAAAAAACCCAGCAACCCCAAATGTCAGAAGAATCAGTGCTCGGATAACTCCTGTAGGGAGGAAAAGAGGCCTGGTTTCTGGAGGCAGAAGGCCTTCTTTTTGTAATCGTGGAACAGCTTCGGGAGGGATGTTTAGAAATCTGCGCCTCGAAAAGTAATGCGCAAGTGCAATCAATAGCGTCTCGTTCCACAAAATATCTATCTCTCGACCCGCCATCATTTCATTGATGACCACGCCAAGAATCAATAAGGTCAACAACGCACGAACACTTCCTTGCGGAAGCCCCAACGGTGGCCTGACTGGGTTATCTGAATCGGTTATTTGTGACATTTATTTCCAAAGTAAGAATTTCGAGGATATCGTTTTGGAATCTTTCAACCATCTTTTTAAAAAGCCCAAGCTCCTCTGCAATTTCTGCAGGGGAGTGACCCTGAAGAATTAAACAAAACACTTTCTTTCTGATTTCATCTTCAAGCTTGATCATTGCTAAGTCAAGAGATTCCTCAAGTATTAATTTTTCTTAAATTTATTGGCCCTTGTAATTGCATTTCCAGATGATCATTTTTGCAAGCAGGCACCACATCTCCTCACAACTCGCAGGTTTGAAGGTTCCTTTTTGTAATTCTGCAATAAGTTGCGAAAGATGGGTTGAACAATATCTTCGGGATCTAACTTGGACACTAAAAGTTTGTCGATTTTTGATCAATGCAAAAGGGATCAATCTTTTCAGAAGCCTGTCAAGTTCATCGGGATCATGATAATCCATAGGCTTGGGAGGGGGCGAATCCTAATCCATTAAATAATCCTGAAAATCATCATAAAGAGGGGAATCTCCTTCAATCACTATAAATAATAATTCCAGTAAAAGGTAAAATCGTTGCTTTATTTTCATCAAAACCAACTGTAACTTGCGCACTTTCTTTGTTGCATCTTAAAAGCATCAGCTAAATCGTTGCCAAACTGTGAAAAATAGAACTCTAAGCAAGCAAAAGGTACCTTAAAACAGGGTAGCAGGAATAATTTTTATTAATTATTGCAATCTTGATGAAATATTTTGCTTCTGTTGTCGAATAATTGAGGAGAAGGCTATTATGTGTTACAGTGGACTCTAATTCACCATTATTCAAAAGTGGTCTATGAGTAGAATCGAAACCTTGTTATTGGACATAAAGTAATTAATAAGGAAGTTTGATATATAGGCACTTGAAGAATTAAACAGCCAGGAGTTTAACAATGACCCAAGTAGAAATTCCCAAACCAATAATTCAACCCGAAAGCACCTTGCTTGCTAAACTGTTTGCCAAAGTTGGTGAGCCTGTTGACCCATTAAAAATCTCGGTTATTAATGTGTATGCAAATAAATGGCGCGTCAATGTTTGGAAAAGCTCGAACAATAATTTCCTTCCCAGTGCTGGATTCATCGAAGCCAGCTACTTTGTTGAAGTAGGCGCTGAAGACGAAATTAAAAGTGTTCGGTAATTAAGGCTATTGCTTATTAAGTAATTTAATGAGGTGTCTGGCCTTTGAGGCTTTCTGAGCAAAGCCAGACACCAATTACAATTACTAACACTGCGCTGATAATGGGCATAATTTTAGCAGTTCTTTCGAGCCATATTCTTGATGGCCCATGCTTCTTTATTATGTCGCGGGTTTTAACTACTGCAATTCCCACTGCGACCAAAACCCCAGCCATTCCGGTACTAAAAGCCAAAAGCAAAGGAACCGCAATACCTGCCAATCCTGCGCTTAATGCAAAAAGAAGCATTGCAACTGCATCCCAGCAAGGAACAATTCCGCCAGCAATTCCAAGTATTACAATACCTTTCCATCCTGCATCCTGAGTATTGACAGAAATAGAGCCATCGGCGTTATGTTGGTGGGAAGCACCCGGGCCATGAGAATGATCAGCTTGGCCTAGAATGCGACGAAGTAGCAACCAAGCGCCAAGTGCAGCAATGGTGATGCCACCAAAGAAACCAAGCACAGTTTGCACATCACCTGGGGCGGCGTTGGGGAAAAAGATGGGTAGGAAAAGTGCAAGGATAATTACGCCACCCGTATGAGAAATTGTGGTGACTGCGCCCAGAAGAAAAGCATGAGCTAGGGTGCCTTTTTCGCCAACGAGGTAAGCCGCTGCTAGAGTTTTCCCATGCCCGGGTGTTAATGCATGTGCAGCCCCAAAGAACAGAGCGAAGAGAAAAAGTAACCAGCGGTTGCTCTTGTTATCCAGCAAAAGATGAAGCATGGAATCGTTATCATGTTGGTTTTCGTTAGGGGGCGGAGTTAAAACGCCATTGGTTGCATCCAAGGGATTAGTATTAGCTTCTAGAGAGAATTGAAAAGAAGCGAGTCGAAGTTTTTCTGATTCGCCCGGTCCGAGATCAAAGGGTGCTTTACCAATAAGCTCGGGGCTGGGAAGATTGAGATTGGTTAAAATCGAGTCATCGGTTGATGCAGTCAGGATTTCCACCTTAGAAAAATCATCTTCTGCGAAGTTACCCTCACGAAATTGAAAAGAGTGGTTGGGTATGGGGGAAACTTCAAAAGGGGCTTCGAAACGAAAAAAACATTGCAGGTGGTTGTTAACTCTGATTGTTTTTTGAGTGCAGACAAAGGTTAGTGTTTTGCCATCCACCTTTGCAATTAAATTAACTCCCAGCACCTCAGCCATATATGCAGAAAAAATAGAGTGAAGCTGCTCCCGAGAGCGTATTTTTAAACGCTGTTCTTCAGGAAGAGAAGCTATATCTCTTGCAGCGCGTAATTCATCAACCTCCAGCAAGTAATCCAATTGCACCGAATTGTTAAGAATGCGGAGGATGATGGTACGGTCATGGTTTTCAGAAAGTAATGGGTGTGCAATCAAAGGATCGGCTTTAATTAAAAAGCCAATCACCAGCAACAGAACAAGGGAGAAGTTATTTTTTAGGTTTGGCATGACTAAGGGCCATGAGTGCAAAACCTGTTACGAGGTTTGGGTCGCCTTCCATCCAGCGATCTTGGGGATTCGACCAAGAACCATCAGGAGATTGTTTTTTAGCAAGAGTAAGAGAGAGTTCATTTTTCCATATATGAGAAACGCCCTTGGAATCTTTTACATCCTCGATTTCGAGAGCATCGAGGGCCTTCGCCATCGTGTTGTAATAATAAAAAAGGCCCCAAGCAGCGCGCTGGGGGGGCATTCCAGGGTTGGATTCCAAACTATAATTATTGCTAATCCATTCATAAGCTTTCTTAACTCTCGGATCGTTTTTGGAAACTCCGCAATAAATCATGCTTTTTATACCCGCATAAGTCATGCTGGCATAACCGGGCATGGAACCATCTTTTTCTGGGCCATCCGCATTACGCACTGCACCACCTTCTGCTGCAGAATAAATAAAGCTGCCATCGTTTATCTTTCCGGCCCAAGGTTGATCATTATTTTCGCTTTTAAGATTTTGGCACCTACTTACAAAGATCATTGCTTTTTTGAATGCAGGGTCATCTTTGGCAACGCCCGCTGCAACCAAGGCATCAAGGTAAAAAGCAGTATTGGAAAGATCTGGGCGAGACTTACTATCGTACCCTGCGCCGCCGTAATAATCATCTTTTGGGTTTTTACCTTCCGATTCATCCCACTGAAGTTGTTTCAAAAACTTGGCAGCATTACCAACCACAGCTTTGTAGGAATCTTTATTAGCAGCACTAAGCGCCATCACATTAACCGAGGTGACATAATTTTGAAGTTGAACGCGTGGGTCGAGGCCCGCAATGTGTCCGGATTTAGTATTGATAAGCCCTTCGATATATTTAAGGCCCTTGGCAATCATAGGATCATCAGAGGGAAGTTTGCCCGTTTTTAGAAGGCCAGTGATAATGATGCCTGTAATCCCGGGGCTGGCTTTAGAGCTCCAGGAACCATCATCGGCTTGGTTCTTCCTGAGGTAGGAAATCGCTTTATCCACAGAAGAATTCCAAGAATCAGCCGGGGTAGGCTGGGCATTTGCAATGCTTAAGAAAAGAATGGCACCGATCAAAACCAGGCCCAAATACTTCGATTTCATGATTAAACCCCTAATTTAAGGCGTGACCACATAATATTATTGTAAACGAAAGTATAGAAAGTGAAATAAAAAAGAGCACGGACTGTGATAAACAGTTCGTGCCCCGAATAGTTTGGCCTATCTTCTTAGCCTACGATTGCAAGAATATCATCTTCGCTCATGATGAGGTATTCGTTGCCATCAACAGTAACTTCACTGCCTGCATAAGAGGTAAATAGAACGCGATCGCCTTCCTTGATTTGGAAAGGGGCGCGTTTGCCGTTATCCAAAACGGTGCCTTCACCTACGGAAAGGACTTTGCCTTGTCTGGGTTTTTCCCGGGCACTATCAGGAAGAAGAATGCCACCAGAAGATTTATCTTCTGCTTCAAGTCGTTTAACAACAATTTTATCATTCAGGGGTTTCAAAGCCATTGCAACAACACT
>CAXNFS010000204.1:0-5943 GCA_964201235.1 Gemmataceae bacterium | reverse complement strand
ATGGGGGCAAGGCCCACTCATCCAGAGTTGCTTGATTGGCTGGCACATTGGTTTGTTAACGATGCAAAATGGTCGCTCAAGGAATTACATCGGTTGATATTGCTCAGTGAAACCTACAGGCAGGATTCTTCCTATAAGGAAGCAGCGGCGTTTGTAGATCCAGAGAATAAGTTGCTCTGGCGATTTCCGTACAAGCGGCTTGATATTGAATCTATTCGTGATTCGATGCTTTCGGTTTCGGGGAACTTGAACAAAGCAATGCAAGGGCCTGGGGTTTTTCTGCCCGTGCCAGATGTTGTGATCGAAGCGCATACCGATAAGCAGGCAGCATGGAAGGCTGAATCTGGTTCTGCAATAAATAGAAGGACGATCTATGCATTTGTAAAGCGTACGCTGACATTACCGCTACTAGAGACTTTTGATTTTTGCGATACGACCCAAAGTTCGGAAAAACGATCCAGCACCAATGTAGCTCCTCAGGCCCTCACTCTTTTTAACAGTGAATTCGTCAATCATCAAGCAGAGCAACTTGCTTTTAGACTCGAGGGTGAATTTAAGAGTGATTCTCGTTTGCAAATTGAGATGGGGTTTAGGTTATGCCTTGCAAGGCCACCTGTTGAATCAGAGAAAGCTGCGATGCTTTTGTTTCTTCAAAAAGAAGCAAAGGCTTTGCAACCCGATGCAGCCAAGGTTCCTTCATCTGCAGAGCACCGCGCTTTGGTGCAGGCTTGCAGGGTCATGTTGAATCTCAATGAGTTTCTTTACCCCAATTAAAATTTGTAGATAGGGTTGCGATGCGTGATTTGTATGAAAGTGATGAAGTTCAAAAAGCGATGCTTCAAAGCAGGCGCAACTTCATTTTAAAGTCAGGCGCTGGGTTTGCAGCATTACCTCTTGCAAGCATCCTAGGTCGTGATGGATTTTTTAAATCGCAAGCCGTTGCTATCGAAAGCTCTACTGGATTACAAACCCCTGCCCCACACTTTTCTAAAAAAGCAAAGCATTGTGTGTTCTTGTTCATGAATGGCGCACCCAGCCAAGTTGACACTTTCGACCACAAACCGGCCTTGGACAAGCACCATGGCAAACCCTATGCGGGTAAAACCAAGGTTGGTTCTAATGGTAGAGCCATCGGGTATTTAATGCGCAGCCCGTTTGAATTCAATCGGCATGGAAAAAGCGGTCTTGAGATTAGCAACTTGTTTCCCAATACCGCCCTTCATGCGGATGATTTGTGTGTATTGAAAGCGCTTTACACCGATACTGCAGCGCATTCCTCCGGGTGTTTGCAGATGAACACGGGAAGCCCGCTTACAGGTAAACCCAGCCTTGGTTCTTGGTTGAGTTACGGCTTGGGTTCGCTCAATGAAAGCCTGCCCAATTATGTGGTGATGACCGATCCGCGTGGTGGGCCCATTGGTGGGGCGCCCAACTGGGGCAATGGCTATATGCCTGCAAAATACCAGGGCACTTTGTTTCGCAGTGGCGGTGCGCCCTTGCTCGATCTTTCCAATCCTACGGGCGTGAATCAGCGGGCCCAGCGTTACGCCCTAGACTTTCTCAACGAATTAAATCAGCAGCATTTGCGAAGCCGTTCGAATGAAAGCGATCTTCATGCAAGGATTAGCAATTACGAACTGGCCTACCGTATGCAAACCAGTGCTACAGAAGTTGTAAATATAGATAACGAGAGTTTAGATATCAAAAATATGTATGGTATCAACAATCCCATCACTGCCGATTTTGGCAAGAAGTGCCTGATCACTAGACGGCTGATTGAAAAAGGTGTCAGGTTCATACAGCTTTATTCGGGAGGTGGGCATATTGAATCAACTTGGGATGGGCACAACGATTGCATTACGAATCATAAGACACATGCAGCGGAAACTGATCAGCCGATTGCAGCATTGATGACGGATTTAAAACAGCGGGGTTTGTGGGATGAAACATTGCTGGTATGGGGCGGGGAATTCGGGCGCACGCCCACAAGCGAGGGAGTTAACAAACCAGGCAGGGATCATAATTGGCTTGGGTTTACGATGTGGCTTGCTGGCGGTGGGGTAAAGGGTGGGCAGGCGATTGGTGAAACTGATGAGTTGGGGTTTGAAGGTGTAAGCGATCGTTATCATGTTTCTGATTTACATGCCACCATTCTTCATTTAATGGGCTTTGACTATAGGCATTTAACCTACTTTTACAGTGGATTGGATCAAAAGCTAACGGGTACCATTGATCGCCAAATCATTACAAAAGCGATTGCTTGATCAAAACCCGCATCTTTCTGCAAAAGAAGTGAAGATTGAAGGGGGTTTCAGCGGTAATGAATCGCCTTGATTGGTCTTTTAATGCTGGAATCATGCGGTATACTAGATTTGGTAGAAACATGCCTTAGTTAGATGATTTTATAAAAGAAGTAATCATGTTGATTAGCAACCGCATTATTCGAGTTTTAAAACTTGCCTTGATTTTGATGGTGAGCGCCTTGATTGTACCCTCGGTTATTGCTGCGGATAAAAACATCGCAGGCGACAAATTCTTCGAAGAAAAAGTCAGACCTCTACTTGCAGAGCATTGCTTTTCTTGCCATGGGCCAGATAAACAAAAGGGTGGTTTAAAACTTGATAGCAAGGCTGCAATGATCAAGGGTGGCGATATAGGCACTGCGATTATTCCGGGCGACCCTGCTGCAAGCTTGATGATCAAGGCGCTGGGGTATGAAGGCGATTTGAAAATGCCTCCCAAGGGCAAGTTGAACTCAAAACAAATTGCAGATCTTTCGGCTTGGATCAAGATGGGCGCACCTTGGCCCACCACCGTAGCGGTGGAAGTGAAAGATACAAAAGCGGGCTCAGCAGTTTCGGGGAAGGATCATTGGGCGTTTCAGCCCTTGCGAAATCCAGTCCCGCCAGAGGTGAAGAATAAGAATTGGGTGAGAAACCCGATTGATCAATTTGTTTTGAATAAACTTGAGGCAAAGGGTTTAAAACCTGCAAGGCCCGCAGACAAACGAACTCTTATTCGCAGGGCTTATTTTGATCTGTTGGGAATGCCCCCAGAACCCAAGGAAGTCGAAGCTTTTCTTAAAGATGATTCTTCCGATGCCTTTGCAAAACTGGTGGACAAGCTTCTTGCATCCTCGCATTATGGCGAGCGCTGGGGCAGGCATTGGCTTGATGTTGCAAGGTATGCAGATAGTAACGGCATGGATGAAAACCTTGCTTACGCTAGTGCTTGGCGTTATCGCGATTGGGTGATCAAGTCTTTTAATTCTGATATGCCCTTTGATCAATTCATTCGCATGCAAATCGCAGGTGATCTTCTAGAGCCCAACAACCATGATGGCATGATTGCAACGGGCTTCCTGATGGTTGGCCCCAAGATGCTTGCTGAAGATGATCCTGTGAAAATGCACATGGATATCGTGGATGAGCAGTTGGATACCATTAGCCAGGCCTTCATGGGTTTGACGATGGGATGCGCTAGGTGCCATGATCATAAGTTTGATCCGATTCCAACTAAAGAGTATTACTCACTTGCAGGAATCATGAAGTCGACCAGAACGATGGAGACTTATTCAGTTGTAGCGAAATGGCAAGAAAGGCCGATGGCCGGCCCGATGGAAGTAGCGCAGGAAAAAGAGCACGATGAACAGGTTAAAAAAGCGAAGCAGGAAATAAAGAAGACGGAAGACAAAGCCTTTGCTGAGGTTGTCGCTAAGGCTAGGCTTGAAGCGGATTCCTACCTTAAGGCTGCCCAGGATAAGAACAAATCCAGAGATGGGTTGGGTAAGACCCGGATGAAGGCAGGTAAGCAAGTAGAAGGCACCTTGTTGATTGAGGCAGAATCTTTTGCTCGGGGTAATGTGCTTAAAGATGTTGAAGGATATGGCAAGGGAATTGGCGTATTGGTTAATGCTGGGCAGTTGCCTAACTTTGTTGAATATGATTTAAACATACCTGCGGATGGCAATTACAGTTTTGAAATCCGGTATGCTGCAGCGGAAGGCAGGCCTGTTCGTATTTCACTTGATGGCAAAGCCAAGGGCGAATTTGCTGCGAGTGTGACCGGGGGCTGGAATCCCGAAGCTCAAAAGTGGGAAGCTGGCTTTCTTACCCCGCTTAAAAAAGGAAAACTCATCGTTCGCATCGATCGAGAGGGGCCGTTTCCGCATATCGATAAGTTTGCGCTGTTGCCTTTGCAGAAGGGCCAGTCTTTAGATGCTCAGGTTGTTTCAACTGCAGGGCTGGTACCTGGGTTTATTGATCAATGGATTGCATATCTGGGCAAGGGTGGAAAAATCCCTGAGGGCGAGGCATTTAAACAACTGCTTCAATCCAAGGATGGACCTTTTGCAAGGCCCAAGAACATTGATCTTGTTCTTCCAGCAAATGTAATTGCGACAGTGAAGCCCCTCCGGGATAATCTTGCCAAGCTTGAAAAAGACAAGCCTAAGCTTCCTACAGCGATGGCGGTTTCAGAAGACAAACCCCAAGATGTTAAAATCCACATCCGAGGCAGTCATCTCACCCTAGGCGCTGATGCCCCTCGTGGGTTTCCCTCTTTAATCACTCTGGCAAATGTCCCGAAGATTGATGAAAAAGAAAGTGGCAGATTGCAATTCGCAAACTGGATCACCCAGCCTGATAACCCCCTGACCCCACGGGTTGCAGTCAATCGTTTATGGACTTGGCATTTCGGCGATGGTTTGGTGCGTACGCCAGATAACTTTGGAAGGCTGGGCGATCAAACTGCTCATCAAGAACTTTTGGATTGGCTGGCTCAATCTTTTCTACAACAGGGTTGGTCTGTAAAGGCGATGCACAAACTTATCATGAATTCTGCAACCTATCAGATGAGCACTGAAGCGAATGCTCAAGCAGAATTGATCGATTCTGAAAACAGATTGTTTTGGCACAGACAAAGGCAAAGGCTCGATGCGGAATCTTTCCGTGATTCGTTATTTGTCATTAGTGATTCTTTAGATCGCACTGCAGGGGGTTCGCTTTTAGGCTTGGAAAACCGGAAATATGTCACTAATACTGGGAGCCGAAGTTTCGAAGGGTACAACACCAAAAAGCGTTCGGTTTATCTGCCTGTGATTCGAAGTTCGGGGTATGAACCATTTCAAGCATTTGATTTCCCCGATCCGAGTGTCACCATGGGTCGAAGAGCGGTTACCAACATTCCCGCCCAATCCCTACTTTTGATGAATGGTAAATTGGTACAAGATCAGACCCGGAAGATGGCAGAGTATTTGATGAAGCAATCCGGGGATGAAGCGAAGAAAATAAGTATGGCTTATGAGATTCTATTTTCCCGGACTCCAAATAATTCTGAAGTACAACGGGCAATCGAATTCCTCAACCTTTATCAAGCTGCAGCACAGTCAGAAAAAGTTTCCAAGGATGAATCGTTGATCTTGGCTTGGCAGGGATTGTGCAGATCGTTACTTTCGACCAATGAATTTGTATTTGTTGAATAAGCATAGGATTTTCAAATGATGCATTCTCTTCATAAGTCATTGCCCACCAGACGCGAAATGCTCACGCAATCCGCCAACGGGTTTGGCATGCTCGCACTTTCCGCAATGCTGGCTGATGAAGCCAAAGCGGATGTTAAAATCAATGCGCCAATTCAAGATCCACTCGCACCCAAAGCTCCTCAGTTTCCTGCCAAGGCTAAAAGAGTTATCTTTCTTTTCATGCATGGTGGCCCAAGTCAGGTTGATACTTTTGATTACAAACCTTTGTTGGAACGCGATGATGGCAAGCCCCTGCCCTTCAATAAACCTAGGGTAGTTTCTGGGCAGACTGGCAATCTTTTGAAATCGCCTTGGAGCTTTAAACAGCATGGCCAGTCGGGTGCCTGGGCCAGCGAATTATTCCCCGAGATCGCATCCCATGCAGATGATATTTGCTTTATCAAATCGATGTATGGTTCTAA
>CAXNFS010000203.1:0-5948 GCA_964201235.1 Gemmataceae bacterium | reverse complement strand
GACTGAAACCAAGGATCTGTGCTGCTCATAGTGCCTCTGATAATAAATTTCAGGAAAATATGGGTTATGGGCAAAATGCCCGGTCACCCTATCAACAAGATAGCCTAGTCAATTGCTAGTGACTGTTGTATCGTTATTGCAATAGAATAGTAGAAGTTAATGGGTTTTGCCCAGTTTCTAAAGTAAAAAATGTAAAAGAATGGCATCAAACTCGGCAGACAAGAATTTGGTAGAAGGTTGCTTGGACCGGTTTCCCGGTGCTTGGAATCAATTGGTGGATGAAAATATCCAGTT
Organism: Gemmataceae bacterium; assembly: GCA_964201235.1. Taxonomy (GTDB): domain Bacteria; phylum Planctomycetota; class Planctomycetia; order Gemmatales; family Gemmataceae; genus UBA969. Next base: position 5,654 of record CAXNFS010000203.1, on the reverse strand, counting down.
GATTTTCCATGGAATATATCAGGTGGGCTTCCGTTTAGGCTGTCAGGTGACTTCCGAAGATGTGGAAGATATCACCTCGGAAGTATTTGTTGAGATACTCAAAGACGATTTCGCCTTTCTTCGTGGGTATCGTGGCGAAAGCAAGTTATCGACTTATCTTTGTACCTTGGTTCACAGAAAAGCAGTTCAAGAGTTCAATAAGCGGGTGCGCTATTTAAATGCTAATAATGGCGTTGTGGGTTCTGATTCATTCTCGCAAGGATCAACTTCCGATGTTGTTGAAAACAATATTTTAAGGGAAGCAATTACTAGGTTAGCTATGCCTGAAAGGGCAATGATAGGAATGTTTTATTTTGAAGGGCGAAGCTATAAAGAGATAAGCGAAAGGTTGGGGTTGGCGATTAATTCAATTGGGCCGATGTTGGGAAGGGCGAGATTAAAATTAAAAGGTTTGCTTGCGTAGAAGTTACGGGGCAACGCCTCGGGTACGCTGAATGGGTGCGCCTTGATCGGGTGCCCATCGTGCAAGATCAAAACCTGGCAGGCTTGATAAATCGCCTCTGCTAAATAATCGCTCGGAGCGTTCTGGTGTTACCGTAGTGACTTGCATATCGTTTAAGCGCAGTACCATTTCCATTTTTTCTTCAGGCCAGACTATCTTGATTCGCTGGGGCAAAATTGCTCCGGTTTCTTTGCTTTGTTGTACTTCGTAAACGGTGGCGTTGCATATTTCCTTGCCTTGTACATCGCGAAGAATATGCCCTGCTACTTGATACTTCCCTTGGGAAAGCGCTTTGCGTAAGAACACAGTCGACTTGCGTACTTGCTTGCCTTGGTAATTTGCAACAGGCTCAACCAATTCGATATTCTGCTGATTCACTTTTACTTCGTATTGTTTTGATGGGTCGTATTCACCCATGCCCAATGCGCTGACAATCATATCGGGGTGGAAAGGAAAGGGTAGACGAACATTTCCTTTTTCAAGTTCATCATAATTGCAATGAAACACATAGGGAACAGGTTCGACCTTGCTGATCCAATACCAGAATTCCTGATTGTTGGAGCCAATATCAACTGCAGGTTGACCAATAACTTTTGCCTTAAGCCTAAAGTTTCTGGGCTTTTGGCAGACCATCAACCCATCAAGGCCTGGCGCTGTTTGATTCCCCTGCTTGGCATCGATTGAAACTTGATTACATTGAATAGCTTGAACACGCTGCCCGTTATTATTGAGGTATGAAACTAGTTGTTGAGCGGTTGGAGTTTCCGTGGGCGCATTTCTTGAAGTGTCACGATCTCTTAAACCAGGCCAGCTATTGCAACCAACCATTATTGATAGAAGGGCAAATATGGAAGCTTTTTTTATCAGCATATTTATTTTAAGCATAGCCATGGCGTTCTCCATTGTCGGGCGGATTTAATCCCAGCCCAGAAGTCCCATGACTTCTTCTTGAACTTTATCAAGTTCGCTTTCGGTCAACTTGGTGTGTAATACTTCATGGTCTGTACTGGTTTTTTGGCATCGTAGCACCAGTTTTTCCATGTCACCAAGGTTTTCAGTTTTAACTAGTTTCAACTTCCTTTTTCGTACCAGCATCAATCCTATTATATACCTGAAGTTCTGTTGCTTGGGGTCGTCCTGCCCTTCCAATCTTTCGAAGCAATCCATCAAGAGGCTTTCATCTACAGGGAAGGCTTTTTTAGCAGTCGATTCTTTTATCTTGCCTTTCCAATGCGAGAAACATCCCTCTGGTGCACCCTTCCAGTTCTCTTCCGCATAATCCTTACGAACCAACTTTCCCTCTTCATCCGCAAGTACGGTATACACGGTTTCACCCGATTGCAGCACTCTGCCACTGATCGCACACTTGCGCGTATTCGGTTGTACTTCGTATTCCACCATCGATTGCACTACCTCTTTATCGTATCGGCAACAAGGCAAAAGACTCAAGCGTGAATTTAGTAAGAGTCTCAACAAAAATAATTAAGAGCACCGAAGTTGCGGACTGGAGAACATGTAAGGGATCAATTAATCTTTATCAATGTTTCGTTTCAATTCGGAGTTTATTTCCGATTGGGTTTCTTGGCCCCAGCCTAAGCAATTCAACCGTACTATCCCCTTGGCATCCAATAGCAATATCTTGGGTGTCGATTCAAGCCCATAACTTGATCGCAAGCCACTGCCATTAAGTACAGCGAAATTCAGTTTAGAAGACTCGGCTTGTTTTTTGACTATTTCGTTATCATCGATCACGCTCATGCCAAGTACGGTTACCGAGTCGCCATGATTTGTTTGCATAGTTCTTGCGAAGTCAAGTATTTCGGCAGAAAGAGGAGATTTAGGGTTGTAGAAGACCAGAAGGATGGATTTACCTTCCAGCCTTGCTAGCCTGACGGATTCTTGTTTAAGCATGTTTTGAGCGATGAAATCGGGGGCTTTATAGCCTAACCTGGCAGTTTGCAAACTTGTTGCAGATACCGGCATAATCACGGATTCAGAACTATCGCCCTTCAAGATATTTTCCAGCCTTTTGGTTGTCTGGGTTATGGCATCACGATAAGGGGTCTGGCTCATGATTTCTGATTGGGTTTTAACCTGCCTTATCAAAGCCTTTGTTTGGGCGGTATACTTTCCGATATCTTGGGTGTACGAGTTTGCAGATTCGCGGTAGTTCGTCGCCAGTTGAATTTCTTTTTTGCGATCTTGAAATAACTGTCCGGGGTAAACCAGACTGGTTTCAAGTTCAACGCGCAAGGTGCTTTTTTGGGAAGGCTCGTTATGAGCAGGTTCTTTGATTTCTATGGTGCGTTCTAATTTCTGGGCGACTCCCAACTGTGGATGAATCCAAACAGCATCAGTCCTTTTCCACGCTTGTCGGTCTGCGCGGGTTTTCCCCCAATCCTCGGTTTGTTGGGTACCAATCAGCTTGATGCATTTAACTCCTTGTACCATTTCAGTGCCCAAAACAGTCCAGATGCAAACAGGCCTACCATCTTCATTGGTTTCCCATGTGTCATTTTCCACAAGTTTTGTTTTAGGTAATTCGACCAGGTAGCCACATTCAATGGTCGATGGGCCGTCTAGAGATATCTTCCCGAGATTATGACCGGGTTGAATAATGCCTTTTGAATCGCAACGGAAAGTCTCCAAGCGGACAGAAGTTGCAGGAGGCTCGGAAGTGATGGTGGGTAATAGTGCAGGGTTATTGCGCTGTTTTAGAATAGTCAGGCATGCAAGGAGGGAGCTGTTTTTTTCGGTTTCCAATACGAGGCAGCGTGATTCGACTCGGTAAGAGCGTTGGAATTGAACCCTGCTTGATCGGGATTCTTCGGTAAATAGACCGCGGTACAGCAACTCTTGCGCGCCTTGAACCCGGAAACTTAAATTGTTTGCGACCTGCATGGATTTCGCAGTTTTGTTTTCTTCCGCTTGTGCCAATCCTAAACCTATTGCAAGTATTAAAATAGAATACACTGTGGCACCTCTCCCAATCAGGATTTTAAATGAAAACCTAAACAGTCCAGCGGGGCGGATTATAACAATGTGGCTGATTCTCACAAGATTGCTTTATGCGGAACAAAGTTCCACCCGGGATTAGAATTATGCCGTATATTGTGCAAACACCCTGATCAATCGTTGATTTAAAATAGGGTGTTTTATTCTGGGTTAAATCTGTATTTTTGAACAGGTGGGAACTCTGGGAATTTGCATCGTTTCTAATATTTCATTGCTTCTTAGTCGCTTAAATCTAGTAAGCTAGGGCCATTGCTTAGAAAAAGGGCAACCAACTTTAATTCATGGAGTCGTACTTTGGTTGGATTACTATTTGGTGTCTTTCTTTTGTTTCTTTCGATTACCGTGGTGAGTGGTGCGTTTTCGCATTTCCTCCAAGGTAGAATTTATAGCCAACCAGCGGATGGCTTTATTTGGCGCGCCCCAGCAAGTGGTGCAATAATCACCCTGACTCTTGGCTTTTGGATGATGTTGGATTATGGTTCGCCTGGGATTTACAGGCCCATTCATGAATTACAGTCTTACGCCCCAGAAAACAAAAAAGCTAATTTAAAACCCGAGGATGGCGCGCCGTATCCTTCGATGACGGTTACCCGCGCTGATGGTAAAAAAGAATTGTACTTCAAGCAGCCAGGTAATCGCCTCGAGTACAAATCTAAAATCAATCTGCCATTGCCCTCCACACCAGTTGAAATAGAAGTGGAAGAAGAAGGTAAAATCTCGGTGTTTAAGCCAGAGAAGGATGCCAAGGGTAATTACCTTCGAAGGACTGGGCAATCGCTGTTCTATAAAGATGAAAAAAACAGACAGATGATTGAGGGAAGCTTGGGGGCGCTTGTGATCAATCGCCCAGGAGCTACCTTTCTAGTTTTATTCCTGCATCTGCTTCATTTCATTGCTTGGTTTGCTTGCCTTTGGTTTCTGTTTGAATTTCAGCCTTTGCATGCATTTGGTTTAGGGGCAGCCTTCTGCCTTTTGATGACGCTATTCTTTTTGCCACCGCTCTTAAATTTCACCGAGACAGTATCCAAGCAGCGAACCAAACCCGAAGTTGTTTCAACGCCCACCAAAGCAGCATAAATTTTTATTAAGGATGAAGCATGCCATTCACTCGTGTTGCTCTATTAGAAAAATTTCGTCATCAACTCTCGCAAGGAAAACCCATCGTGGGGGGTGGCGCAGGAACAGGATTAAGCGCCAAGTGCGAAGAAGCAGGTGGCATCGATCTGATCATCATTTACAATTCAGGCCGATATCGGATGGCAGGGCGGGGCTCTCTTTCAGGCATGCTACCCTTTGGGAATGCCAATCAAATCGTTAAGGAGATGGCTTACGAAGTTTTGACTGCGGTAAAACATACGCCTGTTCTTGCAGGTGTTTGCGCAACCGACCCATTCATGCTGCGGGATCATTTTCTTAAAGAACTCAAGGACATGGGGTTTGCTGGAATCCAAAACTTTCCAACGGTTGGATTGATCGATGGGTTGATGCGCGAAAACCTTGAAGAAACCGGGATGAGTTACAGCCTGGAAGTTGAATGCGTTGCTGCTGCAAGAAACATGGAATTATTGACGACCCCTTACGCATTTAATGTTGAGGAAGCCAAGCAGATGACTCATGCAGGCGCCGATATTGTCGTGGCGCATATGGGCCTAACTACTAAGGGCGCCATAGGAGCAAAAACAGCCAAATCTTTGGAAACCAGTGCTCTTGAGGTTCGAGCAATCGCTGAGGCTTGCAAGTCCATCAGGCCCGATGTGTTGGTGCTTTGCCATGGTGGGCCGATTGCCATGCCTGAAGATGCGCAATTCATCTTGGATCGGGTGAAAATAGTGGATGGTTTTTATGGTGCTAGTTCGATGGAAAGGCTTCCAGTGGAAGAAGCTATCGCCAATCAAACCCGTGCATTCAAGCAAATGAAAATAGGTGCGCGCTAGTTTTTTAGAAGCATCTGCCTTGCAGCGATTGCAGCGCCCAAGATGCCTGCATCATTACCCAAAGTTGCGAAACAAATGTCTTCGCCTTGGGCACATTCTTTAAAAGACTGATCTTTCACAAACCATCGGATGCGGTTTAAGAAATCATCTCCTGCTGCAATCATGCCGCCGCCTAACACCACTTTCTCCGGATCAAAGAAATG
>CAXNFS010000202.1:0-5987 GCA_964201235.1 Gemmataceae bacterium | reverse complement strand
ATCTTTTCTGGCACTTGCGTTGAAAAAACTATTTAGCCATCATTCTGATGACCCATTAAGTTTGCAGCCTTTGTATTTAAGAAGAAGTTCTGCAGAAGAACAATGGGATAAACGAATTGCAGACAAAGCAAACAGAGAAAGTAAAAGCTAATGAGTAAAACAATAAAATTACTTTTGATCATGGGCGTATTATCTTTGTCCATATTCGTGGCAGAAAAGAACAAAAGCGCGAACGCACAAGGAGCAAAAACCGTCCCTGTGCTAAGTGTACTGCTCGACCCAAAAATCGCAAAATCTTCGATGTCGGGTAGAGTGTTTCTGGTGCTTTCAAAAAGTGAATCAAAGAGCATCACACCCGAACCCCGGTGGATCGATCCAGACCCTTTTTTCGGCATAGATGTATCAAGCCTAAAGCCTGGTGAACCTCTGCTTATCGACAACAAATGGCAAGGTTTTCCGATTGAAAACATAGGAAAGGTCCCCCCGGGAACTTACTGGGCCAGTGCAAGTCTCGATTTGAACAAGGCAAGCAGGAAGATATTTTCATCGGAAGGGAATTACTTCAGCAAATCTGTAAAGATTGAAATTGGAAGTGTAAACCAAGCACCAATCGTGCTTGTTCTAGATCAAATTTTTCACGAACCACAATTCCCAGAAACGGAAGTTGTGAAACTAGCACAGATGGAAAGCAAATTACTCAGCAAGTTTCATGGTAGAAAGATCATGATAAGGGCAGGCGTTGCTCTACCCCAAAGTTACAAAGATAACAAGGATCGTAAATATCCTGCTATTTATGAGGTGCCAGGTTTTGGTGGCAACCATTTCGCAGCACTATCTTCACCAGGCCGAGGTAAAACTGCCTTAGAGAACGAAGAAGTTGTTCACATCATGCTAGATCCTGATTGCCCGCTTGGGCACCATGTATTTGCGGATTCCGCTAACAATGGCCCATGGGGCAAGGCCCTGACCGAAGAATTCATCCCCTTTTTAGAAAAAGAATTCCGATTGGTTCCACAATCTTGGGCAAGGTTAGTTACAGGGCATTCTTCGGGTGGATGGAGCAGTTTATGGCTTCAGTTAAAGTACCCAAATGTTTTTGGTGGCGTATGGTCTACTGCCCCAGACCCGGTTGACTTTCGTGATTTCCAAATGATTAATCTTTATGCTTCGAATCAAAACATGTTCAAAGATGAAAAAGGGAAAGATCGCCCGATAGGTCGTAAGGGCGATACGCCATTCCTTTTCTATAAGCCTTTTTCAGACATGGAATTTGCAATGGGTAGAGGTGGGCAGCTTGGTTCTTTTGAGGCGGTTTTCAGTGAAAGGGATAGTCAAGGCAATCCAAAAAAACTTTGGGATCGTAAAACCGGTGTCATTGATAACGACACTGCGGAGAGTTGGAAAAAATACGACATCCGACTTCTTGTGGAGAACAACAAAGATGCTCTTTTTGGTAAACTCAAAGGTAAAATCCATGTTTACATGGGTGACAAGGATACCTTCTATCTTGAGGGTGCCACCAGGCTTTTGGGCGATACATTAAAGAAGTTGGGTAGTGACGCGACTGTGGTGCTTTTCGCAGGGAAGGACCATTCCAACCTAATGGATGCGGAACTGCGGGCGAGAATAAACAAAGAAATGGCACAGTCATTACAAAAAGGCAAACAGCTCAATTTAAACCGCTAGTAGGATCAATATTCAAATGGTTGAAACACTTGCATTAATCGGAACAGGAATGATAGGCGGATCAATCGCCCTGGCATGTAAAAAAGCAGGCTATGTAAAAAGAATTATTGGGTACGATACAAACCCTGAATCACTGGAAGCCAGCAAGGCATTGGGAATATGCGATATTATCGAATACCAACTGGAGGATGCTGTAAAAGAAGCAGATTTAGTTGTTTTTTCAATGCCTGTACAAGCAATAGCGGAAGAAATTTTACGGGCTGCAAAATGCGCAAAAGAAGGAGCTGTTTTTACAGATACCGGTAGCACAAAAGCTGAAATATGCTCTTTGGTAAAAGAAAAACTTCTAGGCATGAAGCCCGTATATGTTCCCGCACACCCGATTGCAGGATCCGAAAAAAACGGGCCCACTGCAGCAAGCGAAGTATTATTCAAGGGTAAGCTCACCATTCTTTGCCCATTCGATAACACCCCCGCTTGGGCCTTGGATAAAGTTGCAAGCTTCTGGCAGGCAATAGGGGCAAGAATTGAAAAACTTTCACCCGAAGAACACGATAAGATTTTCGCATTCACCAGCCATCTACCCCACCTAATTGCCTACGCACTTGCAGGGCTATTAGAACCCAGGCACGCGCAATTCACTGCGGGCGGTTTTCGCGATACCACCCGGGTTGCAGGCAGCGACCCCGCGCTTTGGACCGAAATATTTAAAGCCAACAAAGGCCCCTTACTTGAGGCCCTAAAAGGTTTCCAAGAGGGATTAGGCAAAATCGAATCTTCCTTGAAATCCAACAACTTTGAGGCCTTGCAAACCATACTCACCAAAGCCCAGCAATTCCGCAGGAAGGTTCAATAAAAAAGGGAAAAGGCACTGCCCTTCCCCTAACTTTACTTTGAAATAATCCTACACCAGCAGCTTATTCATCTTCCTGACGAAGCTTTGAAAGCACTGAATAATCTTCAAGCGTTGATGTATCACCCGTGGTTTGTTTACCACTGGCAATATCGCGCAACAGCCTTCGCATAATCTTTCCAGATCGAGTTTTAGGCAAGCTATCGGTAAAGCGAATTTCATCAGGTCGCGCAAGGGCACCAATTTCCTTGGTAACATGATCTCGCAGCTCTTTTTTCAACTCTTCCGAAACAACCACGCCAGCTTTTACCGTCACAAAACAGCAAATGCCTTCACCCTTGATTTCATCAGGCTTTCCGACCACTGCTGATTCTGCAATTTTCGGATGCGTACCTAATGCAGATTCAATCTCCATGGTGCTCAATCGATGACCTGCAACATTCAGCACATCGTCCACACGGCCCATCACCCAGATGTATCCATCTTCATCTTCCCGCGCGCCATCTGCGGTAAAATAAGTGTTCGGAATTTGCGACCAGTACTGCTCTTTATAACGAGCATCATCGTTGAAAATAGTGCGCAGCATCGATGGCCAAGGCTGCCGAATGACTAAAAATCCTCCCTGATTAGCAGCCACTCTATTGCCTTTTTGATCTACAACCTCTGCAATAATTCCAGGCATGGGTTTGGTTGCAGAACCAGGTTTAGTTGGAACTGCCCCAGGCATTGGGGCAATCATCATGGAACCGGTTTCTGTTTGCCACCAAGTATCAACAATCGGGCAACGGCCCTTCCCTATCTTTTCGTGATACCACATCCAAGCTTCGGTATTAATGGGTTCACCCACCGAACCAAGCAAACGCAAACTACTAAGATCATGAGAATCGGGCCAATGATCGCCCCACTTAATAAACGCACGAATAGCAGTGGGCGCAGTATAAAAAATACTTACCCGATACTTTTCAATGATCTCCCAAAAACGATCTTCTTTAGGATGATTAGGGGCGCCTTCAAACATCATCACGGTTGCGCCATTACATAACGGCCCATACACGATATAGCTGTGTCCGGTAATCCAACCTACATCTGCGGTGCACCAATAAACATCATCTTCTTTAAGATCAAAAACCCACTTGTGCGTTGAAGAAGTGCCAAGAAGATAACCTGCAGAAGTATGGAGAATACCCTTTGGTTTGCCTGTAGAACCGCTGGTGTAAAGTATAAATAGAGGGTGTTCGCTATCAAAAGGTTCTGCAGGGCAATCTGCGGAAGCCTTGGCCATTTCTTCGTGCCACCACATATCCCTGCCAGCCTTCATGTTGACGCTTAAATTACATCGATTGAAGACCACAACTTTTTCGATGGTAGGCGATTTCTCGAGCGACTTGTCCACATTTTCCTTAAGGGGGATCACTTTCCCTCTGCGCCACCCGCCATCTGCAGTGATCAATATTTTTGCCCCCGCATCATTATTCCGGTCTGCAACAGCATCTGCGCTATAGCCCCCGAAAATAACACTGTGGATTGCCCCGATCCTTGCACAAGCCAGCATTGCAATTGCAGCTTCAGGAATCATTGGCATATAAATCGTGACTCGATCACCCGACTTAGTGCCAATGTTTTTTAATACATTGGCAAATTTACAAACCTCTCGATGCAGCATCTGGTAGGTGATGATACGCTGTTCGCCAGGTTCTCCCTCCCAAATGATTGCAGCTTTATTATGCCTTGGCCCATGAAGATGACGATCAACGCAATTCGCGCTGATGTTTAGTTTTCCCCCAACAAACCATTTGGCATGTGGAGGATTCCACTCTAAAACCTTGTTCCATTTTTGCATCCATTGAAGTGTTTCGGCTTGCTGGCCCCAGAATTTCTCTGGGTCTTTCGCTGCGTCCTGCCAAAGTTTTTCATACTCAGCCATGCTTTTAACATGAGCATTTGCAGAGAATTCTGCAGGTGGAATGAATGCCCTAGTTTCTTTAAGAACGCTTGTAATATTGCCCGACGATGTTGACATAACTTGACCTTCGATTTATTTGGGAATGAAATCCAAAGATCAAGTATTCCAATTTTACCTACGAGGTCAAGTCGAAACACTATAAAACTTCCCCTAGCGCGAATCAAATCAAGTTTTCAACAACTTTGCCTTTTAAAACACCAATCTTGTTGACCCGGGCCTAAATCCGCCAAATAATGGCAACTTATCTACTCACCCCTAAAGAGGCCTTGATCATGCGCTATTTCAAACTATCAATCAAACTTTCCATGGCAGCAGCTATTTGCTTATTTGCATCGCTCAATCCAATTTCTGGACAAAGTAAAGCTGAGGGCGGACTTCAAACCTTGTTTATTGGCACTTACACCGGGCCAAAAAGTGAAGGCATCTACAGCATACAATTTGACCCAGAAAATGGGAAACTCTCGAATCTTTCTGTGGCTGCAAAAACCGAAAGTCCCTCTTTCCTCGCACTTGATATCCCAGGAAAAAAACTTTACTGCGTTAATGAAGTGTCTAACTTCAAAGGAGAGAAAGCGGGTGGTGTTTCCTCTTTTACCTTTAAAAACGATGGCAAACTCGAACTTGTCAATCAGGAATCCAGCGTGGGCACAGGCCCATGCCATCTTTCACTTTCCAAAGATCGAACCCATATCATTGCAGTGAATTACGGTGGAGGAAGCACTTGCATGCTGCCCGTCGACCCAATGGGCAAGCTTTCTAAAGCTTCCGATTTCATCCAGCACAAAGGTTCAAGAATGATCAAAGGAAAACTCGAAACCCCACACGCCCACTCCGTCCAGATTTCTGCTGATGGAAAATATGCGGTGATCGCAGATTTGGGCTTCGATAAGATTTTTATTCACGAAATCGATACCAAGTCAGGAAAACTTACACCATTCAAGGTTCCTTTCCTTGATACCAGACCAGGCGCTGGCCCTAGGCACCTAGCTTTCCATCCTTCAGGTAAGTTCCTTTTCGTCGTTAACGAATCTAACTCCACTGTAACGGCTTTCCGCTGGTCCCCCGAAACAAATGATTTCAAAACTCTCGCCTCTGCTTCCACACTCCCCAAAGATTTCAAAGGTAATAACTCCACTGCTGAAATCGTAGTCCACCCCAATGGTAAAACCATTTACGCATCTAATCGGGGCCATAACAGCATTTGTGTTTTCAACTTCGATTCTGAAAAAGAAACTTTGGAAGCTACTGGCCATGGTGCTGAAAAAATCAGCACTCCCAGAAATTTCACCCTACATCCATCAGGCAAATGGTTGCTCGTAGGAAACCAAGCCAGCAACTCGATTGCGGTTTATAAAGTTGGCCCAGATGGGGCTCTTTCCTACTCAGAACTTTTCCAAGATATACCCAATCCCATCTGCCTACGATTCTGGATTCAGTAAAGATTGATGGTATTAGTTGCAAAATTCCTTAAAATAGTAATCATGG
>CAXNFS010000201.1:0-5997 GCA_964201235.1 Gemmataceae bacterium | reverse complement strand
CGCCTTGGTCACCTTCGCGTATGCGGAGGTCTAGTCTTTTTGCTGTCTGTATTTCTCGATTCCCCGTTTTTCTGCTTTTTTCAGTGTAATTTCGTGTTAATCCGTGGCTAAAATGCCTTTTGCTTTTCAGTGTTCTTTTGTAGAGAAATGGCACTCACCAGCAGATTAACATCCGCCGCTCATTGGAAGAGAGTCTAATTCCGTCGCTCACTCTTCTGGCTTATTCTGATGAGTTTTGTTTTTAAAGTAGTCGTACTTAAAACCAAATCAGTCGTTATCTTTTTTCAGGTCGAGGGCACGGGCGCCCATGCGTGCCATGAACTTTAACTTCTGCCTGCCGGAAAGTTCTTTGGTGTAGCGATCCTTGACAGCATCAATCCAGCGCACTGGTCTTTGACCATAATCCGTTATAACCCGAGTCAACACTGGCCCTTTTTTATCCAATGCAATCTGAATCGAAGCTTCGAGATCATCGCCTGGTTTTATCTCATGATAATCCACGCCAAATCCCTTTGCTAAAGCCTCATAATTCATGCGTGCAAGAATAGTTGCTGTGGTGCGCATGTACGCCTGCTTCTGCAGTTTTTGCATGTAATGGTAAGTCTGATCATCGAGCACGAAAAACTTCACGGGCAGGCATTCTCTAGCCGTTGTCGAAATTTCCATTGCACTCATCAAGAAACAGCCATCTCCGGTGATAGTTACCACTTGTCTGTTTGGAAAAGCTTTCTGGCCACCAATGGAGGCTGGAATTGACCAACCCATTGCTTGATTATCGGTTGGGTTAAAATAGTGTCTGGGCCTGCGGGTGGTAAACGCCTCTGCTGCCCAATGCTCGCTTAAGGTAACATCAACATAAGTGAGGGCATCAGGTTTTGTTGTCTTCCTTAATGCCAGGATGAATTGCATCGGATCAATACCACACTTTGCATTTGGCTTAGCGTTAGCCCGGGCATCCTCGGCCTTCCATGAAGCAATGCATGAGGTAAGCTTTTCGCTTTTATTTCTTCGGATAGCGGATTCGTTTTCCAAAAGCTTTCTCATAAAGAAGCCAGCATCGGTATGCACCGCAACGGTAGCTTTTTTAATTTTGTTCATGTTATCTGCATTAGCATCGACATGAATAAGGTAAGGCTTGGGTGGAAGAGAATAAAAAGCGGTGGAAACTTCACTGAACTTAACGCCGATGGCTAGCACTAAATCTACAGCCATAAAAGCTTTTTCAGCGGTGGGAGTTCCCTGTGGACCGTAGCCCCAACCTACTGCCAACGGGTGACATTCATCGATTGCGCCCTTGCCTGAAACACTGGTTGCAACAGGGGCCTGCAGCACCTCTGCAAGGGTAGTAAGTTCATCGGAGAAATCCTGACACCCAATTCCAGCATATATTCCAACTCTTAGTTTAGAGTTTTTTAGCAAGCATAGCGCCTCTGCAAAGCACGCTTCATCAAAAGGAATACCTGGGTTTGGTAGTGGCTGGCTGTTAAACCTTGCAGCTTCAATGAAGAGATTGTAAGGAACCAAAACCCCAACTGGGCCGGGCTCTCCTTCTTTTGCTTTCATGAATGCGGTACGGATTGCAAAAGGGATTTCATCTACCGTGCTTATTGAAATCACTTCCTTGGTGACAGCTTTCAGAAGTTGTTCCATGGGAAGTTCATGAACCTGAAATGGCCGGTATTTTTCACCACGGGCGACATCGCCCACTATGCACACCATGGGAATGCTATCTAAAAGAGCTTCGCCCATTCCTGTAAGCGAATTGGTAAGCCCTGGCCCAGGCACCACGCTGATCACTCCGGGCTTGCCTGTTGCTCGGGCATAACCATCTGCCATGGTTGAGGCGGAAAATTCATGCGTGACAAACAAATAAGGAAGATCACGGGATTTCATAGCATCCCAAAGCTCGTTTTCCTGAGCGCCGGGAATCCCAAACACGCATTCGCAACCTTCTGCAAGTAGGGTTTCGACCAAGGCCCGTGCGCCCGACAAAAGCCCGACTACCTTGCCATCATGTTTGACCCGAGCTTCAGCATTTGCAGGCAAAAGTGCTGGAACGGCCCCCACAGCAAGGCCTTGCAAGATAGTACGTCGGGTGAAATTGGTTGCCATCGAAAAGCCCTCTGTGCAAGCGAATTCGCAAGATAAAATCAAGCTTCATGTAATAACATCGACTTAAAAGAGCGCGGGCTTCTAAAAGTTTTAAAATATAACCTTGTTATGATTTTAACGATTATTCCGGTTGGTCAAATGGGCAAGAATGGGTGATTTTCTCTTGTGGTTGCCCTATCAACCAACTATGTTGAAAGTTCTAGTTTTTAACATAATTGATGCTTCCCTTTAATCGAGTTGGAGAATTGTAATGTTTTATAGATCAATTGGTTTAGCTTTCCTGCTTGCAGTTATAACTATCCCGCTTATGTATTCTGAAATTGCAAAGGGGCAGGGTGATACGCAGGAAAAGAAGTTTGAGGATTTTGATAAAGTCGTGAAGGGGGCGAAAGAATACGAGGGATTGTTTCGACTGCATCATAAGGAAGACAAGCTCTACGCAGAAATCCGCCCAGATCAGATGGAACGAAATTTCTTACTGCCCATCGCAATCGCCCGTGGGGCAGGCATGGGTGGCCATACTCTTAATTTCGACAACCAATGGGTTATAGCATTTAAAAGAGTAGGCGATAAAGTTCATTTGGTGAGAAAAAATGTTCGCTTCACTGCCAAGGCAGGATCGCCCACCGCCAAAGCTGTGGAAACCACCTACACCGATTCCACACTGCTTGCAATTCGAATTATTTCTATCAATCCAGGCAGGCAGAGTGTTCTCATCAACCTCAACGATATCTTCATGTCGGATTTTGCTCAACTTGGAATGGGAATGTTTGATCCAACTCGAAGTACTTGGAGCAAGGTCAAAGCTTTCCCCAAGAATATTGAGATTGAAGTTTCCGCAACTTACACGGGCGGTCGCAACCGCGGATTTCATGGGGGAAGTGGCGACAATGTAATCGACTCGCGTGGTGAAAATGTTGTCATCCATTATGGTATCTGTGCGCTTTCAGAAATTGGCTATCAGCCCCGAATTGCAGATGACCGTGTGGGCCATTTCATTAGTGCAATCAAGGATTTTAGCTCGGAAAACACGGATACCACATTCATTCGATATGTGAATCGTTGGAGATTGGAACGAGCCGAACCTGCAGATCCAAAGAACCCTGGCAAGCTTTCTCCGCCACGCAAGAAGATCATATTCTGGATTGAAAAATCAGTCCCTGATGAATATCGAGCTGCGGTGAGGGAAGGGATTCTTGAGTGGAATAAGGCTTTTGAAAAAATCGGATTCCGTGATGCGATTGAAGTACGCCAACAGGAGAACGAAGATTTCGATCCCGAAGATATCAATTACAATACTTTCAGGTGGATAGCGACTGATCAGGGATTTGCGATGGGGCCATCACGGGCCAATCCTTTGACAGGTGAAATTTTAGATGCAGACATCATCTTTGATGCAAGCATGGTTCGATTCTGGAGGCAGGAAGCAAAAGTGTATTCAGGAAATAATGAACCTGCTAGCACCATCATGGAAGCACGCAAAGGTTTGAACTTCCTGCAGACGCCCACCCTACCCGGATTTTTTCGAGATGGCCTTAACTGGAATAATGCAAACACCACGGATGACCATCGCAAAAGTGCAATTGAACTTGCAGGCCAGCATGGCCTATGCCAATGCAGTTCACACATGAAGCATGAACTAAGCCTAGCAGCACTGGCTTCGATGGATCGCAGTTTGCTTAAGCCCGGCGAAAAAATCCCTGAAGAGCTTCTAACCCAAGCAATCAAAGAAGTGACCATGCATGAAGTGGGCCATACTCTTGGATTAAGGCACAATTTCAAAGCAAGCACCTTTTTAAAGAACGATCAGCTTCATGATACCAGTATTACCCGAAAGCAAGGATTGGTAGGATCGGTCATGGATTACGCGCCAACAAATATTGCCCCCAAGGGCAAAAAGCAAGGTGACTACTACACCAACACCCTAGGCGTCTACGATTATTGGGCCATTGAATATGCCTACAAACCCCTTTCAGGTGGCACCGATGGGGAAGTCGAAAAGCTTCGTGAAATTGCCAAGCTTGCACCAACCTCGGGTAATGATTACGCAACCGATGAAGATATGATGGCAAGTTCCGATCCACTGGTAAATGTTTGGGATCTGGGTGCAGATCCTCTTTTATTCGCTAAAGAGCGAGTTCAAATTGCCAAGGAACTCGTACAGGGCCTTGCAGAAAAAACAATCGAACCAGGTGAAGGCTATCAACGCGTTCGTACCGCTTTCTCTGTGATATTAAACCAGTATGGCAACGCAGGTGCGCTAGCTTCTAACTTTGTTGGAGGCGAATACATGCATCGAGATCATCGGGGTGACCCAGGTGCCCGCGATCCTTTTATTCCAGTGAGTGGCGCTAAGCAACGAGATGCACTGAAATTCGTTCAGGAAAACATACTTTCAGATACAGCATTTTCGTTCCCACCCGAGTTGCTGCGCAAACTTGCAGCAGACCGCTGGATGCATTGGGGCAACGACCGCGTAATGTCAAGCGTGGATTTCCCCTTATACCAGAAAGTACTTTCCATCCAAAGTGTTGCAATCAATCAGTTCCTGAATAATGCAACGCTTTCAAGAATTCAAAATAACATTCCAAAGGCTGCAGCAAACGACAAACCCCTCGCCATGAGTGAAGTATTCCGCTCGTTGACCGATGGTATTTGGTTAGATGTTGCCAATGCACCTAAGCAAGCTAAAAAGGATGTCAATCTTTCAGTCATCCGAAGGAATTTGCAAAGGAAGTATGTGCAATCGCTTTCTGACTTGGTGCTGAATCCAGTAGGGATTTCAGATGGCAAAAGCCTTGCGAGAATGCATTTGAAGGAAATCCAAAAGAACATCGTCGTTGTTCTTGCAGACAAAACCTTGATTATTGAAGATGCGAGCAGGGCGCATTTGGATGAATGCCAGGAACGAATCCAAAAAGTGCTTACCGCCTCGATACAATCGCGTGAGTAACTTGTGTGCAGATTAAACAAAACGCCCGCAGCTTTTCATAAAGGCTGTGGGCGTTTCGCATTAAATTACAACTCTAACGTTGTAAAACTTTTTATTAAAGCAAGGGCAACTGGCGTAGGCTACTCTTCAAATAGGGCAAGTGCGGGTTTATACCACCAATAACATTCTCAAAAAACTTTATTTATTAAGATGCCTCACTAACGCGCTTGCGAACCAGCGTCCACTCCGTACCCACGCCCAGTTTCTCCGCCCATTCCGAAATGTACACTCGATCCAGTTTTTCCCGCAAAACTTTCATCATGCCGGCAATATCGCGCAGATGTTTTTCGCTAATTCCCCCGCCAAGTTGAAAGTACACCAGTTTGCTGAGAAGCACATCCTCAGGAGAACCAAACCATGCATCATACTCCCCCGGGCTGGAGATCCGCCGAATGCGTTTTGCTTCCGATCGGGCGAACTCCGTGTCGTGTGGCAAGACGATGTCCACCTTCAGTCCGGATGCCGGGTGTAAGATATTGAACTGGAATTTCCGTGCAATGGCATCGTGTACGGCATTCTCGGCGAGATAGTATTCAGGGGGAGCAAATGCTGCGCACAGGGTGGGGACATGTTCAGTCCGTAATTCTACGACGATATCCACATCGTTCGTAAACCGGGGTTCACCATACACCATGCTTGCCATTGAGCCGACTATATGATAGGCAATTTCATGGGCCTCCATGAAATCGGCTAACCGCTGCATTAGTTGGTGGGGCTCTAACTCAGTCGGATTCATGGGCGATCGCTCCATGACTGATCCGGTGAGCGATTTCCCGATTCACTTGATCTTCTGGCCATTCGGGGTAGGTGGTGCGAATCGCTCCGCGCAGCATCACACGGGCAGACTTCCACATTCGCCCGCCGATCCGCAATCGTTCCGCTGGGGTTTTTTG
>CAXNFS010000200.1:0-6030 GCA_964201235.1 Gemmataceae bacterium | reverse complement strand
GGGTCAGAAGATAAAGCAGGCCAATCGATTGTGGTGCCTGGGTCTTTCCCATTTCTGGTCCAATCGGGAGAGAAGGGCGGTTTGATTAAAAGCCCACGAGGCGCCATTGCTGCATGGGTATGTGTTGCGCAAAGGATTACATGATCAACACCCCATTTTTTTTTAGCTTCTGTAATCACCTTTAAGGAAGAGAAAACAATTAAATCAACAGACACTATCGCTAGCGATACTTTTTGATCCTTAAGCACTACCACTCGTGCATATAGGGAATCTCTTTTTCGAAGGGGTTGCCCTACTAAATTTACCGCATCTTTTTCGGGTGGTGTAATATCAACCTTGGCAGTGCCTGCCAACAAGTTTGCGGTTTCATCTTTGCCATGGATTTTTTGTGTAATGCCAAGCAGTATGAAAGCAACACAAACACTTAATAGCAGATTAGAGTTCTTCATCAATGGTTCCATTATTTCTTGAGTTCGGTTGCTGTTTCTTTGTACTGTGCCCAAGCTATATCTTGTAAGCTTTTTGCGACATCTGCCGGGATGCCCTCAGGAAATGCTAAGCCGATTGGGGTTCGACCTGTTAACACACTGTAGATGCCGCATGAATAAAGATAAGATCCCCAGAGGCCCGGATGTGCCTTATCTTTTGCGAACAGACTTTCCATTTTTTCTTTGGATGGGTTAGCGCCAAAGTATTTGATGTATGCTTCGCTTGAATCAACAATCGAGACACCTAATTCTTTACCCATGTTTAAATGCAAACGATGCTGGCGTTCAAAACCTTTAGGGAAGTCGCTTAGTGTGGAAGCTGTTCCAAACAATATTGTTTGCTTGCCTGTTTTTTTTATCAAGTCATTAAAGAGGCGGGCATAGGGTTGAAACGCAGGTTCTTGAACATTGTAAATATCTTGAAGTACGATGAAATCCCAGTTGCCACTACCAATCATTTCTCGTGCAGAACCCGGGACTGTGCCTGCCTCCCAATGGGATTTTAATGATGCGCCACCTTTGATGCATCCACCCACTTTGATTAGCGTGCCACCTTTGTCCGAAGCTGCAAGTTTCTCAAGCAATTGATTAGCCACGATTGTGGGGCATTGACTGTTGCCCACCAATAATACTTTCAAAGTTTTAGGTGATTCTTTTAGGGTGTCTCCATTGGAAATGTTTGCAATGGTTCCCATTAGAAATAAGAAAACCATACTTTTACATAAGGTTAATTTCATTGAGTTAGTCCTTTAATGGCGGTCGTGGAAATGGGTGGTTTATTTTTGAGATTCAATAAGTAAAGCCTCACGGAATTTCTCAAGTGATTCTTTTTCTTTTCCTTGTGCTGCATAAGCATGTCCATAGGCACGCAGAATTTTGATGCGCCATACCGGAGCCATGGTCTTGTTGTCTGCATATTGATCCAGTACAACTAGCGCTTCGTCTATTTTAACTTGATCGGTTAGTATGCTGGCAATGGCAAGGGTGGTGCTTATGGGCAACCATCCATTTGTTTTTCCAGTTAGAGCAATGATTTTTCGATAGGTGGTAAGTGCTTGTTCTTCAGCTTTGAGGTTGTTGGAATAGTTGTCCGCTAAGGTTAATAAAAGCAGTTCGCTCTTGGGGTTAAGTGCTAACCCAGCTTTGCAATCGATTTCTGATTCTTTTCCATTTTTGGTGAAGTAATAGGCTTGGGCTCGCAAATGATAAGCTTCGGCTTTGATGATGGGTGATTCCGTATTCCAGTTCCCAAAATTTTCTTTTGAGAACTCCTCGATCAGGTCTTTCCACTTTCGATCTTTGGCTAGTGCCTGCATTTTTTTGATAGTTAAAGATGAAGGGGTTTCTTGATGGTGCCATTGATTGAAAGACTTAGGTCTTATTTGAGTTTGAATGCGGTCTTTTAATTTAATGACCCAAACTTCTGCATAAAGTGCAGAGTGAGAGTTAACCAGAAAAACGAAGAAGAATAAAAAAAGATACTTCATGTTAACTTGGTTCTTTTAGGGTAGGCACAAGGTGATGTATATTGATTAGACCATACATCAAGGGATTACTAAATCAGCGGTATATAGCTTTAAATTGTCAGAGTTTTTCGCTTAGGTGTCAAATGAATTATGGAGCGAAACTATTAGGTCGATACAGGGTCGATTATTGATATGTAAGTAGGTTTAGTTTTCTTTTGCTGGATGCAAATGTTTATAGTGGATGTTTCGTCTCTATTTATATGGGGCCAATATGGTTGATTTGACTCGCAAGCAGTTTCTTAGTGTTTTGGCTGGTGGTATTTGTTCATCAAATCAATTTGTTCAATCAGTTCCTAATAATAATGCCCCAGAGTTCCCCTCTTATTTAAAAGGTTATGAAGCTCAGTATCGGATTAATCCTCGTGCTGCTGCGATTGAATGGCATCGTAATGCCAAATGGGGGATGTTTATTCATTATGCTTTGCATAGCCTTCGTGGGATCACTGCGAAGCAGGCATTAGCAGCGCATAAACAGTCAGGCGATGAGTGGAAAAAATTAAAGCAGGGCACTCAGGCAGAGTATGCAAAGATAAAGGAGCAGTTTAAAGCGGAAAAGTTTGATGCTGATTTTATCACGGATCTCGCGTTAGAAGCAAAAATGGGCTACATCAATTTCACCACCCGTCATCTGGGTGACTTATACATGTTTCGAACTAAAACTTCTGATTTCAACAGTTTGAATTCTCCAGCTAAGCGTGACTTGGTTGCTGAATTGGCCAAGCAATGCCAGAAGAAAGGGCTTGGGCTATTTCTTTACTGCCCACCTGATGTTGCTAAAACTGAACCCCAGGAAGCATTTGACCGCAACTGCACAGTTATTCGAGAATTATTGACGCAGTATGGCCCGATTGCGGGTATCTGGCTTGATGGTATCGGTTCCTATTATGATGAACCGAAATTGTATAGTCGGCTTGGAGAGCTTTATGCACTTATCCGATCTTTGCAGCCTCAGTGTTTGATTTCGTTCAAGCAGGGCACCGGAGTAGAAGATTTTGTCGCACCCGAAGGTTTGATGCATACCAAGAAAGAACCCATTGCGCAAAAAGCTTGGGAGTTAAACCGAAACAAGCGAGGCGATATTTGTACCAATATGCAAGTTGCGCCACCCTCTTGGATTTATTTGGATGGCTGTGAACATATTAATGCGGATCAGGCGCTTGCACTTCTTGCAGATGCTTTTGCTCAAAATGCAAATCTTACACTGAATACCGGGCCTCTTCCTGATGGGTCGATTCATCCTGCTGATGTTGCTGCACTTCGTGAGGCCGGGATGAAGATTCGTAAAAATGGTTTTCCTGAACCCAAACTCATGGATCGTTTAGAACGCAAAAAATTAAAGAAAGCTTAACTATGAAAGTTTTTGTTTTTTCTTTGGTTGCACTCATCTTGGTTTCTACTCCAAACCTTTATTCGCAACAATCTGCAAGCTCTTTTAAGCCAAATATCATCCTGTGTATGGCGGATGATTTAGGCTGGGGTGATCCCGGGTTCAATGGTAATAAAATCATCAAAACGCCCCACCTTGATGCGATGGCGAAAAATAGTTTGCGCTTCGAAAGGTTTTATTCTGGCGCCCCTGTTTGTTCTCCTACTCGAGGCAGTTACATCACTGGTCGCCATCCTTACCGTTATGGAATTTGGTCTGCCAATCAGGGGCATATGCGCAAAGAAGAAGTTACACTTGCAGAAGTTCTTAAAGCTCAAGGCTATACGACAGGCCATTTTGGTAAATGGCATTTAGGTACTTTAAGTACCAATCAATCAGGCAAGGGGCAGGGGCGCAATACTGAGCGTAACTTTTCCACTCCCGGGGTTAATGGTTTTTATGAGTGGTTTTCTACTGAGTACTCCGTCAAGACTTGGGACCCGATCAAAAATAATACGGTGAACCCTTATTATCATAACGGCAAAATAGAAGTAGAAAACACAGATGGCTGTGATTCTAGAGTACTGATGGATCGTGCGATTCCTTTTATTCGCAAAGCTGCAAGTGATAAGACTCCTTTTTTAGCAGTGATTTGGTTTCATGCGCCCCATGAGCCAGTTGTAGCTGGGCCAGAATTTTTGAACATGTACCCAAACTTTTCTGAGGGTGAGAAAAATTACTACGGAGTAGTATCAGCACTTGATCTTCAAGTAGGTAGATTACGAAAAGAGTTACGCGATCTTGGTGTTGCCGATAACACCATGCTTTGTTTCACAAGCGACAACGGCCCTGAGGGAGATTCCAGCGATAAAGGCACTACCAGAGGTTCTGCAGGGCCTTTTCGTGGTCGTAAGCGTAGTCTTTATGAGGGTGGAATTCGTGTGCCTAGTTTGATTGAATGGCCAGCAAAAATAAGCCCTGGTACCAGCACTGCATTTCCTTCTAGCACTCTTGATTATTTTCCCACCACGCTTGATGCTGTGGGTTTCAAGATGAAGGGTGAGGCAAGGCCCATGGATGGTATCAGTCTTTTGCCTGTGTTCGAGGGGAAACTTAAACAGCGCCCTGTTGCTATCCCATTTGAAACTCTGGGTGGAACTGGATCAAACGCTTCACGCGGTTCCCCACGAATGGCCCTTGTTGATAATCAGTATAAATTGCTTACAGATATGGATGGGAAAGGGGCCACAGACCTATTGTTTGATTTGTTGAATGATAAGAGCGAGACTAAAAACATCGCATTAGAATTCCCCGAGATTGTGAAAGCGATGAAGGTTAAATTGGTTGAGTTTCGAGAATCCTGCAAGTCAAGTCAGGCGGGTAAGGATTACTCTACACCGTTCACCCCTGATAAATTTGATATCAATCCCAATGAATCTGGGGCTCCAAAGAAAGTGAAGAAATAAAAGGAGCAAGTATCCTCTGCAACTAAAATAACCATAAGTTCAATTGTTTATTTTGACCTGAACAAGTCACTTTGAATCACTCCATGGATTATCGAGCGCAATCCATAATCATCAGGTTGGGAATTTTTTACAATAGCTTCGATTGCTTTTTGATCTAATTGAGAAGCAGGAGATCCTGTCGAGTAAGTAACCAAATTGCGTGTAACACCCC
This sequence comes from Gemmataceae bacterium, assembly GCA_964201235.1. Lineage (GTDB taxonomy): Bacteria > Planctomycetota > Planctomycetia > Gemmatales > Gemmataceae > UBA969. The sequence continues at coordinate 973 of CAXNFS010000200.1, read as the reverse complement.
GTGCAAGTTGATCAGGATTTTTTGCTAATATCTCTCTAAGTTGTTTAATACCTGAAAAAGTCACTCCCTCTGGTGAGATACCGGTTGAATCAACGGGCGGCCCCTCTTTCCACTTGCTTTTACCTTTGATGGCTGCAGCATCAGTCGTGCGATAGTTTGTGCGGAGATTTCCCATCACATCAAAACTTTCTAACGCAAATCCATAAGGGTCGAACTTGGCATGACAAGCTGCGCAAGAGCCTGTGCCGCTATGTAAAGCTAATTGCTCACGCAAAGTTTTTGCACCTCGAGTATCAGGATCGATGGGGTCGATATTGGGTGGAGGTGGCGGAATGGGTGTGCCCAATAAACGCTCAGCTACCCAAACGCCTCTTTTTACAGGCGAAGTTGATGTTCCATTTGCTGTGACTTTCATTGTTGATGCATGGGTCCAGATGCCACCAAATGAAGAGTCTGGCTGAAGTTTTACTTCTTGAAGAGCGAAGCCTTTTGTTTCGGGCATTGAATAATGTTTAGCAAGTCTTTCGTTGATTAGTGCCCACTTAGGTGCAACAAAATCTCGTACACTCAAGTTTTTATCAATCATGTGCTTGAGGGTTTGTTGCGTTTCCATTACGCTAGAAATTTTGAGCAGGTCATCATATTCGGGGTAAAGATCAGTGTCGGGTGTTGTGTCGTTGATACTTCGAAGCCCCAGCCATTGGTCTGCGAAATCATTGATGAATCGTTGTGATTTGGGATCTTTTAGAAGGCGATCTGTCTGGGTTTTTAACACTGCTGAATCGGTAAGTTTTCCTAGGCGGGCGATTTCTAGTAGCTCTTCGTCGGGAGTGGAATTCCAAAGGAAGTAGGAAAGGCGCGAAGCAAGTGCGAAGTTGGTTAATCTTCCTGGTTGTTCGACGATGCAAAGAAAATCTGGGGCAGTCATTAAGGCTGAGATTTGATTCCTTAGGGCGGTTGCTAAAAATACCCC
>CAXNFS010000199.1:0-6032 GCA_964201235.1 Gemmataceae bacterium | reverse complement strand
TTTGTAAGGTTTCATTGGCATGGTAGTAACTTTACTTAGTTTCTGAATCCGGATTTTGAATTTCGGAAAGAGCATTAAAAGCGGCAGCTTGTTCCGCATCTTTTTTATTTTTGCCCCAGGCACCCTTGAAGGTTTTCCCTTGAATGCTTACAGCCATCATGAAGCACTTGCTATGATCGGGGCCGTTTTCTTGTAATAAAACATACTGAGGCGTTGCTCCAAATTCCCGCTGCACAATTTGCTGCAACAATGATTTGGCGTTATTTTTTAAATCGCTACCCGCGACTTCCTCAATGAGAGCGGAAAGTTGCCTTAGTGCAAATTCCTTAGCAGCACCCCATCCACCATCCAGATAAATTGCGCCGAGAATGGCTTCAAAAACATCCGCAAGAATGTTGGCTGGAATATGTTGGATATTATACGCAACCCCCCTGCCCAGAACCATAAACGAACCCAGTTTTAAATCTTCGCTGACCTTTGCACAAGTTGGCCTGCTGACCACTACTGATTTTATTTTAGTCATATCACCTTCATGCAAATCAGGAAACCGGTGATAAAGATATTCACAGCAAATCAGCCCCAGAATGGAATCTCCGAGAAACTCAAGCCTTTCATTTGATGACAGTCTAGAATCAACTCCGGAGGCATGGGTAAGGGCCGATTTCAGTAAATCTATCTGATTAAACTGATAACCGATGGCTTTTTGGCAATCTTCCAACGGATCGATTTCCGGCACAATCTTATTGTCACTAGCCATGCTTTAAATTTCTTCTCAAGACCTTGATGTAATAAGTCTATTCTCACTAAAAAGAGGCAAGATTCCATGGAAAAAGCATCTTTTATATAATATTTGATGCGAATAAGTGCAATAAAGTTCCCTAAATAGGAAGGATAAGGACGAAATATTTTTTTCTATTTGCAGAACCTTTTTTAATGTTGGTTCGTAGTGTATTAACGGCGTTCTTTTGGTATCCTAGCAGAGTTATATCTGCTTAAAAGGAAAAGCGACTTAGCAACACAATAAAAGGAGCATTATGAAAAAGTTATTTGTACTGGCATTAATGTTTTCAGGAGTAACAGGTTTTGTTATTTCACCTTGGATTCAGGGCCAATCGGCTGCCCCCGCAGTTACCAAAGGTAAGGATCTGGTTTCTTACCGCGATGTAGTTAAGAAAGTACTTCCTTCGGTCGTTAGCATCGAAGCGAAGGCAAAACCAATGCGATTAAAAGAACAAGGGCCCAAACGAAAGAATCAGGGGCAGGATAATCCACAGATCCCTGAAGAATTCAGGAAGTTTTTCGAAGAGTTTAAAAAACGAGGTGGCGAAGATGGCCCCGATGATAGCCAAGGTGGGTTTGGATCGGGCTTTATTGTTGAATCTAATGGCGTAATCGTGACCAACAACCATGTGGTCGAAGGCGCAGATAAAGTAGAGATCACCTTAAATGATGGTAGAAAATTTACTTCGATTGAGATCAAGGGCGACCCAAAGACCGATCTAGCCATCGTTAAGATCGACGCCAAGAATCTTCCTGCCTTGGAATTTGGCGATTCCGATGCATCAGAAATTGGCGACAGAGTTCTAGCCTTGGGGGCCCCATTTGGCCTCACAGGTTCAGTTACTTCGGGCATTATTAGTGCCAAGGGCCGCAGCCTTAGGCTTAATTTCTACGAAGATTTTCTGCAAACCGATGCAGCCATCAACCCAGGCAATAGCGGCGGGCCTTTAGTCAATCTCGATGGCCAAGTTATCGGGGTGAACTCTGCAATCAAAACCCGATCCGGTGGGTTTCAAGGTGTTGGCATGGCCATAACTTCCAACCTTACGAAAACCATTAAAGAGCAATTGCTGAAAAATGGCATTGTTCGCAGGGGTTACCTTGGCGTTGCAATCAAGGATATTGAAGACGAGCAGGTTGCAATGAAATTGGGCTTAAAAAACCCTAAAGGTGTGATCATCACTCAGGTGATGGAAGATGGCCCTGCAGGCAAAGGTGGAATTCTATCAGGTGACATTATCATTGAAGTTGCAGGGAAGATTATCAAAGACAGCAAAGATCTCCAGTTTTCTGTAGCAGCTTTGCCCTTAGGGAAGGCTTCGGAATTCAAGCTGGTCCGCGATGGTAAAGAACTCAAGGTAAGTGTCACCATTGTCGAGCAACCCAAACAGTTTGGAATGTCACGCCTCAACCCGAAATCGCCAGAAAACCCCAGCAGCGAAGGCGAAACCAACCTCGACAAACTTGGGGTTGAAGTGGGCCAACTCAATGATGAACTTGCAGACAAATTTGGTTACAAGTCTGGAACCAATGGCGTGGTGATCATTAAGATGGATCGTGATAGCCTTGGGTATAAGGCAGGCTTGCGAGTTGGCATGGTAATAATGAAAGTTGATAAGAAGGAAGTCAAATCTTCTTCTGAAGTAAAGCCCCTAACCGATAAGGCCAATTATGATGAAGGCGTTTTGTTTCAGGTTCAAACACCCGATGGCTCCAAGGATTATATCCTTGTAAAAAAGAGCTAGTGGTATGAGTTAAAACAAAAAGGAGCTTGGGACTAATCCCACGCTCCTTTTTTTATTTGAAGAAAAGACTATCTTGAAGCCAGGCTTTTAAGGCTGAACGCAAATAAACTCTTTTCCGTTCTTACAAACAACTTGCCATCTGCAACTGCAAAAGAAGCAAGGGTTCTTTCACCCATATCCGAGGTTGCGATTTTCTGGAAAGTTCTTGCTGCCTTAACCACAGTGGTTTTACCTTCTTCATTCTGAAAATAAATCTTACCATCAGAAATCACCGGGGAAGCAGAGTAAGCGCCATCAATACGCTCGGGGCCCCAATGAACTTTACCCGTTGCAGCTTCCACGCAACTAGCCATGCCGTTATCTGCAACCATGAATAAATCAGGGCCTTCTGCAATAAGGCATGGAGTATGGGGAATGTTTTTCTCAAGCTTCCAGGCAACATGCGTTTCGGTTACATCGCCTTTACCATCAGGTTTGATGGCATAGAGCACAGGGCGGTCATAGCTGGTGGATATAAAAACCAAACCATTGGCAAACAAGGGTTTAGGTATAACTGAGTACCCTTTATATTTAACACGCCAGATTTCCTTGCCTGTTTTCGGATCATAAGCGCCCACCACGTCACTTGCAGGGCTAATAACCATTTTCTGGCCATTCACTTCGATAAGCTCGGGGGTCGAAAACGAGAAAGGCTTAGTTGGACTCGCCTGCCTATCAGTGCTCCAAGCCAACGAGCCATCTTTGGTTTTAATCGCAACAACCTTTTGGGCATCGGTTCCATCACAACTAAAAATCAGCATGTCATCAACAAGAATGGGCGAGCCACCATTGCCATGCACTGGCTTGGTATATAACCCAGGAACTTTCCAAAGAATCTTGCCTTGTTCATCGAGGCAAGCTGTACCCATATGGCCAAAGTGAACATAAATCTTGTTTTCATGCCAAATGGGAGAAGGGCTGGCATGGCTATTTTTGCCATGGATTTTAGGTGCGGTCTCGGCCTTTTGTTCGAAGATGGGAGTTTTCCAGACAACCTTACCATCGCTGGCATTAAGGCACATGGCTTCAAGGGATTGATTCACCATTGCGCCTTCTCCACTGGGGATTGCAGTGGTAAGAAAGATTTTTCCTGCAACAACTGCAGGGGTGGACCAGCCTTTACCGGGAATGGCTTGCTTCCACAATTCTTGACCCGGCTTGAAGGAGTCGGGAAGTTTTTCGCCTTTAACATGGCCATCGCCTGTAGGGCCGCGAAAGCTTGTCCAAGATTCAGCATGGGCCTGAGAAATAAACAAAGCACCTGCAACCGATAGAGACCAAATGGACTTTTTCATGATAGACCTTTGAGTTAAAGTTCTTTGACTAATTCATACATACCCCTGCCCGCGGGTTTCAATTTTCCCTGCTTGACCAACTCCTGCCAGATTTCATGTGAAAACTCGGATGGGGGTTGGATCGCAACGATGGAAGAATGACTGCCTCCCGTCATCGGGGACCGACCCAGCTTCGAATCTTCATCCAATTGGGTAAGTTTCAGGCGCTTTTTGAACGACTTGAATGCTGTCTTCACCTGTTTAGGGTCTAATGGGTTGAGAGGATTATTCGGTTCCATAAGCTCATTTCTTCCTTAAATTACTGGCAAGGGGGTTCAATATACCCTGCATAATCGGCAAAGTCACCTATTATGCTACAAACTTGGCAAACTTTGCCGAACATTACACTTTTAACTGAATTAGCGACCATGCCTTTTCTAGTGGATCAACGGATTAATTGCTCGCCCGGCATAATTCCTACAAGGCCTATCATCTTTTCAGATGATTTCATCGGAACAACAAAGTCGAAATAAAAAGTAGACATAAAACCTTGTCTGGTTCCGGGGGGAATCTGACAGGCAGGGTTCAAATTCAACATACCATCAAGGATGATGGTCTGGCTTTAAGGGAGGATCTTTCCATGCGCAAGCAATGGAGTTTCGTATTGGCATTGTCATTGGGGGTAAGTTCATCAGCATTGATTGCAGATGAACTTCCTACCAAATTACCTACTGATTTAAAAGCGCCACAAGAGGCAAAAAAAATTGTCCTCGATGTCGGCAAGGAAGCAATTCCAAAGGAAGGCGAAGTCGAGCCCCTTTTGGAAATACCAAGGCCTCCTGCAGATTCCGAACGCTTCTCATTTAGTGCTGAGTACCTTCTTTGGTGGATGAAAGGCGACAAAGTTGCGCCTCTTTCTACTACGGGAACAACTGGTATTCTTAATGCACCAGGAACGAACATTCTCTTCGGCGACACCTCCTACGGAGGAGATTTACGAAGTGGCGCAAGGTTCGACATGATTTACTGGCTATCCAGAGAACACAACCTCGCATTCGAAGCGAACTTCCTGTTTTTAGAAACCCAGGTGGATCAAATCGGTCTTTCTTCGCCAGGCGCACCTTTACTTGCAAGGCCTTTCACCAACGCAACTACTGGAAGTCAATCAGCTTTGGTTCTTTCTTCGCCTACAACTAATGCGGGATCTTTTTCTTCCCGATTCGACAGTAAACTTTGGGGCGCAGAAGGAAACCTTAGGCACAACTTCATCAGTGGCGTTTCAATGTCGGTAGATGGGTTGTTCGGCTTCAGATACCTTGGATTAAAAGAAAGCCTCGATATCACCGGAAGTTCTTTTAGTCCTTTACCCGGACCAGTTATTTCTAGTTCTACCGATAATTTTAAAACCACGAGTGATTTTTACGGCGGCCAGGTAGGTGCAAGCATCGAATTGCGCAAGGACAAATGGTTCGTTAATGCTTTGCCTAAACTTGCGATAGGTGGCACCCAACAATCAGTAAATATTACTGGGATCACTACTTCCACCACGGGCAATGTTTCTTCCACCGCCCCTACGGGATTCTTGGCTGCAGATTCCAACATCGGGCAGTACTCGAAAGAGAAGTTTACTTTTGTACCAGAGTTGGGTGTGAATGTAGGCTATGCCTTCAGAGATTGTGTCAAAGGATATGTTGGTTACAACATTATTTATTGGTCAAGTGTTTCGAGGCCGGGTTCTACCATCGACCTTAATGTTGGAAATGGGCAACCCACCTTCAGCTTCAACAGCACCGACCTTTGGATGCAAGGGATCACCCTTGGCATGGAAATTACTTTTTAGTTGTACCCCCCTGCCCGAGAATAACCTTCAACTCCCTTGGAGTTTATTCTTGGGCGAAAAGAACCCCCAACTCCCTTGGGGGTTCTTTTTTTTAATATGGCTTAGGCATGGTTGCACTTTTATGCCAGGCGCTATACCAAATATCCATAGTCAATTGAACCCCCATCCTACAGCGTTCTGTGACAAACTTTCTGCTTTCCTCGGTGGGTTCGGTGAAATTGTTTTTCAGATCCAATTCATAACAAGTTGCAATATGGCGATGTGAATCCCTTATCGATTCGATGACTTTATTCCAAACCACATCTGAATCCATTTTGTTTGCCTTCAATCCCTTGGCGAGATCCATCGCTTTAA
>CAXNFS010000198.1:0-6039 GCA_964201235.1 Gemmataceae bacterium | reverse complement strand
CGAAACTGTAATAATCCATAAGCAGTCAAAGCTTCATGGGCAGGCGCAGTGCCACCAAACCATTCGTACCCCTGCTTCTTGTTCTGGGCATTCATGCACTCAAACGCAGTGAGTTTTGCGTACCCATTTTCAAGAAGAGTCAAAGCCCGTTTTTCAATCTCAGGATTATTCTGATTGCTCTCTCGCAAATAATCCAACACCAGAAGATTCGGATAATTGGTGGTCGAGGTTTGCTCAAAACATCCATGGGGCTCTCTCAACATTCCCTCCAAACCCTTCTGAAGATCCGCAAGCACCGATGGATAAACCCTTGCACTTACCTTCAAAGTTCCTGGAATAATTGATTCGGGCAATTTGATTTTCGAAACCATCGTGCCTTCAAGAGTATCGGAATAAGCATCCGCTACAGGAAACCCAGAAGATGAAATCTTGATGGTCTGCCTGATGGCATCTTGAGCAAACCCCTGCACTTTGCCATTAAACCCAAGGGCGATCTCGCCATCCACGATCTCAGGCTTGAATTTGTAAAGCTTTCTCACAGTTTGATTGGGCTGGAGTTCAAGAGTCAAGTTCTCCTGACCCTGCAAAAGCTTGAACCCTTCGAATCGTTCGAGGTTAATGTTTGCAGTTCTCTTTTCAGAAAAATTACTGGTGATTGCAAGAGGGATGATCACCTCATCACCCGCCGAGATTTCCAAAGGGATCTTGGGTTGCAACACAAGTGGAAGGCGAGATTCCAAAACGATCTTTGCAGATCCAAGTCTGCCATCCAAGGTGTGAGCAAAAGCAGTCGCGGTAAAACTGGTTACGGAATCACTTAAGTCAAAAACAGCTTCTGCTTTACCATTTTCAGTGATGATGAAAGGTTTCCAACAAAGGGTTTCAGAGAAATCAGTGCGAAGCTCGGGCCTTTCGCCTTGCGTTCTTTCATGGGCAAATTCACGAATCACCATGGGCGACATCAGCACTTGCGCGCGTAATTGTCGCATTGGGGCTGCCGCCGCACCTGCTGGCCTTGCAAACCCGTTTTGCTTGTCCTCCTGCAGCGCCTTCTTCATGAACATACCAGCTTGGGGAGCCCGTTGCTGTTCCTGATTAATGTTGCGCCGATCTTGATTCTGAACACCGCGCCCTTCCTCTAATCGGTTGAGGTTAAAGCCTTTTTGATCCTCATTCAAATTACGATTTTTCGCAGCCATCATTCCAGGCTTAGCTCCGAAATTCCCAGCAATGCCAGGCGCTTGATTTTGATCATTTAAACCGCCCACAAAATTATTGGCCTGCATAGCTAAAGGCAAAGGCATGGCTGCCATCTCTTTGATCTCATCTCTTAGCATTTCCATCTTCATTGCAGCAACAGGCATGGCCCGCTCTTCCATGGCCATTGGCGCAGCGTTTTTCATTGCAAATTGCCCGCCATCTTTAATCATTCCCAAAGGGGAAAGCATCAATGCAAGGCCCATCAAACTAAAGCCAAGCCCAAGAGCAATTCTGCCTTTTCTACTATAAATCAAGCCATTAATTCCAAGGCCAGCAGCAAGCAAAAGGATCAAAGCACCAACCATTTTAAAAAGGTTTTCCTTCAAGTTTTCAAAGAAGCTATTCCAAGCATTTAATTTGCTAATCGCAAGTAACACCGCAGGCGAAGGCTCTGATGCGTTCTTGGCTTCTAGCGCCTTATCAGCTTCAGCCTGTGCATCGTTTATTTTTTTCTGATACTCGGTAAAAATCTTGTCCACGGGTTCCATTGCAAGGTCTTTAGATTGGGTGGAAGACTGGCCAATGGTAACAAGTAAATTATCCGCTTCTTCCTTGTGCATTTGTCGAAATTTCGAAGGGTCCTGTTCAGCAAAGCGGCGCCAACCCTGCGAACCAAGTAACAAATCTAAGGCCTCGGTTGCCCTTGGATGCTCGCCTAGCAAAACATCGGTGTATTCAAGATCCTGCGATTTGCGAATTTCAGTGGTAAGAAGAAAATGGGTAGGCATTGTGCGTGCGGTTTTTTCGTCCGCCATAGTTAGCACACTACGATCCACAACACCAAGCATGATTATTGAAGAGGCCAATTTGCTAAGTTCATCAGAGGTCTCGATTTTTAATTTTACCTTCTGGCCTGGAACATAACTGGCTTGATCAGGGAGTAACTTAATTCTGAGTGATTCCGCAGGGCTTCTAAAAAAGAGCCTTTCTGCAACAGGAATAAGCGTTCTAGTGCCCGGAACTGCAAGGCGTTCTTCAAAAACAGTCACCCTGCAAACTCCGCCAATCGGATCAGAAAGATTAATATTTGCAGAAGTCTTGCCTTGATCTAAATAGATGGATTCCAACAACCGCCCCCTGCAATACACGCCCACCATCAGCCTGGATTTAATGGTTGAATTCACTTCAACCTTAAGGGGTTGACCGGGCCTTACAATGTTATCGACCACACGCAAAACAGTTCCTGAATCTTTAATAGCAGGTAATTTAAAGCTACCCGCCATACCTATCGGACTGGTGATTTTAACTTCATAACTAGCATCTTTTTTCGGGGTTAGCTCAAACTTTCCTAACCCCTGATTTATACCGGGTTCTTTTTCATCGGTCAGGGTTTTAACTTGATTCAAAATCTCAACCCCGTTTTCGAAAACAGAAGCAACTACATCTGCTGGCTTGCCCAAAGGTGTTCTAGCCTGAAAATAGATTCTGCTTTTAATTCCTTGAATCAAGTCACCACCCTCAGGAAAAAACTCCATGTCCAATTTGTTAACAACAACAGGGACAGGCTTCACCAAGGTCTCAGTATTACCACCATCATCAAACACCACAGAAATACTAGCCTGGCCCTTCTGAATATCTTTGGGAAGCTTGAACTTTAAAACCACCCGACCAAAGGAGTCCGTCTGAAAACGAACTTGGCTAGGATTCGGATTCCCATCAGCACCAATCTGCACCCCATCCAGATTAATGGAGGCTAATACAGGTTTGTCGGAAAGCGGTTTTCCATCAGAGGAAGCAGCCTTGCAATTGGCGACAACTTCATCGCCCGGCCCATAAGAGCTACGATTAAAATCAAGCTCTTTGTTAATATTTGATTTTTGATATCTGTTAATAATGAATTTACGAACCTGATCAGGGAACCGGCCAGATTGATCCTTGACCGTAAGAATATATTCACCACCAGGCGCCGTCGGGTCAATCAAGAATGCACCTGCACCAACACCTTTCAAAGGTTTGCCATCAGGGCCTTTGATTAACTCTGCTGGTTTATCGGAGCGCGAAATGCCACCACCACCCTGCCCAACAACTTTTTGTTCCTGTGTGGGGGTTGTTAAAACAAAGTTGAGCGCAAAATCTTCGTGGGGCGGCCTTAAGCTGAAGCGCTCTAAAACTAAAGCACGAAAATAAACGGTTTCGCCTGGCTGATACATCGGTTTATCAGTTGAAAGATGCGCAACATAAACAGCCGAAGCAAGCTGCAAGCCCTCCTTGATTTCAAGCTGTGCGCCTGATTCCCTTTTTGCCGAAACGATAAGCGTGGGATTACTCCCAGCCCTAAGTGGCAAATCTGGGGGTACAACAATCTGTAATTGACCCTGCCTTGTAAGCTGGGATGCAACAGGAAATCTGGTGCCGGGATTTGCTTTATCTTCAACGAAAGCTTCAACCCGCGCCTCGACTGGCCTACTTAAATTATCCTGCGTAAGAATCTGATAGCTGTTGGGCGCCCCAGGCTGCAAGGTCGCAGGCCCTGTTACCAATACTTTAAGTTGCTTCTTTTGAACTTCTTCAATGGCTTGATTTGCCTTGGTCATACCTTCATTCTGCAATTGCACTACGGCTTTGGCTTTTACATTAAAGTTGGATTGAACTCTGGCAACATATTGCTGTTGATGCTCGACAATAGTGGAATTCCCTATGAAATCATAAATACCAATGCCTGCAGGTATGCCAATACCAAGCGTAAGCACCGAAGCAACCGCCCACATCCAGATCCGGGCATTCTGCATTCCGGGCACCGCAGATGCTCCGTACTGAAGTATTTTTGCCTGCTGTAATTCTTTTGCAACATCTTTAGGTGCAGTAAATTTAACTTCTGGGAACTGGGCCTTCGAAGCTTTCACCAAAATCTCTTTTTGCGACAAGGCCTTCTTTAGCTTTTCGCCACATGCCACGCACTCTGCGCAATGGGAAGAAAGCAAGGATTGATCCTGATCATCCAGCAAGCCATAAAGATATTCGAACAGTTTATCTTCGGTATTACTACAGTTCCACATTTTAGAAATCTCCGGCAAATAATTTGTTGACCGCTAATAAGAATTAAAAATCAGGAAAGAGCCACCTTTAGTTTTTGCAGCGCAGATCGCATCTGCGTTTTAATAGTGCCTACGGGCCGGTTTGCAGTTTCAGCAATTTGCTCATAGGTCATTTCAGCATTTTGCCTGAGTAGAAAAACTTCTTTTTCTTCAGGGCGGAGATCCATTAGGGCGGTGCGCAATTGCGCGACCATTTCGTTTTCTTGGAGCGATTCCAATGGGGATACAGCACTTTTATACATCATGACATCCTCTTCGGGCATTGTTCGTGTTTTTCGCTTCCATGCACTTTTACGCAGATCCTTGGCGGCATTGATTGCCACTTTGAAAATCCACGCTTTTAGATTTAGCACATCAGGCAGGGCATCTTGTTTTTTCCAACACCGTAGAAACGCATCTTGGGCAATATCTTGGGCATCATCTTTATTCCCAAGAATAAACCACAGGGTACTGGTCAACTCGTCCCTTATTTGATTAAAGGTCGCCAATAACCGCTCGCTATTGGATTGATTAGTATCCAACTTCAATGGAACACTTCCATCCTCGGTGATGTTAGGGGGCTTCATGGTTCACACTCATAAGACGAAGCAAGAAACAAAAAAGTTTTACAAATGGGGCTATGATTTGCGTTTTTCATTCTTCCATCCGTGATTACTTCGAGAACACTTCAAGCTATAGCCACCACAAAATCTTAATGATTTTAAGTAATTTAAGTTATGACACTAGCACAATCACTTGATTGCAGTTACAATAATTGAATGGATTTTAAAGGTCGAAATCCGTTTCCAAATGGAGTTGGCAATGAGTACCACGCAAGAAACGCTCAAGAGTTTGCTTGAAATTGGTGAAAGCAAAGGATTTGTTACTTTTCAGCAAGTGTTTAATGCTGTTACCAAAGAAAAATCCGACCCCGAACGACTCGACAAATTATTGACCCTGCTCGAAGAGCATGGCATCGAAATCATTGACGATGAAAATGATGATTAATTATCTCCAGACCGAGCCTTTTGCAATTGATCCAGCAAAAACTGGATCGTTGGCCTGTCGGCAGGCGATGACGATTTAAACGCAAATACCACTTCACCTTTTGCATCCACTACGAAGTCCCCACCCAATTGAAATAAGTCATCCTTGGAATATCCCAAGGATGGTAACCATCCTGTTAATATTCTTCCCATAAACTTCCACAGCACTTTAGGTAACAGAAAATCCTTCCACTGGGCAGAGCCCAATTCGAACACCTTGTATGCTTCTTTTTGAGAATCACTTACCAAGGGGAATGGCAAATTCAACTCTTGAGCGAGTTTAGACGCCTCGGCGGGTGAAGAAAAAGTGATTGCGACAACTGTCGCATCAATATCTTTGAACAATGGGTATTGATCACGGATATCGCCCAGGTGGGCTCTGCAAAGCACTCAGCCCAAATGCCTGAGAAAAACCATAAGAATGGGGGCAGGGCCAAAAGATCCCAGCTCCCTGATCTGATTTTGTGTGTCTTGAAACTTTAACAATAAATGGTTCATTGGGTTCAACCAGGGTAAAACATCGAAATTAAACCTACCTATTCGACATTATAGCCCCCATCTTCACATGGTTAAAACTTAAAACACGAATCTTTGATGCAATCGTTAAAGTTGACACTTTCGTTACGTCGATAAAAACCTTGCAGATACTCCATGCCATTACCTCGATTGAAGAGAAATGGTTTTAAGCGGGAACGGGAAACCCGGGTGCGTTTAAGTTG
>CAXNFS010000197.1:0-6040 GCA_964201235.1 Gemmataceae bacterium | reverse complement strand
TTTCGATTGTTTTTTGTTTCTTGGTGGGATCTTTATCTTCAGCAAAGGCTTTGGCTTCAGAGGCGGTTGGGATTCTACCTGCAAGATCCAGGCTGACTCGCCTAAGCCAAACAGTATCATCAGCTGCAACTGCGGGCTTCAGCTTCTTTTCCTTCCACGAGGCTTCGATGTAATAGTCGATTGCCTTCTCGATGGTTGTTTCAGGTGGAAGCATCTTTTCTTCACCTTTGGACACCAAAGGCATGGAAAACAGGCCCACTAAAACAATCATGGAAATCTTGAGCGTGTTTTGAATAGTTTTTGTGTTCATGAATCTGTCTGGTTGGAATAAAGAAGCAGGACCCTAGGCAGTTAATTATAATTTTAACTGAGCTTGATTCAAAGCACCAGCGGAATATTGATGGTTTGCATGTTTTTTAAGATAATTATCATGCTACAATTATCTATGTATTTATCGAATTTATGTGAGAAAAGTGACACCTCCTCTGGAGATTTTCTTAGCCATGCGCTTTTGCCTATTTAGCATTTTAACGATTATTACACTTTTGATGCGTGCAGATACTTCTGAGTTAGTGGCTGCAGGTGATCAATCCGGGTATGACCGGGTTTTGGCCCCCTTTTTTAAATCACATTGCAACCAGTGCCATACGGGCGAAAAACCCAAAGGAAGCTTCGCCACCGATCCCAAACTTTTATCGATTGATTTTTCCGACCCAGCAACCCGATCCAAATGGCGGGAAGTGGTTAATGTCCTTAACAGCCACGAGATGCCCCCGAAAAAAGAAAAACAACCCGACACCAAGGCTGTTGCATCCGTCATTGATTGGATCACTGAGCAAGCTGTTGCTGCGGAGTTGGTCAAGCGCGAGAGGTCGCCGATTTTGCGAAGGCTTAATCGCAGTGAATACAAAAACACCATTGCAGATCTTGTAGGCGTTGATTTTGATCCTTCAGTGTTTCCTCAGGATCCACCTGCAGCAGGGTTCGATAACAATGGTGGCGCGCTGACACTTTCGCCCCTTCATCTGGAAATGTATCTGGGGGCTGCCCAGCAAATCCTTGACCGCGCATTGGTCGAGGGCGAGCAACCCAAAATGATCAAATGGCATTTCGAGCCCACTATCAATTCCAATGACCGCGTACGCAAGCGCCTAGATCCCAAGAATAATCCGCTGGTCAATGGCGGACAAAATCTTCAGGAAGGGGCATGGGTTGTAATGCATCATGCTGCTGGTTCGGTGCATGCCCGTGATTTTCGCGTTCCCACCGCAGGCATTTATACGGTTCGTGTTCATGCAGCTACTCGCATTCCCAACCGGGCCAAGGTTGTAGAAACCGCATCAAAGATTCTTAAAAAGCGCCAAGAAGAGCAAGATGCCAAGCAACCCGAGCGTGCCAAATGGCATCTGCAAGCCTTTGAAAACGACATGAAACATTTCGAGGAAGATAGGCGTTATGATTATGGCCCCGCCCGTATCAAGTTCAGCCAGCAACTTGGGCCAACCCCCAAAGTGATGGCAGAGTTCGATGTCCCCGGCTCTATTGATCAACCTAAAACCCATGAGTTCAATATTCGCTTCACCACCGAATCCGCAGGTATCTTTTTTGATTATGCTTACACCATTCCCTCTGCGCTTGAAAACTTTTGGATGCAAAACAGAGACACCTTCGCCCGCCCAGAGCTTCTAATTGATTGGTTCGAAATCGAAGGGCCGATCTATGAATCTTGGCCTCCCCAAACACATTCACGCATTTTGTTTGACTCGCCTAACAAGGCTACCAATGAACAAGAATACGCTCGGGAAGTGCTTGCCCGCTTCATGCGTAATGCCTATCGTAGGCCTATTTCGCCTACGGAAATTGATGCGAAACTTTCTCTTTACTCTTCTGCCCGAAAAGAAAAAACCTTTATCGAAGCGATCAAGCTGCCTCTTATTGCAGTGATGGCTTCTCCCAATTTTCTTTTCCTTGCAGAGCCCCAAAGCAATAGCGCCTTAGATAAAGCAACACCCCTTACCAGCCATCAACTTGCAAGCAGGCTGAGTTATTTTCTTTGGTCTAACATGCCTGATGAAGAGCTTTCAAAGCTTGCAGATTCAGGCAAGATTCGTGAAAAGCTTATTCTTGCACAGCAAGTAGATCGCATGCTAAAGAGCCCTAAGGCTGAGGCATTGGTTCGTAATTTTGCAGGCCAATGGCTTGGCCTTCGCGATGTCGGTAACAACCCACCTGCAAGTGATCTTTATCCGCAATATGATCGCCATCTCGAACTTTCCATCGTTGCAGAATCGGAATCCTTCTTCCGCGAAATTTTGCTCAATGATCTCGATGCAAGAAATCTTATCAAGTCCGACTTTGTGGTCATCAACGAAAGGCTTGCGCGCTTTTACAACATCAATGGCGTTAAAGGCGATCAGTTCCGCAAGGTTGCCGTTCCCCCTTCTGCACATCGCGGTGGCATTGTTACTCAAGCATCAATTCTTACCACAACCTCTAATGGCACTCGTACTTCTCCTGTTAAGCGGGGCACTTGGGTTTTAAAAAACCTGATGGGAATTGACCCCGGCCTACCCGTGGCCAATGCTGGCGAGATCGCACCGAAGGTGCCGGGCATCGATAAAGCCACGGTGCGAAAGAGGCTTGAAATTCATCGGCAGTTGGATCAATGTGCCCGGTGCCATAATAAAATCGACCCTCTCGGTTTTGCTTTAGAGAATTTTAATGCCGCGGGTGAATGGCGTGATCAGGAGGGGTTTGGTTACAAGGGCAGAGTCGGTAAAAATGACCCCGTTATTGATTCTTCTTCCATCATGCCCGATGGTACCGAAATTTCTGGCGTTGCTGGATTGCAAGATGCAATACTCGCCAAAGAAGACTTGTTCCTTGGTTGTTTGGCAAGTAAGCTCATGACATATGCTTATGGGCGGGAACTGGGGCTTTCTGATCAACCCGCAGTCAAGGCTGCCATCGCTGATATGAAGCAGAATAAATATACACTTAAGTCGCTAACGAACTTTATTGTTGCAAGCGAAGCGTTTGCGACGAAATAAGTCATTGTGAATTTCATCGGAGATTAGAATCATGCCTTCCTTTTTTCACCGTTCGTTATCCCGCCGTCATGTGCTTAGGGCCGCAGGTGCTGCACTCACCCTGCCATTGCTTGAAGCAATGACGCCTTCAATTTCTGCAGCGCCCTCCACTTTCAAACCTTGGGACAAATCTGCTGCACCACATCCAAGGATGATTTGCTGCTACATTCCCAATGGTGTGAACATTATTGAATGGGTGCCTGCAACCTCGGGCGATAAGTATACTTTTTCACCCACATTAGAAGTGATGAAAGAGCACCGTTCAGATTTCACCGTGCTTTCTGGAATGGGCCATCCCAATAGCCAGGGTGGGCATAGTGGCGCAGATACTTGGCTTACCGCTGCCAATCTTAAAGCCAAGCCTGGTGCTGATTATTCGAACTCCATTTCTGCAGACCAACTCGCTGCAGAACTGCACGGCAAGCAAACTCGTTTTCCTTCACTTCAACTATCTGATATGTCTGGTACTGGTGGCTCGGGCCATAGCCATACACTTTCATTTGATATCAATGGCTCACCACTTCCTGCGGAAAATTCCCCTCGCAGACTTTTCGAACGGCTCTTCGTTCCTGATTCGGCGGGTGATCGCGCTGCAACACTAAAACGCTATGCAGAACGCAAATCCATCCTTGATGATATCGCCTCCGAATCCAAGGCCCTTGATAAAAACCTTGGTGCCAATGATCGCCGTAAACTTGATGAGTATCTTTCGAGTGTCAGGCAGACCGAAAAACAAGTCGGCAGACTTCAAGGCTGGGTTGATGTACCCAAACCCAATGTCCCTGAAACCGGCCTTCAGCTTGGCAGCCAGCCCGGCAATGCCCATGATCGACCCATGTGGCTTGATGTCATGCTCGAAGTGGCCTACCTGACTTTTATTACCGATGCTACGAGAGTCATTACTTTTGAATGGTCAAGAGAAGCGGGTGGACATGGTGGCGGAGGTGAAAACCATCATGAACTTTCCCATCACGGCGGCGATGCAGGGATGCTCTCCAAGCTTGCCACCATCGATAAGTTTCATCTTTCTCGCCTAGCTCGCTTTATGGGCATGCTTAAATCCACTGCTGAAGCTGATTCCAACATGCTTGATCGCACCATGATTCTTTATGGCTCTGGCATGAATTCCGGTAAGGGTGGCGAACATTCGCCCAAGAATATTCCGACCTTGATGGCTGGGGGTGCGAAGCTTGGATTCAAGCATGGCAAGCATCTTGCATTTGATGCGGATAAGCATCCGCCTTTGTCGAATGTATTGCTGACGATGCTGCAAAAGATGGGCGTTGAAACCAATAAATTTGCAGACGCCACGGGCACCCTCACCGGCCTGGTTTGATGCTGCGGTTGGGGTAAAAGGAGCTTATTCAAGGAGATTAGCTTTACCGGGATTTAACCCGGTCCCTGAGCTTGTCGAAGGGGCCTATTCTTGGCTGACTGATTCTTTGGATTTCTGCCTTTGCCAAAATGACTAACCATTCTTCTTAGCTTTGATTAGCCGTTAATTTGAAAATTGCGCATGATAAGCGGATTGAAGTGATTTAATAAAATCTTCGATGTTTCGATTAAGTAAATCATTTGGTGCTTCTTCGGTAGACGTAAATGCGTGAAATTCGTGCCAGTCATGATCTAATTGTGGATTGTATTCTTCGAAATGTAAATCTGGGATACTCATACTGTCTGCTACAAAAAAAGATTTATCAATGAGAGCTTTTTCTGCCATTGAAGTGATAAGTTCGACTTTGAGATTGTTGGGATTGAAAAAAACCACTTCTCCCCAGTTTTTGTAATTACCTGTATCTCTATAAAGGTATTCAAATTTTATATTCATTCTGAGCCTCTTTTTTCAAAGACTTTTATTCGGTGATATTCTAGGAATTTTCTATCAGGTTCAAATTTTCTTGGTTTATGGATCAATTTACCATCATATGCTAAAATAGCGGAATTGAAAAAAGGATTGGGGTGGTTAAAGCATTTTTTTGAAACCTTGATAGTTAAATCGTCCAGTATAGTTAAAATGCCTATATCAAAAGCCTTGTCATGTAACATGGAAAGGCAAAGGCCATTTTTAGGATTAAGGCGGTTGGCCTCATCAGTTCGCCATGGCACGATGTGGCTTGCAACTAATAATCTTGTATCTGCGATACCAGTTATGCAGCATTGATAATCGTAGGCGCTAAGTACAGAATGGCGAAAAAAGCTTTGCCCTATTCGAGTCTTAATTAAAGATGTTTTATTGATGCCTGTATAATCAATTGGATTTTCATCTTCAGGAAGTTCACCAACCGCTAATGCTATTTCAGGTGTTTTGAATGTAGCAATTGCGTTTTGCATTTCGATGACAAAAGACTTCCAGTCTTTTTGCATTTCAGCCCACATGGCTTTATCAGCATTTGATGCACCTTTTAAACCATTTCGACCAGTTGATGTTATTGCGGGATCAAGGCTTGCAATATTGCAGAGTTTCATTCCTAAGGCTGAGGGGGTTCTGCCTATAATTTTTGCGTATTTAATAATGTCAGGGTTGCTCTTATGTAATTTCCCAAACGGTAGTTGACAATATAAGTTAAATGCAATTAACAGTTGATCCCGAGTCCAACCATTATTAATTCGCATTTTATTCCTTTGTAAAATTTACTTAACCTATTCACCTGGTTTAATGCGGTGTAATCCTACGACTTCTTCTTCCCTTTGCCCTTTTCTTCGGGGGTTTTGGAAAGGTCGATCTTCAAGGGCAGGGGCTTCTCTGATTTCAATTCCTGCTTATCCGCCCAGTTTTCCTGTGATGTTTTCAGTTTCGCAAGCATTGCATCAAGCCTAGGCTTTTGGCTTGCATCATCTGCAAGATCCTTCATTTCATCAGGGTCACTTTGCAGGTCAAACAACTGGGTTTTGTTGACTGCGATGTTTACAATTAATTTGTAACGGCCATCATTTAAGCCACGCATCAGGCC
>CAXNFS010000196.1:0-6094 GCA_964201235.1 Gemmataceae bacterium | reverse complement strand
CGATGTAAGGTAGAAGTTGCACAAGCACACCGGCTTGAGTGCCTATTGCGGTGGCTTGCGCTGTAGAAGCGGTACCATGTTTCCCCAGCGGAAGTTTTCGAAAAGTAACTTCAAAGTTTAAAGTGGCAAGCGCCAGTTGTTTCATGTTGTTGGCGCAAGTCATGCGGGCGGCAGTCTCCCGCACTTTTTGAATCGCAGGCAACAATAACCCAATCAAGATTGCGATGATCGCAATGACGACCAATAATTCTATTAAAGTAAAAGCTCGTCTAGATTTTTGAAGGGTATTTGTGAGCATTACAAATATCGTTTCTGTTAGGCGTCAGAATTAAATTGATATTCCAGCTTCCAGCCATCTACTTTAAAAGAGGCATATTCCTTATCGCCATACTTAATTAATATCTTATGCGGAAGTTCTTTGCCAGAAGAATCTTTTTTTGTAGTCTAAACTGTGATTTTCGCATGGATCGTCCTCACGATCAGTGGAAACCTCATAACCCAAAACGCTTGGAATCAGCAGAATTGAAGTATTACTTGGTATTAACGCCAGCGAAATTGGTTCATAACTCTTCTGAATCAATACGCTGTGCTGAAAAGTGAAGTTTTAGAGTGTTTTCCGAGCGGAAATAGTAAGATTCGATGCCTCCCTGCGAGAAATCGCCTACAAACCCTTTTTCGCCATAAGCTAATAACTATTAGACTTGGAAGCAGGCAAAAGCTTTGGGATGTGGCTTATAAGAGCCAACCTCGGCAACGATCATTGGACTGCGAACGCCTTCTAGAACAGGAATAGTAAACGTATTAAAAATATTCAATCCGTTTCTTGCAGCTTCAATTTAAATCCTAGTTATAAAACTCTTTAATTCTTTAAATTTGACTAATAAAAATAGTTCAATAATTCTTGTCGTTTTTATTCTCATTGTTCTTATTCCCATATAACCGAATATTTCCACTTAACTGGGGTGAGTCTTTCAATGTTTAAACGGTCATTGAGAATTAGAAAAGCCTTTACCTTGATTGAATTGCTGGTGGTAATAGCCATCATCGCCATCCTGATTGGCTTGCTATTGCCTGCTGTGCAGAAAGTGCGCGAGGCTGCTGCTAGAATGCAATGCTCTAATAATCTCAAACAGATTGGACTGGCACTGCATAATTATGACAATAGCAATAATAATTTACCCCCCAACATAACCACTGGATGTGGGAATCCATCTTGGCCTGTTTACCTTCTTCCTTTTCTCGAACAAGAAAGCGCTTATAAAGAGTGGGATTTCACGCAAGTAGGCGTATTTTACAGGTTGGGTGGTTCACCACAAAAAATTTCTGCCCGCCAGCTTCAAGTTAAGAATTATTATTGTCCTTCCCAGAGATCCCCAGATGGAATGAGCATCGATGGTAATAAGCGAGTTTTTACCGGTGCAACTACTTATGACATTCCAGGTTCCCTTGGGAGTTATGCCTCTGTGGGTGGAGGAATTCAGGGCACTATTTTTGATGAAGGCTTGCTTAAAAGAGGTATTATTACATTTAATGAAACCATCAGTTACGACATGAATGGCCCTATCCTTACCACATTGCGGATTATAGGAGTTACATCAAGAACCAGTTTATCAAAATGTCCAGATGGGCTTAGTAATACAGCAGTGATCGGTGAAAAGCATGTCCAACCTAATTCTTTTGGGATCTCTACTCAGACGGTTGGCGTACCTAATGGTGGTGATGGCCCTTTTTTCTCGGATGATTACAGTTGGCAAACTTCGCGTTTGATGGGGAAGCAAGTTGTTGGAGCTGTCATTGACCGCTACCTTGCCAATGGTCCAACCGATTCCTTTCGCCCCGCAGAAAGGTTTGGTAGTTATCATCCCGGGATATGTCAATTTGTATTCGGTGATGGCAGTGTGCGAAGCGTTCCAAATTCAACTAACATACTAATTTTAACAGCGATTGCCCTACCCGATGACGGACAAGCTGTTCCATTGGATTTCTAAGTATGGGTTATTTAATAGTTATGATTTAATTCAAGCATGGAGATCATTGCATGGGCATAAAAGTATTGCCTAGAATATTCAAAATTTTTGGACTGATTCTCCTTGGAATGACATTAGGATGCGGGGAAAGTGGGCCTGTTACATTTCCTGTGGAAGGTAAAGTTCTGGATAAAAATGGAAAACCGTTGCCGGGGGGGATAATTCAATTTACCCCCCAGGTAGATTCAAAATTTCCTGCTACTGGCAAAATAAATGATGATGGGTGTTTTCGCCTTGAAACCCATTTTGTCAATGGTGTAAAGGCGCAGATCAAACCTGGGGCTGTCGAAGGCGAACATCAGGTAATAATCGATTTACCAAGCATAAAGAATGATGCAAAAGGACAAATAGCAATTCGCCCGATTGTAATGAAATCGACTTACCATGTAAAACCCACAACAAATGAGTTTACCATCAAAGTAAATTGATAAAGGGAAGTGTGTTTAATTCTAAAAAGAAGGAAAAATCAAGGGCAATGAATCAATACAAACGAAAAGCCTTTACCTTGATTGAATTGCTGGTGGTGATCGCCATCATTGCCATCCTGATCGGGTTGCTGTTGCCTGCAGTGCAGAAAGTCCGCGAAGCTGCTAATCGTATACAGTGCTCTAGTAATTTAAAACAAATTTCACTGGGTTTACATGGTCATCACGATGTCTTTAATCGCTTTCCCTCGGGTGGTTGGGGTAATAATTGGGTTGGAGTAGGTGGAAGAGGCACAGGGAAAGATCAGCCCGGTGGTTGGGTATTTAATATGCTACCATTTGTGGAACAAAAAGCTTTATTTGAATTGGGTGGAGCCTCGGGTTCTATAGCAGATCAAGCTGGAAATGCTAAACGCTGCGAAACCACCGTTGGGCTTTACAATTGCCCTACTCGCAGAAATTGCGGGCCATTCCCAAATGGGCCTGGTAATTATTATGGAACCAACACCCCAATGGCATTGGTTGCAAAAGCTGACTATGCCGCCTGTGCCGGGGATTATAAATGCGAACTGAGCCCGATCTATATGCCTATCAGTCTTGCGATAGGCGATACGCCCTCTTTCTGGAATGGCGTTACAGAGATACCCTTGTTGACGGGAGTTGTTTTTGTTCGCTCTGAAATTAAATTTAGCGATATCACTCGGGGCACCAGTAACACTTATTTTGTGGGAGAAAAATACATGACCATTAATAATTATCGCACTGGAGGTGATCCAGGTGATAACGAATGCATGTATACCGGCTTTAATAATGATATTTTTCGCCACACCAATACCAATGGCCCAGCTCAAGACACCCCCACCGTAGCCAACTCCAATCGGTTTGGCAGTGCCCATTCTAGTGGTATGAACATGGCTTTATGTGATGGTTCGGTTCAGTTCATCGCTTACTCCATCGACCCCGTTATATTTAAATTGCAAGGTCGCAGGATGGAATAACATTTTGGCGTACTCTAGGAAGTTGAATAAACAAAGAATCCAAAGCAAGGCAATTAGAGAAATTTAAGTTGAATTTTAATAAATATAAATGATTTCAATTTGCAATTAAAATAAAAGTATTGCTGACTTAAATAGTCGGAACAGCATTAAGGTCTTATCGGTGAAAGTTAAAGGAAAGTTATAAGGCGGGGTGATATCTACTTAGAAGTGCAAAGAATGAATCTTTCAACAATCTCTAAAATTCTTGTCGTTTTTTAAGCCCGCTTCATCATTCCCTATATAGCTGGGAAATTTCCACTTAACTGGGGTGAGTCTTTCAATGTTTAAACGGTCATTCAAAATTAGAAAAGCAGCCTTTACCTTGATTGAATTACTGGTAGTGATAGCCATCATTGCCATTTTGATAGGCTTGCTATTACCTGCAGTGCAAAAGGTAAGGGAAGCCGCTGCTAAAATGAAATGCCAAAATAATTTAAAACAATTAGTGCTGGCCATCCATGGGTTAAATGATAACCGTGGAATGCTACCCCCACTTTCTGCCCCTTGTGCTGACCCTGTCTATTCCTATTGCATTACCCCGCCAACCAGCCGATATGGCGCCCATGTTTACACCATGTTTCATTTTCTCCTTCCATATATTGAGCAAAAGACCCTTTTTGACAAGATGTCTCCCTCGGCCGAAGGGGGAGGGAATATTGGTGCAGTGGTTACTGCTTATTTCTGTCCAAGTGACAATTCAAACCTCCGTGGGTTATGCCTAACACCAAACGGCGCAGCCTGGAGCTGGGCCAACTCAAGCTATGCCGGCAATTATTATGTCTTTGGCAATTCCGCAATTCCAACTCCCGCTGGGGAAAACCTATTCCCAGAATCCATTTCAGATGGTACAGCCAACACTATTTTTTTTGGGGAAGTATTTGGAACTTGCGGTAATTCAGGTGCCGTCAACGGCCCGGGTACTACTTGTAATCTGTGGGCAGATGCCAACGGTAGTTGGAGACCGGGGTTTAACCTTGGTATGAATCGGAGTGTTACTACCGGGTACCCCCCAGCTAAAATGTTTCAAGTAAATCCGCACTTTCTCAATTCCTGTGATAGCACTAGGCTTCAATCCAACCACACTGGCGGCATCATGGTGGGGTTTGGCGATGGTGCGGCACGTTTTATAAACAAAACCATCAGTTCTACAACATGGGCAACCATAAATGACCCTCGAGATGGGATGGTACCCGGACTAGACTTTTAACTTTTGATCCAAGGAATTAATAATGCGTTTGATTATTTTAATTACTTTAGTAAATCTTGCAGGTTGTTCACAGCCTGTAAAAGAACACCCAATTCTTTATCCGGTCAATGGCACTGCAACTTTAAAGGGAAAGCTCCTTGAAACCGGTATCGTTAATATTACTCCTGAAATAGATATCCCAAATATAATTTTAAATGGGCAAATATTGAAGGACGGGTCATTTAAGATTATATGCAACTTGGAGGGGGTTAAAGCAGAAGGGGCTCCTACAGGTAAGTATCGTGCAACAATTCTTGCGGGTTATACTGGAAACAATCCGATTTTATATCCAATTACTAAAGTCCTTGAGGTTAAAACTAGTGCCAATATTTGGAAATTAGATGCTTCGGTAGCGCAAAAACAATAACTCAAAAAATCGTTGTTTTTAAGCCAGCTTCATTATCCTCATATAGATGATATATTTTATTTGCCGGAGTATTTAAAAATTTTAAAACCTGTTTTGCATATTAAAAAAGCAGCCTTTACCTTGATCGAATTGCTGGTGGTGATCGCCATCATCGCTATCCTGATTGGCTTGCTGTTACCTGCAGTGCAGAAAGTCAGGGAAGCCGCCAATCGCATGCAGTGCTCTAATAACCTTAAGCAAATGGGCTTGGCTGTTCATGCCTACCACAGTTCTTTCGAAAGTTTTCCTGCAGATTTCGATATCCGCAAGCCATCTGCCTTTACAGCCATGCTACCTTACCTCGAGCAAGCCGCACTCTATGAGGCGGTCCAAAATACAGGACCAGCAGCGGGAAAACCGGTAAAACAATTTCTATGTCCCTCAAGGCAACGATCACCAATTCGGGGAATAACTGATTACGCTGGTGCTTGGGATCTAACATTTAATTCAGGCACTACTGCAACATTCGCAGCCTACCAGCCAATAATTTACAGGGGCGTAGTAGTGAAAGACTCACCATACTGTATTGTTCCAAGGCCTGGCAATATATCCCTTAATCATGTAACCTCCGGGGACGGTAGTTCATCCACCTTTTTGCTGGCCCATAAAGCGATGCAACCGAAGGACTACAAAAATGCTCTAGCCATCAACTTTATCGGTAGTCAAGATTTTGGCTTTATGTTTCCCAATGGGGCAGCGGTCTGGCCATTAATTGGGGGGTCTTCGGGGGTGTTTGGCCCTTATCCCTATGAATCCCGGCCGGATGATTGTTGGCATTATGACCACGCCCGTTCACCATTTGGATTCGGGCGGGATATGGAAAGCAGTTTCATTAATCCTGCCAGTAGCACCGAATTGACTGGTGATCCTCTCTTATATGCTGCAAATACCAAAGAAAACTGGAATTTAAAGGCCCAGATGACTTCACCACATTCGGGAGTGATGCCGGTTCT
>CAXNFS010000195.1:0-6115 GCA_964201235.1 Gemmataceae bacterium | reverse complement strand
GCCAATCAGGTTCCTTCTGCTGCACAACTCCAGCAATACCTCAATCGCTGGGAACAAGAAATGCTCAAGGTTCAAACTCTTGCAGCAACCATTAAATTAATTGAAAAAGATAAAACTTTTGAAACCACCTCTGCTTCCATAGGTGTTGCAAAATACATGAAATTGGGCTCGGGCTCGAGTACCGTGAATCTTGCAAGTTTGGAATTGCGCAGGGAAGGCAAAGCCGATTTAGACAAAAAGTTTCTTTGCACCGGCAACTATCTCTATCAGGTTTTGTTTGAAGCTAAAGAAATAAGGGCATTTGAGATGCCCAAACCCAAACAAGGACAGGTCGCAGAAGATAGTTTCATGTCTTTATTATTTGGCATGAAGGCTGAAGAGGCACTTCGCAGGTATGACATAAGGCTTACCAAGGAAGACCAATGGTATATTTACATGGATATCAGCCCAAGGTTTCCAGCAGACAAAGCTGATTTTCAACGCGCAAGAATTGTTTTTAATCGGTCCAACTTCATGCCCAGACAATTATGGTTTGAACAACCAAATGGTAGCGAAGTTACCTGGGACATTCCGAAAATGGAAACAAATGTTAAGCTCGAAAGAAGCGAATTTGATCCCCCTCGCGCGCCCCAAGGCTGGAAATTAGTACAAGAACCCATCACTCAACAAGGGCAACCCAGAGTGGTTCGCCCAAAACCCTAAAACATTCTCACTTATATCATCTGAAACCTTTTTCTTATTCCTCATCATTCTTTCTTACATAAACCCTTTATTGCTGGGCGGTTACAAGTTATTATTAATGTGCTGGTTTTTAAAAGTCTTTTACTTTTATTTAGAGGAGATCATCCGTGGCTCAAGATGGGGAACGATCTCTTGCGGTTTTTGTCGATTTTGAGAACTTAGCATTGGGCTTCCAAAACCGACGCGAAAAGTTTGACATCACCAGAGTGTTCGAACGACTGGTCGAAAAAGGAAAGATCGTTTTCAAAAAAGCCTATGCCGATTGGAATAGATTCAGTGCTTACACCGCAATGCTTCACGAAGCTGCAATCGAACTAACTGAAATCCCACGCAGAAGCCAGACCGGGAAAAATTCCGCTGATATAAGGCTTTGCGTGGATGCCATGGATATGGCTTATTCCAAAGAACATATCGATACTTTTGTAGTGATCTCTGGGGATAGTGATTTTTCGCCTCTTGTCTCCAAACTTAAAGAATTAGGCAAGCATGTTATCGGCCTCGGTATGCAAGAATCCACATCCGAACTTCTACGAGATAATTGCGACGAATTCATTTATTACGAAGATCTGGAGCAAAGGCATGGCGTTCTGCCAGATTTCGATTCCTCGGTTCCCGACAGTAAGAAAAAAGCATTTAAACTGTTGCTTGATTCATTGCTTGCAGTTCGAAGAGAAAATAAAGAAATAATCTGGTCATCGATGGTTAAGGATACGATGAAGCGTAAAAAACCCTCCTTCAATGAAACTTACCACGGTTACCGGACTTTTAGCGAATTATTGGAAGATGCTGCAAAAAACGGATTGCTGGAACTGGAGATGGATAGTCGTGGGCGCAGTTACATTGTGACCCGCTTTGGTGCTGAAATGAAAACGAGAAAACCTTTTCCAAGTCGAAAGCCTGCTCCCGTAAAAATCCGGCCTCCTCAAACACCCGCTATAAGCTTAAAGCCAACGGTTCCTGAAGAAGCAACCAATATTATCAAAAGCGAAATAGATGCTGCGATTTTGGCACCAACTGAGGAAATCCGCTACACATCGACCGAACCGCTTGAGGAATCAATAATTCCTGAAGTACTCAAAACCGATGAAGATGATATTATTTTCTCTAGGCGATAAACAAATGCGCTAATTAAATTTGTTCCGCAATCAAGGAAAGTGCATTAAACTAAAGTTATGCCAAGAGTAGCAATCATAGGTGGTGGTATTTCCGGACTAACTTTAGCCTTTAGGCTAAAGCAATACTTAGCTGATGTAGACATTCAAATTTTAGAAAGTGAAAAAAGTATTGGAGGCAAAATAGCCTCGTTCAGGGATGAGGGTTTTATTTATGAATCAGGGCCCAATGGGTTTCTTGACAGCAACCCCTCCACTCTTAATCTCAGTAAGGAACTCGGCCTTTCTGAGCAACTAGCACCTGCAAACGATGCTGCAGCTCAAAAACGCTTTCTCCTCCTTGGAGGAAAACTACGCATGCTGCCATCCTCTCTTCTGGGGCTTTTAACAACTGATGTACTTTCTTGGCGAGCAAAATTATCAATCGCCTTCGAACGATTTCAAAGCAACAAACAAAACCTTCCCGATGAATCCATTTATGCTTTTGCCCAAAGAAGAGTAGGCACCGAAATTGCTGATAAGCTTGTTGATCCTTTCGTAACAGGGATATTTGCTGGCGATGCCAAGCTCGTTAGTTATCAAGCGGGCTTTCCAAGGCTGGCAGCGATGGAAAAAAATTATGGAAGTATAAGTAAGGGGCTCAAAGCTGCTCGCAAAGCTAGGCAAATCAGTAACCCAGAAGGAAGATCTTCAGGCCAGCTCTGGTCTTTTAACCAAGGGCTAGGAACACTCACCGATGCCCTTGCAGAGAGATGCGGAAAATCAAACATCAGAGAATTTAAAGCTTCTAATTTGATTCATAACAAGGAATCCAACAAATGGATAATTGAAGGTAGTAATGGTGAATCCGAAGCATTTGATATCGCGGTCCTTTCCTGCCCAGCTTTTTCTCAAGCCGCGATTCTTAAAAACCTTGATGAAATGCTTGCAGATAAAATAGCATCTATTCCCTACAACAGCCTGGCCGTAGTGGTGATGGGTTATCGGTGCGGCGATGTGCCGATTCCTCTGGAAGGGTTTGGTTACTTAACCCCCAGTTCCGAAAACCGGGCCATCTTAGGCGTTCAATGGTGTTCCTCGATCTACCGCGGGCGTGCACCCGCAGGAACCGTGTTGCTAAGGGCAATGTGTGGCGGAGCTTCGAGGCCTGAAATGGTGGATCTTGATGATGACTCGATTGCAAAAATCGTGTATCGGGAATTACAAGCGTCGATGCAAATCCAAGCGCCACCTGTTTTCCTTAAGGTGATTCGTTGGAAAAACGCAATTCCCCAATATATGGTGAACCATTTAGATTTATTAAGAGAAGTGGAGGATTTGCTTTTAAATCACCCCGGGTTATATTTGACAGGCAATGCTTACAAAGGAATTTCGATAAACGACTGTGTTGAAAACGCTGAAAATCTTGCAGTCCAGATTTCTCGGTGGTGGAGTAGAGGCAGAGACACAAAGAACTAAAATGTTTATTTATTTTACTCTTAGGATGATTGTTTTAAGATGTGTTTCAGTATTTAAATGATACTTTTGTTATGCAGGGAAGCAATTATGAAGGATGTTATTAGCTTGATTTTAGGTGGTGGCCGCGGAACTCGCTTATATCCACTAACCCAACTCCGCAGTAAACCAGCAGTGCCAATCGGGGGGAAATACCGATTGATCGATATCCCAATCAGCAACTGTATTAATAGCGGGTTTAACCGTATTTATGTTTTAACTCAATTTCTCAGCGTCAGCCTTCACAGGCATATCGCAAATAGTTACAAGTTTGATCCATTCGGAAAAGGTTTTGTTGAAGTTCTAGCGGCACAGCAAACGAATGAAGGCCAAAATTGGTATCAGGGTACTGCAGATGCAGTCAGGCAGCAAATCCGATATGTGGTTGAAGACCAGGCAAAAGAAGTTTTGATTCTTTCCGGGGATCAACTTTACCGAATGGATTTTTGCGAATTACACAACTTCCATCAGGAAACAAAAGCGGATGTCACCATCGCAGTGCTTCCCGTATCGCAAGAGCAAGTATCAGGGCTTGGAATTGTACAGGTTGATGAAACATCCAAAGTTCATGCATTTATTGAAAAGCCAAAAACCATCGAGGAAATCAAACCCTACGCAGTATCACCAGATTGGCTATCTAGAAGTGGGATACAGGCAAAAAATCGCCCCTACCTTGCTAGCATGGGAATCTATTTGTTTAACCGCAAAGCCCTATTAGATCTACTAAACTCGCGCCCACTTGCCACCGATTTCGGAAAGGAAATCTTTCCTCGCAGTATTAAAAATTACAATGTGAAGGCTTTTCTTTTTGATGGTTACTGGGAAGATTTAGGAACCATCAAGGCTTATCACGAAGCAAATCTTGCGCTTGCTACTCAAAACCCTCCATTCGATTTTCACAGCCCGAATGGGGTTATTTACACCCGAATGCGATTCCTCCCAGCGTCCAGATTTCACGGAGCTACTCTCTCCAACACGCTTGTTAGCGATGGTTGCGTTATAGAAGAAGGCTCGAATGTGAATAACTGTGTGATCGGGGTACGCAGCAGAATTGGCAAAAATGTCACACTTAAAGAATGCGTTATCATTGGTGCGGATCGTTTTGAAACTGATAAAGAAAGAGCGGATAACCACACCAAGGGCATACCCAATTTAAATGTAGGTGATAACTCTGTAATTCATTGCGCAATATTAGATAAAGATTGCAGAGTCGGAAAAAATGTCAGACTTGTTAACACAAGAAAAATTCAGCACGACGAAGGAAACAACTTTGTCATTCGAGATGGAATTATTTGCGTCCCAAGAGGAAGCATTATTCCAGATGGAACTGTGATCTAGAATTGCAATCGTCAGTCTTTAAATCATTTTTTCAAGCGATTTGAAAGTATCGAATTTATGCGAATTGTTTCTTGAGAAAAGCTAATTCCTTCTTCGCAAGATCCTTTCGATTAGGAAGCCCTGATGCTTCATATTCACCATGCAAAACAATGGTTCCTTGAAATTTCGCATCCTTTACGCCCTTGGAAACATCATTCCAGCGCACAATGCCCGCTCCTGCAGGAATAACCTTGAAAGCCCAATCCCCCTTGGCTTGCTCCCACAAAATATCTTTGATTGCAATGATGGAAAGCCATGATCGCAGGATTTCAAGTTCCATCTTTATGGGGCCACCATTTACAGCCAAATGCCCGGTATCAGCAAAAGCACCAATATGATGTGGATCAAAATCTGTTAGCAACTCTTTAAGTGAGACTGCATTATTTCCAATGTTGTTGCCTGAGTGTGTGTGGTAAACAGCCTTGACCTTTGTTGCCTGCGCAAGCTTCGAGAAGCCCTGAAGTTTTTTCCGGGCGCTTTGCAGGTCATCACTAAAGTTTCCTTTATATGGGAAGTAACCGATTTTAATCATGGGTACACCCGCAAGTGCACAAGCTTCAAAAAGATTCTTCGCATCCTTACTATCGGCATCAATCAACGAAGTTGGCGCACTTACCAAGGGAATATCTAATTTGTTTTGCTTCATGATTGCAGCAAATTTAGGTAATTCTGTAAGTGCGTTGCCGGGCTCGATTGGATACCCCGGCCTAACGGCCAAGTCTAATCCGTCCACTCCCGTTTCTTTGCAGAACTCAACCAAAGCCGGGGTCGCTAACTCTTTGAGTGTCTTAGTAAAGTAAATAAATTGCATGACAGAACACTCCTAACCCATGATGGAACAAATGATTTATTTCATTCCATCATGAAGTATAGCTAAGAGCAAAAGAAAAAAGATTCGAAAGTTATTCGACGGTATTTTCAAGTACGCCAATACCTGCAATTTCAATCCTGATGACATCACCAGAAAGCAGAGTAAATTGATCAGGAGGAACAACCCCCGTACCCGTCAAAAGGAAGGCACCATCGGGGAAATCATTTTCTTTAAAGAGCCATGAAACCAGATCTTCAAGCTTTCTAGCCATGGATGCGAGCGATGTTTTTCCTTCGAAAACCTGAGCCCCTGCCCGATGAATTTGAAGCTGAATAGAACAAGCTTCACCTTGGGGAAGGAACCTTGCAAGGGTGACAACAGGCCCAATGGCACAAGCCCCGGAATACATCTTTGCTTGGGGCAGATAAAGCGGGTTTTCGCCTTCAATATCCCTGGCACTCATATCATTGCCGATGGTAAACCCGACAATTTTTCCTGCCGGAGAAACAACCAAGGTAAGCTCAGGCTCAGGGACACTCCACTTGCTATCTTTTCGGATACGGACTTTTTGGCCAAAGCT
>CAXNFS010000194.1:0-6117 GCA_964201235.1 Gemmataceae bacterium | reverse complement strand
GGATGCTTTTCAACGAAGTTGCTGACTGGCCCTGCAAAAATCATCATCACCATTACAGTAACAATCATTGCGGTGATAATGACGCCTATTTCCTGCACCATCCCAACTGCGGTGATTACAGAGTCGAGTGAAAAAACAATGTCGAGTACTGCGATTTGAACCAGCACCATCGCAAAATTACTCTTGGTGTTGGGCGAATGATCAGGGTGCCCTTCGGGGTGCCCT
Source organism: Gemmataceae bacterium (assembly GCA_964201235.1). Classification (GTDB taxonomy): domain Bacteria; phylum Planctomycetota; class Planctomycetia; order Gemmatales; family Gemmataceae; genus UBA969. Next base: position 5,892 of record CAXNFS010000194.1, on the reverse strand, counting down.
TCAAGCTTATGATGAATTTCGAATGTACTCTTGGCGATTAAGAACAGTCCTCCTGCAATGAGGATGAGATCTTTCCAAGAAATCTCTCTGGCCTCTTCTGTTTTTGCGACCCATTCTGGAAGAGTTAAAACAATTTGATGCAGGCTTAAAATCCAAGATATGCTGAATAGCAGAAGAAGGCGAGTTCCCAATGCAAGGACAAGGCCTATTTGCCTAGCGTAGCCCCGTTGTTCCTTGGGAAGCCTACCTGCAAGAATTGCAAGAAAGATAATATTGTCGATTCCTAAAACAATTTCCATGCCGGTCAATGTGACCAGTGGGACAATCCATTCCATTGCTTCCTGCCTCGATTAAATAACTTTCCTTGGATACAAATGACCTAGAAGGCATTATCATAACAAAAATAGTTTTAATGCCAGCACTAAGTTGTAAAATTCGTTTGTTTGCTGGGCAATTGGAAGAAGAGAATGAACATGGATTACTATGACTTTATCGTGAATGTTTATTCTGCGCTTGGTCTCGGGTTGCTTATTGGGCTTGAAAGGGAATTCAGGCAACATCCCGCAGGGCTTCGGACAAATGCTTTGGTTTGTGTTGGTTCTGCCTTATTTATGTCGCTTACTTTTTTGCTGCACGATGTTGGCAGCCCCACTAGGATTGCATCTTACATTATCAGTGGGATTGGGTTTCTTGGCGGCGGAGTGATTCTTAAGCAAGGTGTAAATATTCGTGGTATGAATACTGCTGCAACACTTTGGTGTAGTGCGGCCGTTGGTGCAATTTGCGGTGCAGGGCACTGGGGATTTGCTGTGGGTGGGGCATTTACTGTATTACTGGTTCACTTGATATTTCGGCCAATATCTTACTGGGTCTTGCGCCTTGATAGATTTTCTGAAGAAGAGTTGAATTTTAAAATCAATGTGGTGATCACTTTTGGAAAAGACACAGCCATTAGAGCGGTGTTTGTAAAGTTTTTGGAATTAAATCCTGCACTTTCGTTGAAGTCTCTTGCAACTGCCAAGCAAGAGTCCTTAAAGGAAACGGAAATTACCGCTCAGATGGTTTCGCCTGTGAATCAGCAGAATGCCATTCTGCATCTGGTTAATATTCTAAATGAAGAGCCCGGAGTCCGAGTAGTAAGTTGGGAAAAAGAACCAAGAATAGTTGATTAATAAAAGGATTATCTAAATGAGTCTTGAAAATAATGGTGGTGCCAACGGTGTTGCTTGGGATCTTAAGGATTTGTATTCCAGCCTTGGTGATCCGAAATTGGACCAAGATATTGCAGATGCCCAGAGACTAGCGCAGGAATTTGAAACGCAATATCGAGGCAAGATCAGTAGCCTTAAGCTTTCGGATGCAGATTTTCTTTTGCAAGCCATCCAGCAAGTTGAATCCTTGTATGAGATCATGGATAGGCCTGCGATTTATGCATCTTTGGTGCATGCTGCCAAGACAGACGACGCTAAGCATGGGGCATTGGTTGCGAAGACGCGTGAAACCCGGACTAAAATCAATCAGCATCTTTTGTTCTTCGATCTAGAGCTGATTAAAATTCCTGATGATGTTGCAACTGGGCTCGCAAAAACTCCGCAACTTTTGAAGTATACCCATTTTTTAGAGCAAAAGCGTGCCTGGAAACCCCACTACCTTTCTGAACCTGAAGAAAAAGTTGTGGATGTTAAAACCCTTACGGGCAGATCTGCATTTGTCAGGCTATTTGATGAAACCGTTGCCTCGATGACTTATCCCTTCACCCAAGATGGTGCCGAGCAGAAACTTTCATTCCAACAAATCAATGCCAAGCTTTACGATGCAGACCGCAGCATTCGAAAAGCAGGCGCAGAGGGAATTACCAAAGGGCTTAAAGAGCAAAACAAATTGCTTTCTTATCTCTTTAATACCTTAGTACTCGATCATCAAAATGATTGTGAAGTAAGGAAGTTTCCCACCCCCATGACCTCTAGGCATCTTGCAAACGAAACTTCCGCTGAAATGGTTCAAGCTCTTATGGATTCAGTTGAGAAGCATGGGGCAACGGTGCATCGCTATTACAAATTAAAAAAGCGTTTGCTTGGCTTGCCTTCGCTTGAGGATTACGATCGATATGCTCCGATTCAAGGCGATATGCCTTTGGTTTCGTGGCAGGATGCCTCGAACCTTGTGCGTGAAAGTTATCATGCACTTTCGCCCGAGGCGGGCAGGATAATAGATCAATTTTTTGATGCGAACTGGATTGATGCGGAACTAAGGCAGGGCAAGCGAGGGGGGGCTTTTTCTTCCAGTGCAATACCTTCTGTTCATCCATATATACTCATGAGTTACACTGGAAAAATGCGCGATGTTTCTACCCTTGCCCATGAGTTGGGCCATGGGTTGCATCAATATCTTTCCAGGAAAAATGGCTATCTCCAGTGCGATACCCCTCTCACCACTGCTGAAACTGCAAGTGTCTTTGGGGAAATGCTTGTCTTTAAAAAACTACTCGAAAAGTATCAAGAACCCAAAGTCAGGCTCGCTTTGCTCTGTGGGAAAATTGAAGATAGTTTTGCCACGGTTTTTAGGCAGGTTGTTCTCACGCGGTTCGAACAGAAAATGCACAAAGCACGAAAAGAAGAAGGCGAGCTTTCTTCGGAAAGATTTAACACGCTATGGGCCGAAGCCAATCAGCCTATGTTTGGTGACTCGGTTAATCTTTCGGAAAACTATGGCTATTGGTGGTCCTATATTGGTCATTTTATTCATGTGCCGTTTTATTGTTATGCTTATTCTTTTGGAGAGTTGCTGGTTCTCGCTTTGGTTCAAAAGTATGAGCAGGAGAAAGAATCGTTTGTGCCCAAGTACATGGATTTGTTATCGCGAGGTGGTTCCGAATCTCCCGTAGATTTGCTTGCCAGGATGAACATTAATCTCAATGACCCAGGATTCTGGGAATTGGGGTTGAAGTTGTTGGATAGCATGGTGACCGAGGTGGAAGAGTTGGCAACTCAATTGGGAAAGTAGGGATATGAATCAAGAAATGGTGGATGTGTTGAACCTTGAAGGCGAGGTGGTGGGGGTTGCAACCAGGCAAGAGATGCGTAGGGGTCGTTTGCCTCATCGCTGTGTGTACATTCTTGTGTTCAACAAAGTTGGTGAAATTTTTATTCATTTAAGGACTGCGACTAAAGATGTTTTTCCTTCGCATTGGGATGTTTGTGCGGGCGGGGTGGTGGCTGCTGGAGAGGATTTTGAAACAGGTGCCAAGAGGGAGGGGTTTGAAGAATTAGGCATTTTGACTGCGCCACAATTATTGTTCCCGTTTCGATATGAAGATGAGCAAACCACGGTTTTTGCAAGGGTTTATCGGTGCATTGATGATGGACCTTTTGTTTTGCAGAAAGAAGAAGTGGTGCGGGGTGAATTCGTAAGTTTGGCGGAGTTGGTGGAACGAATAGCCCTTGAAAAGTTTTGCCCTGATGGTTTGAAGGTGTTGCAAGAAGCGAAAAACTTTGGGCTAATCTGACTCAATCTACCTTGGATCTAAACAAATAGTATTGAATGCCCTTGCTAGATTCCGCTACTTTTAGATAATTACTTTATTAAGAATTTTAGATTGTCGCTCCTATAGAAAGTTTCAAACATGGCATCTGATAGAACCGACCTTTCCAACAAAGATTTTTCGATGCAAGATCTTTCTAACACTAGTCTTGTTGGGGCGTTGCTGACCAACACTAATTTTCAGCAAGCGATTTTATTTGAGACTAATTTTTCGAAGGCCGATTTGACTGGTAGCAACTTTATTGATGCCAACCTTTTTGGTTCAAAGATGATGCAGACCATCTTGGTTAATTCGAAAATGAAAGGTGCTACTCTGGTTGGCGCAAACTTTTCCAATGCCAACATGAGTGGTGCAGATCTTTCTAATGCGGATCTTACCCGTGCCAATTTTTATAAAGCCAATCTTTCCGGTGCCAATCTTTCTGGTGTTAAACTAGGCCAAGCAGACTTTTCTGAATGCAACTTGACCGGCGCGATTCTACCGCCTAATTTTAAGTCTTGAGATTGTTCGTTCACTTAAGATTGAATGGGCTTATCTGAATTCCCATAGGTGTATATATCCCGCCATATCTGCTACTGCGATGCGGGCGCCATCAGGTGAAAACGATAAGGCATGAAACCAGTCTTTAAATTGTCCACCTCTTGGTTTACCTAATTCTTTAACCATTTTACCATCTTCAATATTCCAAATGCGCACAACCGTATCTCTGCCTGTGGAGGCAAGGTGTTTTCCATCTGGATGAAAGCACAGATCAGTTACACCATACTGGTGTATGGGAGATAATTCGCGGAGTTTTTTGCCCGTTGATGGGTCTATTAAGAATATCTTGCCCTCACCTTCGCCCCCTCTTCCCAGTGCCAATATTTTGCCATCTCTTGAGTAGGCCGCAGATGCGATTTGCATGTCTTTGAATTCTTTGCTTAAGTCATGTTGTACCGTTGAGGTTGCAACATCCCAGAGTTTTACTGCGGTGTGCCTGCCTGAATCAAACACTAGGGGATATCTTTCAGACACCAAAGACTGCTTTAAATCTGGGGAGATCGCAACAGCGAAAGCCCAGCCTTTTACCTGCCATCGCTTTTTTTCGGCCCCCGTTTTTCGATCATACACCACCACTTGCCCCGCATCATCGCCAATTATCAGCGTGGTTTCATCTTGGCTCATGGAGAGGCCGACCATCCATTCTTTACCTTGGATTATTTTTGAGGCTTCTTGGGTTTGAACTTCTGCTTCTAATGGCGTTGGGGGTTTTCTACCTGAATTCTTGTTGCGATTTATATCTTCAATAGTGCGTGCGTTTAATACATGCTTTGCCATGCCCGATGGTTTTGCTTCGATATCCCAATACTTTACCGTGTGATCATTACTTGCGCTAATCAGCCAGCGGTTCTCTGCACATAACAAGCGATTGATGATGTTGGAATGCCCAACCATTTGTCTGACTGGCTTGGGAGAGAGATAAAGCGGCTTTTCTGATTTATCAGCGGCTTTACTTTTTTCGGAGGTAGATTCGCCCAGCGGTTCGGGCTTTTCGGGAAGCTCCCAGATAAGGATTTCCCCAAGGTTGTTGCCTGCAGCGAAATGTTTCTCGCCTATGAAACTTACTGCGGAAACCCAATCTGCATCCCAGGTGAAAGACCAAAGCAGCGTAGCTTTCTCGAAGTTGACGCTTTTACTTGCTGCTGTGTTTTTCATAGCAGAAGGTCCTTAATAGGTTTGGATCCTTCGGGCGTGGCCCAAATCGGTCTAGTCCCCACAAAATGTTTTGTGCGTGGGTTAACTCCCAGTGCGGTATATATAGTTGCGAATAAATCGCCTTCGCTTACGGGGTTTGTTGCAACATCACGGCCATCGGCATCGGTTGATCCGTAGACAACTCCACCTTTGATTCCCCCTCCTGCAAGTACGATGGTCCAGCCTCGGATGAAATGGTCGCGACCTGCGCGGTTGTTGATTTGTGGCGTGCGACCTACTTCGCCCATCCATACGACCAATGTGTTTTGCAATTGCCCGGTGCGTTCTAAGTCGATCAGCAGCCCCGACCATGCGGGATCGAGTATTTGCATGTTGGCCTTATGGCAGACAAAATTATCGGCATGGCTATCATAGTTATCTTGTCCGATTTCGACGAAGGGCACCCCGGCCTCGGTTAATTTGCGAGCGAGAAAGCAGCCCCTGCCAAAATCACTTGCACCATATAATTCCTGATGCTTTGGCCATTCCTTAGTGGTATCAAACAACGATTTTGCTTTTAGCAATCGCCAGGCTCTTTCTTTGGCAACACGATGGCTTTCGTAAGCATCAGCACTGTTTTCTTTTTTGTGTTCGGCTTCCATGAAGCGGAGTAAATC
>CAXNFS010000193.1:0-6145 GCA_964201235.1 Gemmataceae bacterium | reverse complement strand
TCCGCGTTATTCATTGGTTCTGCGCTGAAGGACATCTTAAATCCTTTTTCTGGATTGGTCAGGCCCTTGTGATTCACCAACTTGGTGATCATTTCGGTCATGCCCCGAACGAAAGGTTCATCCTTGATTTGGGTGCGTTCATCATCGAAAACCCATAGGCCTTTGGTCCAACCGTTGGCGGAAAGAAAGGGGTAGAGTACTAGTTCCATAATTCAATCTCCTTGAGTAATGAGTAATATCGAAACAAAATTGGTCACCAAAGAAACGAAGAACACCAAAGGTTTACGCCCGAGTTGTGGGTTCAACGCTGAAGAAGATTTTCAACGGCGCCTGATCGTAGTATCTAAAGAGTTGTGGGCACAACCAACCTTTTTGAGGACCAAACTGATACCACCAACCACCATGTTCGTCTGTCAGGCGATTTGCCTGCGCTTGAAAACCGTCGAATGCAGTTGCACAAAAGTTTAAAAGGAATCCTTGCTTTGGGTTTTTGATTCCTGAAAGTTCGCACAGTCCAAACAAAATTTCCGGCACGCCCAATATCAGCGGTTCCTTGTCCAGCCCAACGGATGGATCATCAAAAACAAGCATGCCATAGTAGTCGTAAGGCCGAATAGTCTTTACATCGTTCATGATTCTTCCTTTCAAAAGAGGGACGTTGAAAAGTATGAAAACCAAATTCATACAAACTACGGGTGTCAGATTTCTTGCGAACGGCTCGCCCTAAAAACCAACAGTTTGGGGTATATAGCTAATCTTTGATGGGTCGTTTTTATGAAACTTTCAGGATTTACTGCTTTTTGAGTGTTTTGCTCTTATTTGGACAACTTTGCCAATGATATCTGTTCCGACTGTGACGATTGCTGAATCATCAGCCTTGAGGCAGTCGAGCGCTTTGATTGCAAGAGCCCAGTCGTTGACCACCCAGAACATGACCAAAAATTCGTTGAAGGCAAAACCAGTTCTGCCATAGATGCTTTCGTCGATGGTGTGGGCTCGAAGAAGCAATGGGTCAAGTTGAACTTTGCCATCGATTTTTTCAGTTATCAAAGGCACGAGTTTCTTTTTATTCGGCCCCATCAGTGCCTTAATGATATTTGGCTTATTGATGAGTTTAATATGTGGCACACTTGCATCTGTGAAGAAAAAGTGGCAGCCCTTTGCATCTGGATATTTTGAATACAAGAAGGTTTGGTTGCCCATGCCATGAAACTTCATTTGGGTCATCGACCCAGGAAAAAGCAGATCGGGCCCCCTCTGTAATGCTTGCTTTGGGATTTTAATTGCCATGATGACCTGCTTTCTTTTGAGTGTTGAGTGCGAATGTCTTTCCAATAGTTGTTCGCACGAAGCCGAAAATTATTTCAATGGGTGTTTTCAATTGTCTAAATCACTTGCTGTTAGGGCTTTGTGGCAAATGGAACACTTATTAGATTTTGGACAGATAGTAATTGTTCGTAATTGAAGGGGAATTATTATAGCCCCAAGATGCTTAAATCAGACGATGCAACAAATTCAGTATTAAAACGAATAAACTCAAGTCGCAATTAAACCAATTCATCAACCTAGGGGGTGTCTCGTGGAGTTACAGAAATGCTTGAAAATTATCAACCATGCGTTGAACAATCTTGCCCCTGGTGAAAAAGCCAGGTTGGCGGGTGGGGAGATCCGGAGTTTTAATTACATGGTGAAGCTTTCTGAGAATTGGATTGTTGAGACATCGAAAAAAACTGAACAATGCGTATCGCCTGAAAAGGGAATCGAGTTATTTGTGTCCGAAGTGCTGCAGCATAAAAATAGAAGTTTTTTCTCCCGCGAAGTTTTTCCAAGCGAACTCATCAAGCGCACAATGGTGGTAACGGCTGCCCTTAAGGGGATTTTTGACCAAGGCGCACCTGCGTTGGGGATCGACCTTGATGGCACCATAGACGAGGCGCCCATTTTTTTTGCAGAACTCAGCAACTCATGGAAGGGCATGGTTTATGTCATCACTTATCGGGATGATGAGAAAAAAGCGAGGGATGATGCAGAAAAACATGGGGTCAGGGTGGATGCTGTAATCTTGGTAAAGAGCTTTGAAGAAAAATCACGAAAGATCAAAGAACTTGGAATCAGTTGCTTCTTTGATGATATGGATGAAGTTTTGCAACATGTGGCGCCTGAATGCAAAGTGTTTAAGATTCGCAATGAGGGAAACTTCGACTTTGAATCCAAGCGCTGGCTCTATAGCAAAAGCACGGGGGAACAGATTTGATGAAAGTGAAAACGCTTATTAAATCATTTGATCAGATTGTTTTCTTAAACTTAATTTAAAGTGGAAATAAAAAGGCCCAGGAATGAATGTCTTTTGGAGAGAATGGTTTCTGTTTCACTTACCCGTTCAAGGCGCAAACCGTTACAAAACCAAAAATTTCTTGAGAAATTGTTTGTAAGACTGAGTTCAGCTTACTGGGCTAAAATTTTTACTAGTTTTTAAACAATACCATTCATTTGCCTTGTCCTCTTTTACTTATCAAAGTTTAGCTAAGCCATCGAAGAAAAAACTTGCTAAGCACAAATTGCTGGTGGGTTTTAGGGTAAAATCGGTTGTTCTTCCCATTCCTTTTACTTGGTTTTCTTAGGTCTTCCTTGGGCTTTTAACGCTTTTTCAACTGCTTTATCGATATCAATTGCGTTGGCAGGAGTGGCACGAATTCCATCCGTTCGGTCTTCGACTTCACGAAGTTGTTGAGCCAGCATGCGCATTTCTGTTTCTGAAATTCCTGCAGCCTCCTGTTCCATCCGCCTGACGATTGTTTTTGCCTTTAATAATTCCGATTCTATGGAAGCTAACTGCCTCTCAAGGCCATCGATTTCTCCAGCAATTTTGGCGAGATTATCCGCAACCCGTTGGCCACGAATGTTGTCTTTTAAATCAGCGGTAGAGTTCACACCGTACGATCGTAATTTGCCAGCTAGTTCGTCCCGGTCGCTTAGTGCTGATTCCAAAATTCCTTCTGCTTTATTAAGTTTTATTTCAATTTTTTGAACCTGCTTTTTGGCATCCGCAATTGGCCCTTTTTCAAGAGAAGTCATTTCCCCAATAGGAAGCGACACTCTTTGCCAATGCCCGGAAAGATCGCTAAAATAATTTATTGAGTTTTTGTCTTCCGGGCGAATCGATAATTCTCCATCTGAAAGAAATTCCAATCCATATATTATATTTCGCCCGTTATCATCGGTGAGATGCAGTAGGTCACTTTTAATCTCATATTTTCCGACATTTACCCTGCGGTCGCTCCAATCAATCTGTGTAAGCTCGATACTCTTTTTTGTAAATTCGAGCATCATCGTCTTCGACTTCGTCTTCTTAACCCACTTTCCGTTAATCACCCCCTTGAGACCGGTGAAATCAAGGACGGATTTAGAATCAATTAAAGCTTTAATATCTGCTTTGTCGCCTTCATAGAGATCTTTTTTTAGTTCTTTTTTTGGTGCTTCAGCTTTTTTTAAAGGTATTTCTTTTTCACTTGTGGGGCTGCACCCACTGATAAACCAACTGCATGAGAAGACTAAAGCAAACGCGCCCAAACCAATGGTCAACTCTTTAAATTGAAATCCTTTTCTTAGCATTCTTTTCTCCTGCCAAGACTTACTTGGTTTTCCCAAGAATTTTATCGATTTCGGCCACTGTATCAGTTTGTTTTTGCGTGTCTAGGATAAAGGAATTGACATCATTAATTGCTTTTTCAGAAGAGTTTAATCCCAACCGGTCGGTTTCATTGGCTAATTCGCCCCGGGCTTCGGCTGTAAGTATGGCAATTTTCTTTTCCAGTTCGTCAAAATTTTCCGTTAAGGTGGCGGAGGAATCTCCGAGTTTAGCTGAGGCTTCTTTCATTGATTTGGCTGCCATAATCTCAGTATCAAGCAACACAACTTTGGTTTGTAGATTAGAAATCTTGGTTTCAAACTTCATTTGTGTATCGCCTAACAGGGCAACTTGCTTAGTCATAGAGTCCCGGGCGTTTTTGAGCCCATTGATTTCAGACTCTGCTTTTTTCCGCTCCGCAATGATTTTTTCGGCCAAGGACTGTAGTTCTTCGGGACTGTGAGTCTTGCCCGCAAAGGTTGCAGGCTTTCCAGATACCAAGGCGTCTCGTACTTTGGCAAGCGAGGCGTCGCATTTTCCAAGCCGGTCTTCAAATGGTCGAACCTTTTCGTTGAGGATGTCAAGTTGAACCCCCGCTTGTATTTTGGCCTTGCGAATTTCCTCTACTGCTTGCTTGGTGGACTTGATCCCATTATCAATCTCGGCTTTTTGCACGTCCATCTTACCAAGCATGTCATCAAGTTTTCCAACTACGTTTTTTTTTGCAACATCAATTCGTGCCTTGGCAGAATCGCTGCAGCCCGGTACGGTACCGATAAAGCAAAGGATAAGGCAAGAAGCAACAAAAAATTTAGGATTCATGATTTTTTCCCTACAATTGAAATTGTCAAGTTTTCTTAATATTATAAACGCTCTTATTATTGTATCGAGCAGGGCGAGGGAAGAATAGGTCTCCGTTTAAAAACCAGTCATGTTAGTAGGAAACCAATAATTTTCTAGCTCAAATAGGTACTTTCATTAAATGCTTTAAAGGAAAAAATGATTTGTTTTGTGGGAATTAATTTTCAAATCTGTTTCAATTAGGTGCATTGAATCGCCTTTTTGCGGTGTTTTCATTTTCCTGTTTTTACTTTATTATTTTTCTTTTCACATCCTAATGCTTGTCTATGCTTTCATGGTTCTCTGGTTTTTCCATGGTTGGCTTTTAAATTCTTGTGCAGAATTTTATGTTTTTTGGTATATTCCATAGAGATTTTTATCTGACGGTTGCGGATGTCGTTGATTTTCGATTTAATCGGTCTTCTGTGTCACTTGGGTTTAAGCCATTCATAAATCACGGGGGAACAGAATTGATGAAAGTGAAAATGCTTCTTAAATCATTTACTCAGGTTGTTTTCTTAAATCCCAGTTCGGTAAATAGTTCGGTTAGGAATTGCTCTGTGAATTCTGTAATCTTGAATGCCTTAGCATTTGGCTTAGCAGGCTGCGTATTTCCAGCAATGTTCAGTTTCTTTATGTTGGTTTTACGGATCCAGGCTGCAACATCACTTGCAGTGCTCAAGGGGTTGTTAATATCGATATCCATGTAAGGTTTATTGTTGTCAAGAATTGCATTGAGGGTGCATTTTTCTCCCATCGAATTAAAATCCGCAGCAAAACGGATCGTACCATCGGAAAGCCTAACATTTGCTTCTGTGCGTTCTTTATATCCACCAGCGTGAAGGCATTTCATGCCATAGAGTTGTTGAAATTCTGGGCGTGATCCAGCCTCGGTTTGCCAGTCTGATGGCATCCAGCCACCGGTGGGGATTCCGAATTGTTGGGCAATTCGAAGGCCGGCCTGATCAGCACCCGTTTGACCACCTGACATTACTAATTCAAGCATGTAATCTCCTTTTAAAAATTATTAAATATATTCTGTAATACTTTTATTCGAGCTAACTCAAAAGAAATTTCAGAAATTTAAAAAAGGGCCCATGCGATGTATGGGCCCTTTTATTTTGGTTAGAAGGTTTTGGTTTCGAGAAGAAGGTTTCGGGCTCTTTGCAGGTTTCTGCTAACTTCCACACCAGTGATGTTAAGCTCGCTTGCAATCTCTACGCCATTATAACCTTCGATGGATTGGATCATCGTATTCTTAGGAAGCTCAGGCAATTTACCGATTTGACCAAAGACCCTGTTTTTGAAATCTTCATAAGCAAGAATATCTAAAGGCCCTAGATCGGCGGACGCTTTATCCACTTTTGCAAATTCAAATTCTTTCCGCTTGCGATGATGACGCTTTTCTTTTCTGCTAACATCAATCGATTTAAATTTCACAAAGCTGCTTGCCCAAGATTCAAAGGTAGCGATCCGCCCATTGATCACTTTTCCCCTGACCCATCGCCTTTTAGGATTGGAGAGCTGCTTGTGAATATTCGTAAACACCGTCTGTAAAATATCATCACCGATGTTGGTGAAGGCTTTTATGCCAACCCTATCGATGATTCGCTTTTCAAGCGCCGGTTTGAGGTGGTTGTAAATTCCTGTGAAAAACGCATTGGCTTCGGAAATCTG
>CAXNFS010000192.1:0-6188 GCA_964201235.1 Gemmataceae bacterium | reverse complement strand
TCATACAAGTAGTATTTGATGCAAAAGTCAACATTAGGATTGTGGAACTTCCAATTTGGAACGAATTCGAATGGTTTTCAAGCTGGTTTTATTCCTTAACTTTTACTTTTTAGATAACGAATTTTTTACGATGAAGTCGACGATGGGGGTAGGGTCGTCCAAGCCATGGGGATGATGGCCAATGCCTTTCTTGCGGATAAGAGTGATATCGCCCCCCATTTTTTTATATCGTTCCTCTATTAACCCTGTGTTTTCTTCCCATGGAACGACAACGTCTGCATCACCAAATACATGAAGAAGAGGGACCTTGGCATCTGCAAGGGGTTTGAGGTTATCGATGGGGTTGAGTTTGTAATCGAGTGCTTCCATTTCGTTTTTAAAGCCATAGACATCAAGAACAAGTTTCCAATCGCGGGGGCTGCCCTTACCCTTGCCTTTGCCGCCCGGCCAGCTTTTAAAATCGCAAACAGGTGCATCAGCATAAATACATGAAACTTTATTGGGGTTTGCAGCAGCCCAGTTGTAGCAATAAAGCCCGCCTCTGCTTAATCCAACCAGCGCAGCTTTGGGGGCAAAACCATATTTGGTGGTAAGTTCGTTGTAAAAAGAATCCCAGTGCTTAACAGCGCGTGGTGCACCCAGCATATCTTGCACACGCATATAAACAATGTGGAAGCCTTTGTCCAAAAGGGCGATATCAGGTGCGGGTTTGTGGCCGAAAAATTCGCCATGCCAGACCCAGGGTCTTCCAGTTGCTTCTTTTTTGGGAGTCACCACCAAAACTTGTTTTCCATCAACTTCAAAGTCAAACTTTTTGAATCCATTCCAAGTGGACTCTTTACCTGGGAACTTGAGTTCTTCAGCTTGCACAAATGAAGCTATAAGAAGCAATAAAGCTGAAAAAAGTGGAGAGATAATGCGGATCATGGCCGGAAGTTCCTTGAAAAACGAAAGTAGTAAAAAGAAAAGGTCGCATCTTGGATATTCCTTAAGATGCGACCTTTAAATTGAAAGCAACAAAGATGTTACTTGTTTTCAGAAGCATCCAGATCTTTAAGCTTAATGTTTTTCCATCGCACTTCCATGGTTTCAGTTTTTTTACCTACGCCATGAACTTGCAAAGCTATAAGGCCTTTAGGGGTAACATCGTCTTTAATGTCTGCAGCGGCAACCCCATTGATGAAAGTCTTGATCGAATCACCCTTGCATTCGACTCTGAACTTGTTCCATTCATTGGGTTTAAATGCTTTGCGCGCAGCTTCATTTTCTTTGAGATCCTTAAGCCAGCCCCTACGGCCTTCATCATAAATGCCCGCAGAGTAAGCCCGTGCTGAAGGATCAATTTCGACTTGATAGCCATGCACTCTTCCTGCCGCGAATTTAAAGGTCTTTCCTTTGATTTCAGCAGTCTTTGCTTCTTCGAATACTTGGCTGCGAATCTGCACACCTGAGTTTAACTCGGGGTGTACTTTGAATTCCACTTCAAGGATAAAGTTGCCATAATCCTTGGTGGTGCAAAGGAAAGAGTTTGCTGTGTTGGGAACTGAGGAGCCAACAATCTCATCATTTTCAATACGATACTTGGCCATGCCACCTTTTTGAATCCAACCGGTAAGATCTTTGCCATTGAACAGGTTGATCCAGCCCTTTTCGTCTGCAGCATAGGATAAAGATCCTGATGTAACGATTGCCATTAATCCAAGAAAAACTGAGCGTAAAGACCAAGTTCGAATCATCGTTGGTTTCCTTTAAAAAGCGAGAAATAGATACACAGTTAACTTATCAGATTAGCGAATTGCTGCCAATGTGATTAACTCAAATACCGTTCAATTAATTGTTGATAAGGATGCCCGCAATAGCAGCGTTTAAGAGCGTTGCAACAAAACCAACGAACAGGGCTCTTGCGCCAAGCTTTGCCAAATCGCCTCTGCGTTCAGGCGCCATTGCGCCTATGCCACCCAATTGGATTCCTATCGAGGAAAAGTTGGCGAAACCCGTCAAGGCAAATGCTGTGAGTTGGTACGATCTTTCTGTCATGTATTCGGGCACAGCTTTCCATTCCTTCATTTGCAGGTAGGCGTAATGCTCATTGATTGCAAGCTTTGAACCCAGAAGACTGCCCACCTTTTGAATGTCAGCCATTTCGATCCCCATAAGGAACGCCGCTGGAGCAAACCCCCATCCAAAAACTTTCCTCAGAGATAAATCATCAGGCCAATTTAATAGCGCTTCCGGGGATAAACCCATGCTTATTAGTATTGGTTTAATACCTGCAAGCAAAGCATCGAACATAGCTACAAAGGCAATAAAAACAATAAGCATTGCCCCAACATTCAAAGCCAGCTTAAGACCATCGGTGGTTCCTGAAGCGATTGCATCCACTGCATTGACATAAGGTGATTTTTCGGAGTGGGTGTTCACGGTTCCAAGTGTTTCAGGTGTGGAAGTTTCTGGAAGAAAAAGCTTGGCGAGGTAAAGGCTGCACGGGCAAGCCATCACGCAGGTGGTAAGCACTGCAACGGGGTCTGCACCGTAGTTAATGTAAACAACCATCATTCCGCCCGAGATGTGCGCCATGCCACTAACCATGAGAGCAAAAAGTTCGGAGTTCGTCATGCGGGGCACATAGGGTTTTACAATGAGGGGTGCTTCAGTCTGACCCATGAAAACATTGGCGGAAACGGAGAGAGTTTCTGCACCGCTAGTGCGCATCAGGTTGACCATAATTCTTGCCAATAGCCTGACACACTTCTGCAAGATTCCAAAGTGATAAAGCAAAGTAAAAAAAGCAGAGACGAATAAAATTGGGGGAAGAGCAACGAATGCGAATTGGAACATGTAGTTTGATTCAAATAATTTGGACCAAGTGCCCCCCATTGCTGGAGGGCGGGCGTCCGCAAGGTTGCCAAATACAAACTGAGCCCCAGCATCCGAGAATCCAATGAACTTTTTGACCACGCCACCCACAGCGGAAATAATGGTGTAAACAAATTCAACTTTTAGCACCAAAACAGCAAGAATCATTTGCAGGGAAAATCCCCAGATGATGGTGTGCCAGTTAACTACCCTAAGGTTTTGAGAAAACACCGCAACCAGACCAAAGAAAAAAATCACCCCCGCAACCGATTGCCCTCTTAATCCGATCGCAGATCGTAAAAAGTACGCAGATAACGCAATAAGTGTGATAGCAAGAGCAATCCCAATGCGCCATTGCATTGGTGTTCCTAAGGTTTGGTTTTTTTCAAAAGCGCTTGTTTCAACAGATTGCATGAGAGCTCCGTATCTTATAATCAGACCAAAGAATGATATTAGTTTGTTGCGAGGCTAAATAATAAGCAAGTCATAAAAGAGAAAAGCAGAGTTTAGGTTGATGATTCCGGGTTCTTAGCTTCGCATCTTCCTGTTTGCATCGAGAGGGAGAAATGTTTTCTGCAAAGGCTGACATAGCGTTCGTTGCCACCGATTTCGACTTGCTTGCCTTGTTGTTCTACCGTGCCATCAAACGAAACACGAACCACCATGGTGGCTTTTCTGCCGCAAAAGCAGATGGTTTTGAGTTCGTGCAGGGTGTCGGCCCATGCAAGAAGAGCTGCGCTACCAGGGAAAAGTTCGCCCTGAAAATCGGTGCGGATTCCGTAGCAC
Source organism: Gemmataceae bacterium (assembly GCA_964201235.1). Lineage (GTDB taxonomy): Bacteria > Planctomycetota > Planctomycetia > Gemmatales > Gemmataceae > UBA969. The sequence continues at coordinate 2,546 of CAXNFS010000192.1, read as the reverse complement.
ATAACCGGGATGTTTAATTCGTCTACAAGCCTTGCAAGTTGTTTTACTTGTTCTTTGGAAAGAAACTGGGCCTCGTCGATTAGAATGCAGCTAGGGTTGGAAGGTGTGCATTCGTTCCAAAAATTGGTTGCTGGTGTGAACCTTCCTGCATCAGCTTCGATGCCAATACGCGAAGCGATCCGCCCCTGCGCTCTGTCATCTAAAAGTGCAGTGAAGAGCATGGTTTTCATGCCCCGCTCTGAATAGTTGTAAGCGGCTTGAAGAAGTGCGGTGGATTTGCCCGCGTTCATGGTCGAGTAATAAAAGTAAAGCTTTGCCATCCTGAAATAATCCGTTTTATAATAGCGTTAAATCAGTAGCTCACACCTTTATAGTTTATATGCTTTTGCAAATGCTTTGTAATCATGCTTCTAGAATTTTTTGCATCCCTTCCGTCATCTGGGCATCCACATCCTCAGCGCAGTTTGCAACACTAACTTCATAACCGCCCTGGGGGTACGCTTCTTTGACGGGGATATACCAAGGCCCACCATCGCCGTAAGCTGCGGTTGCAACAAACCGCCCGGGCTGAAGTTTCTGAGCGCGCAATTGGTATTCCAAAAACGACTCAGCAGGAAGATGAAGCAGCGATGTTTTGTTGATATGCAAGGCGCTAAGGATGATCGGGGTTTTAGCTTTGACGCGATCCATCCAAGCAAGCCTCATTGCGGGCCTTATACGGTTGGCAGGCTGATTCTTCTTGTTTTCTAAAAGTGTTGTTTCACTTTCTTTAGTAAACAAAGGGTTAACTGATGCTAAAAGTTCGTGAGTCTTCCATGAAATCCCAGTGATGGGTTCAGGCTTCAAGTTTTTTTCAGATGCAATGATCCCTTCATAGATTCGCTGGGTAAGTTCCACCCGCGCTTCAGGGGAACCATTGTTGTACTTGCCCGCAGAAATGTTTCCCGATGCGCCTGTAAAGTAAATATGGGTGCAGTCTGGCTCTTCTTTTTGTCTTTGCTTTCTCGCCAAACCCACAAAGTCGCTGCTTACATTTCCCTGCCCATAATGGCTCATCGGGTGTGTAGCATAATAATGGCTTGCTAGAACTTTTTTCTCACCATCATAGAACGCAACGGTTTTTAACATCGGATCGATCAAGCCTTCAGGCATAGCGATCAATTCTGGATCCTTGCATGCGCTGCCTCGCATCTTGGTTATTTTTCCATTAGGGCCAATCGCAACCCTTCTGTTTGATGCTACTTTTTGAACTTTACTTTCGCCTTGCGCAATATGAGTAAGGGGCCTCGCCCTGGGTATAGCTTCTTTAATAGCCTGAGTCGCTTTGTTAAGGCAGGCATTGAAAAAATCCATCTGCACGATGATAAGAGCATCGTTTTGTTTTGAGACTAATTTTTCTGCATCGATGCAAACAAAGGGAGCATCATGCTGATGTACACATTGCACCGCAACCCGTTCGGGGGTCGTTCCCGCTGCCTGCGCCAATGCTGTGCGCCATGCAACATGGGCGCTATTAAGAATTCCCGTCCAATCCACAGCGCAAATTACCACTGGTTTATCGATGCCTAAGATTACATAGCCAATTGCTTCCAGATTATCGCTTACAGATTTAACAGGAGTAATCCATCCGCCACATAAAGGGTGCCCCGTTGGCGGTGTGACATCAAATCGGAAAGTTGCAATTTTTAAAGTAGGTTGGTTAGGTGCCAGATTAGATGCAAATGATTGTTGCGCCAAAGTTGAGCCAGCAAATGCAGTTGCAATTGCAGATTTTTTTAGGAATGATCTTCGTGTGTTATTATGATTACTCATGTCTTTACCTCAAAAAAAGCAGAAAATACTTGGTTAAAACACACTGTTTAAAAAAGAAGGCATCCAAAAACGCCGAGGAATTTGAATGCCTTTATTAGTTGAACACTTCCTTTAATTATTAAGGAAGTTGTTTGATATGCATGTTGCGGAAATGGATTTCAGATCCTTCCGATTGAAATCCAATTGGTCCACTAGTTAAAACTGTCTCACCTTCGCTGATGAGCTTACCGTTGACTTTAACAACGATTTTTCCATCGCCTGAGCAAGTGATTTCAGTTTTGCTCCATTGTCCCATGGGCTTGAGAACTGACTTTAAAGTCGCCTCATCGAATTTGTTGTTTTTGACATCGTCTTTGCCCAATCCCATCATGAACAATTTTCCATGGTCGTAATAACGGCCTTGGGGTTCGATGCATTTAGGCCAGATTTTAAGAGGTTCTTGAATATGAACTAAGCAGCCCGAGTTGCTTTTTTCAGAACTACCTTCAGGGTAACGCCATTCGTAGGTGATGACATAATTCTTGTAAGACTTTTCGGTATAGAAAAAGGCCTGAGGTTTTCCAGTGCAGATAATGGCTGCATCTTTGACTATCCAAGTCTTGGCAGGGTCAGAATCTTTAGGGGCTTTGGGGTCGAAGAAAAACTTGAAGCCTTCCATGTTCTTGCCGTTGAACAAAGGTGTAAAGCCATCTGTGTCTGCTGCAGCAAGTGAACTTACAAGCACAAGACCCAGA
>CAXNFS010000191.1:0-6192 GCA_964201235.1 Gemmataceae bacterium | reverse complement strand
TTGCAATATGGCGATGTGAATCCCTTATCGATTCGATGACTTTATTCCAAACCACATCTGAATCCATTTTGTTTGCCTTCAATCCCTTGGCGAGATCCATCGCTTTAAAATTAAACTTCTCAGGAAAGCTATCAAGCCGCGCATGGATACCCTTCTGCTTAATCTTTCCATCGATTTTCATGCCATCATAATTTACGGTGGTATGCAAAGGCATGCAAAGATCGGTGGTGTAGTGCGCCATCACCCCTGCATGCAATAGGCACTTCCAACGAATGGCTTCGTTCTCTGGGTCTTGCCTGAAATCATAAAAGGCACAAGCGAGGCGTTCGTAGTTTTCCATGATTGCATAAGGAAGCATACCGACTTTTTCAGGTCGTTTTTTTATGGATTGCAACAACTCAATAGCTTGATACCTATCTGAAGGAAGGTCTTTCCCTTCGACATCTTCAAGATCGAGAAAATGATCTGCGGAGGTACCTGCACGAAGAAATTTGGCACTAGGATTTTTCCAACGATCGGGGTCGCCAACGAAATGACCAAGGGCTTTACCTGCCTTACGAAAGAATTCGGGCATATCATCGGGAAGTGCAGAAGCTGCAGCTTCAACGAGAGTAGCATGGCCATTAACCCACCAGGCCCGCGCCAGGTTTGCCAAACTTGCCCCAACTACCAACAGAATTAAAAGTCTTAGAATTAGAAGCTTTTTCATCTTGTCAAACCTTAAGAAGAAGTTAAGAGAGCGCCCACCTGGGATAGTTTATCTGAAATTGTGTGTCAAGTAACGGGTAATCCAGAAGATTGCATTAAGAGCTTTTAAAAATGTGACAGAAGCCTTGGATTATCAGCAAGTAATAAGTGAATGGTGGGTTGCATCTTAGATACACCCCAATGGAGACCTTTATATGAGTAATTTTGATCACCTGAGAAAAGCAGTGGTATGTTTGGGGATTTTCGTTTCCTCGGGTACTGTTTATAGTCAGGAAGGGGTATGGAATGGATCTAATAGGCCCGCATTAACAGCGGGGGGTGCTGCAGCAATAGGCCAACCTATTTCTGTACCCGTAAGAACCAATAGTAGCCCTATTACTCTAACACAAGGCGTAGAGCAATCGCCTGTGCCTTCAGGTGCATTAACTCCCGGAGTTCCACCCGCAGTTCCTAGCAATGTGCCACCTACAGGGTTTGGAAATCCTCCACAGCCTCCCTCAGGGTTTGGAAACCCTCCACAGCCTCCTACAGGGTTTGGAAATAATTCTCCATATGTGCCTGGTTCAACGGGCATGCCATTGGATAGTCCAGCCACAAATAATCCAAATTTTCTGGAATCAGCACGCGAGTACATGGGCAATGGCCCTTTTTCGGGCACTACCAGCAGGAAGCTTTTTGAAAGCGACCATGCCTTCGATAATTTCGCCAGCCCCACCACCAATCTTTTTCTCTTCGAAGACCCAAGGGCTCTTACCGAAGTGAAACCTATATTTATGTACCAGACAATTCCAGGTAGCAATGATACGCTAAAAGGCGGGAATGTAAATTATCTGGGCGGCCAAGCAAGAGTTGCGATCACCGAGCGGCTTTCCTTTGTTATCAATAAATTTGGCTGGATTTCGCTGAACCCGACTGATCAACAAGGGGGGTTTAATGGCGACCTCAGTTTTTCAGAATTATGGCTTGGGCCTAAATGGACTTTCTGGCGCGATGAAAAGAACAACCTTGTCGCTGCCGCTGGTCTTACTTTTGAAATCCCCAGCGGGCCACAAAGGGCCTTCCAAAACACAGGCAATCTTTCGCTTACACCTTATGTTTCTGCTGCTCACAGTTTTGGGCGCAGTTCCTATGGTAGCTTTGATGTTCTCAGCGTTCTTAACTGGAACATTTCCACCAACGATGCCCGTTCCAATTATTTGAATCTTAGCGCCCAAATCGACTACGATATTTTAAACTGGCACCGCTTTTACCCCATGGTGAATTTCAACTGGTTCATCTACACCAAGGGCGGGCAAAGCTCTTTTAATTTTGATGGCGTTGATCTCGTAAACTTTGGTGGTCAATCCATTGGCGGAAAAAGCGTTGTCACCCTAGGGCCTGGCCTTCGTTACAAATGGTCTGAAAGAGTGCAATCAGGCATCGGCCTGGATTGGGCAGTCGTAGGAAACCAGTTCCTTCAAGATTTCCGCATGAGCATTGATACGATTATTCGCTATTAAGTTTGATAAACTTGCATTGATGTAACTTTTCAGCCCAAATCCAAAACTAAAATGCGTATACTTTCTCTGAACCATCAGAAAAGGTATGCGCATGAATGTATTACTACCCGGAACTTTCGACACCAAAGGCACCGAGTTTGCCTTTCTCAAATCCCTTCTTGAAAAACAGGGATTTCAATGCATTTGTGCAGACGCAGGGGTTTTGAATCCCCCTTCTTTCGCTCCAGATATTTCTCGTGAAGATGTTTTTTTAGCTGCAGGAACAACGCTCAAAAAAGTTCTACTTGAAAAAAATAGAGGCGAGGCCGTTGAAGCTGCTGCCAATGGATTGGCCAAGATTGCTCTCGATCTTTTCAATCAAGGCAAAATCCATGGGGTCATCGGCATGGGTGGTTCTGCAGGCACCACTCTGGGTACTTCTGCGATGCGCGCCCTTCCCTTTGGCATTCCGAAAATCATGGTCAGCACCTTGGCAAGCGGCCAAGTGCGCCCTTTTGTAGGGGTAAAAGATATCACTATGATGCATTCTGTGGTGGATATCTGCGGCCTCAATCGCATCAGTACAAATGTTCTTTCAAATGCAGCCCATGCAATGGCTGGCATGCTAAATGCACCCGCTATCAGCACTACCTTGGAAAAATCGTTGCTGGCTGCAACCATGTTTGGTGTCACCACACCCTGCGTTGAATTGGGCCGCAATATTCTTGAGCAATCAGGCAGGGAAGTTTTGGTTTTTCACGCCACAGGCACCGGTGGATTAACCATGGAATCTTTCATTCGAGATGGCTTAATCAAAGGTGTACTAGATATCACCACAACTGAGCTTGCGGATGAATTGGTCGGCGGAATTTTGAGTGCGGGGAATGAAAGACTTACCGCGGCAGGGATTATGGGCATTCCCCAGGTTATTTCTGTGGGGGCATTGGATATGGTGAACTTTGGCCCCATGGATACAGTACCCGAAAAATTTCGTAGTCGAAGGCTTTACGCTCACAATTCAAATGTCACACTCATGCGCACTACGCCCGAAGAAAATGATTTACTAGGTAAAGAAATTGCACTGAAAGCGAATGCTGCAAAGGGGCCCACTGCGATCCTTTTTCCACTGCATGGAATCTCGGCATTGGATGCCTCGGGCCAGCCGTTTTGGTGGCCACAAGCCGATCAAGCATTAAGGGAAAGCTTGAAATTATGGTTGAGCCCGAATGTCGAATATATCGAGATGGATTTACACATCAACGACCCAGCCTTTGGAGAGGCATGCGCCCTGAAACTAATAAATTATTTGATGGATTAACGCTTTGCAGCAGATCCTGATTCTTCAGGGGCCTTCACATTCTTCTTTTCGTTTTCTTCGATGGTCTTTATTTTCTCTTGCACAAATTCAGTGCCCTTACCAATATCCGAGGTGATTTTTTTGGTGTTAAAATCAATGTTAATATTGCGTTTACCATCTGAGGTAATATCAGCTTTCACCATATACCAACCTTGAAAATATCCGATAGTTGCAAATGTGATAACACAAAAAGCTGCAAGAGCTAAAAGATTCCGCATGATTTATCGCCTCGAAAAAGTCAAAGTCTACAAGTTTTAACAATCTACCAATCCTAACTAATGACCGATTTTTACCAAAGGAGCCAAACGCATACCAGACCACTTTTTAAATCGACAGCAAATACCCCAGTTTCGCTTAATCTACTATTCATATGCTTTGCAAACTTAACCGTATTGACCTTGCCCGAACAGGTTTCGTAAAAGCAATCATGGCTGAATATTTAGCCATTGAACTGATTTGAAACTTGTCCAAGATAGCTGAGAACTCATGGTTAAGGATAAACAAGACGATCAAGCCGGAATCAAATGGATCGCTTACGCCCTGATCCTCGGTTCAGGATTACTACATCTGGTCTACCTACTTTTCTTCTGCCCATTAAACCTAGCCCCTGATGAGGCCCATTATTGGGATTGGTCGCGCCATCTGGATTGGAGTTACTACAGTAAAGGCCCGATGGTTTCATGGCTTATCCGCATGGGCCGTGAAGTTTTTGGCCCACTTAGTATTGCTCTTTGTGGATCCGAAATGCCCGCAGTAAGATTTCCCGCGGTGGTATGTGGCACTCTGCTTATCTGGGGAATTTTTGTTCTTACATTAAAAGCAACCGCCAATGCGCGAGTTTCACTCGCTGCAGTGATCATCGCAATTTCGCTGCCACCTATAGCTGCAGCCTCGTCGCTGATTACGATAGATGCACCTTACACTTGCGCTTGGATATGGGCCCTGGTGTTTGGTTACATGGCATTATTTGAGGATAAAAGTTGGGCTTGGTTTGCTGCTGGGGCAGCAGTTGGATTTGGGATTCTTGCAAAATACACAATGATTTTATGGATAGGGTCGCTGGCATGCTTTTTCTTATTCACGCCACAATATCGAATTTACTTCATTAAACCGGGGCCATGGGTTCTCGGATTCACCGCAGCTTTTTTCTCACTGCCTATCCTTATTTGGAACATCCAAAACAACTGGGTTTCTTTTCATCATGTTAGCGCCCTCGCAGGAATGCATCAGGGGCCAAGAATCCAATGGATGGGCCCTCTAACTTATCTAGGGCAACAATTCGGGTTGCTGCTAGGCTACTGGTTTATTCTCTGGGCTTGGGCCATGTGGCATTTCAGACCCTGGTTGCAAGAAAATGCAGTTAAGCAATATTTGTGGTGGATGTCTGCTGTTACCTTCTTGGTTTTTTTCGGGTTCAGTCCAAAAACCGGGGGCGGAGAAATGAACTGGCCCGTTACTTCTTATCTTTCAGGGTTAGTGCTTATTATTTTTCATATGCAAGAAATCCTGGCAGGGCAAAATCGCTTCCTACTAAACTGCTGCAAATTTTTTGTCCCCACCTTCATTGCTCTTGGTCTTGCAATCTCCCTTTTTATGCACCAAAGCGAATGGATTAGACCCCTCTTTTTATTGATCGCTGAAAACCCTACCAAGGCCAACCCCTTCCCTCTTCGAAAATTTGACCCTACTTGCAGGCTCCGTGGTTGGGTTTCCGTCGCCAAAGAAATTGACAAATTACGCGCAGACATCACCTCTTCCACCGGTCGGGAACCCGTCCTTGCAGGAGGCAGTTGGAATGTACCTGGAGAAGTCGGATTTTACTGCTCAGGCCACCCGCAAGCCTATTCCATCGGCTTGGTCAATGGCGATCGACACAGCCAGTATGATCTTTGGCAAAACCCCATCGACCATCCTGAAGCTTTCCTTGGAAAAGATTTTCTGGTGATTGGAATTGTTTCACCTAAGGCGAGAAAAGCTTTTGAAAGCGTCGAGGAATTGCCTTCATTTTGGTATTACGAGAATGGTCAACCCATAAGCGTATGGCAATTTCAATTTTGCAAAGGTTTCAAGGGTTTCAAGGTTGAAGGAAGCCCTGGAAACTTCTAATAAGGCAAAGCTCATCGCCCTAATCTTCCCAAAACAAACACCTTTACATTGCTTTGATTAATTGGCTCAAGATTGGGTTGTACAATCCCGATAGAATTGATATACGCTCCTCGGCTTGACTCAATGTGTTATTTTTTCATGGTGGTGAAATGGGTATTTTAAAAAGCCTTATTCTTTGTTCGCATTGTGGGAAGAGTTGGGATGTTCCTAAATCCAATACAATATTTGAAAAGCAAAGGCAGGAATCATGCCCTTGCCCGCAATGTGGATCCTACACTCTTGCGTATCAAGAAAAGATGATCAAAAGATTGTTACTTGAAAAAAATGATCAAAAGATCGTTGCTTAAAAAAGATGCCGAAGAATCGCCTCTGGCAAATGCATCATAAAAAACGCTTACTATAAAAACCAAAGACCCCGGAATAGATCTTCCGGGGTCTTAACGTATCAAGGCTGCTTTGACGGACAGCCCGTCAGCCGCCTTAAAGCAGCCTTACCTGGATCTTTTTACACATTACGAACACCTCCCTTTCAATAGAACTTTC
>CAXNFS010000190.1:0-6272 GCA_964201235.1 Gemmataceae bacterium | reverse complement strand
AATCATCGGATTTAAAAGAAACCCCGTTCTCCCTTGGGAGAGCGGGGTTTTTATATTATACTACTAAATACTATGATTGAACCCGAATTCATTTCCATTCTCCGTTGCCCTATTAATCCCGCCAACCCTGTTGTCGAGGTTGAAAATGGCTTGCAATGTACTTCCTGTAAAACAATCTTTCCTATTAATAATGGAATCCCTTGCTTTCTAGCCGATGAAGCTATCCTTCCTAATAATGCCAGGACTGTTAACGACCTTCCTTGCCGTAAACTTAAAAATAAAACTCCCTGATTCCCATCTTTTCTACATCAACCCAAGCATCACTTCGGTACCATTTTATTCCTCTTCATTTGTTTATTTATACTTTGAGGGTTTTATTTCTGCTGGAATAAGTGCATGACAAATATGCTGCTTAACTTTAATCGCTTGTATCTTATTTTGGGATTAGCATTAGGTTTACTTTTAATTGGTTACCAAATCACAGTAATAGGCCAAAATGGGTTTTTCTATTTAATTGGTACTGCGATTTGTTTGTATTGTTTGAATCGATTCCTTATGGAAGTTTCTTACATCCGAATCCCACCGTCACTTGTGGTTCCCGTTATGTTTAATGTTTTTGTTGGTTTACAGGCACTTCCATTTTTACTTCTGCCCGATGCAGCTAAAATTCGGCCAATCGGTTGGGTGTTTATCACCGTTATCATTGGACTATTTTTAACTATCCGAGGTTTGGTGTTTATAATACAGGGGTATCGAACAGAACCAAATAAGTTTGCATGGTTTATTGGGTTGTTGTTTGTTCTATGCCCTATCCCAACAGCCATGGCTTCTCTTCATCTCATGGTTGCAATCAAGGGTTTTGAATTGTTACCCTGATAACTGAGATTCACATCATAAAAGAGTTGAGCTTCATGATGTTTTAGACCGGGAATAGATGGTCGCGATTCATTTTAATTATAAGTTCTAGCGGGAATCATACAAATGATGGAATTGTAAATGTTAAAGTGAAGCGTTCGCATTGTTATTGCATTGTTATGAACTAACTCAGATCAATATTAAGAGGGAGTAGGCAAAAGTTTTAATATCAATGGATCGAAACCAGCTTAATTTGAGAATAGTGTTCTAAATCTCATCATTCAATTTGAATCTTTATTTTAAAGATTTCCCTGGTTTTGTATATGTTTCTAAATTTATCTCCTTTTTTTGGCCATTGTTGTCAAGACATTCCGCTTAATATATTAGGCAATGTTTTTTATTGCTAGAAACGATTGTTTTTTGGAGTTAAGTGATGAGAAAAACTTGTTTGATAATTTTCCTTGTGTTTGCTTTTGGCGTACCAAATTATCCTCAAGCGATACAAGCTTCTGACCCTTCAGTCTTTTACCAGCAAAAAAAGAAAGTACGAGCCTCTGTTACCGGGGTTGGAAAAACTCAATTTGAGGCTGAATCTGAGTTGAAAAAAAACGTTGAACTGATTGCCGGTTACAATACCATTTTTAAAATTCTAAGAGCAAATTCTGTTGGAAGTAATGGTAACTGGACTTCCACTATGGTGATTGAATATGAAGAAAGATAAAAGTTATTTCTGGTTTGCGCTGCAATAGTTCTTTTATCGGGATGGTGAAATCAGATTTTCTGTTTTGGTGGCTATGAGCAGCGCTTGTTTTAGTAGTCTTAAAGTTCGGTTAATGTTTGAGTTAGGTGTTTCAATTTTTCTAAATATAATTCTTTCCCCTTAATCATTAAATTCGAAGTATGGACATCTTGGTTTTATTGGTTTTCACGATTATTTAGAAGATATGCTCGGTATTTTAACAATTTCTTAATTATTTCATTTTGTTTGGCCAATGTTGGCAAATTCTTCCGCTTTATAATGGTATGGATAATTTATTTGTAACCTTATGTTGCATTTAAGAAAGTATATTGCTTTTTATTTGAGGATTCTATGGCTCGATTTTTTATAATTTTTTTCTCATTTACTTTTAGTTGCGCTTTGCTTTTAGCCCAATCTGACCCTGCCATTAAAAACTTAAAAATGGACCGCCTAGTTATGAAAACAGGTGATGTTTTTAATGGTTTATTTATTGAACAAAATCTCAGAGAACTTGTATTTAAAATTGTTGAAAAGAAAATCGATAGCCCTTTGAGGACTTTTGAACTAACGGTGGAACGAAAAGAAGTTGAGGCCGTGATCCGAATTTCCCCCAAAGATCGGGCATTGTTGGAGATTCAGTTAAAAGAATTGGCAAATCCTAACGCAATGCCTGTAAAGGAGGCCGTTGTTGGGAAATTTCCTGACTTTCTTAAAGATAGTTTTGATGTTGAGCTTGTTCCACAGGTTGGATTATTTGAACCAACCCGGGTAAGGGAATGCATCAACCCGGAAACAAAAAAGAAAATGACTTTTTTAATCTCCCCCAATACCAATAAAGTTTATGTAAGCCCAAGTGAAGAAAAACACTATTTAGCTTTAAGAAAAGGCGTCTTAATTCAGGGAGATCAGCAAACTGGTAACATTACCGATGCTGTTTATTATAGAAATGGCCTTTTGACCGCTAGCGATACTGGACATTTAACTACGTGGAAGGAAAATGGGTTTGCGGATTTAAATAAGAAAGTATTGAGAAAACCAATACGCCAAATTACTCCCTTTGGCGACAGTCGTTTGATCGATGGGGCTAGCCTTTTGATTATCGATGAGGATTGGCAATTTCACCTTTGGGATAACTTGGGAATTCAATCCTTTGAAAGATATGAATTACCACTAATTAACATAATGGAAACATCAGGTTTAATTATCGCAAAACATGGCCAGAACCGGTTAACAGTTTGGTCAAAAAAAACAGGGAAAATTTTATTTTCGCAGCAGCAAATCGAGCCTTTTGATTACTTAATTAATAATAATGAAACACACTTGTTGGCAAGATCTGATTCCAAACTTAAAGTTTATGAAATTAAAACCAACCGATTAATTAGTAGTTATCCAATTGACTTAGATTCTTACACTTCTTTTGTAGATGTTTCAATAAGGTATTCAATTGATGATAGAAGTAGTTTACCTGTTAACGCAGTCCTTTTTCAGAAGGATAATGTAAGATGGTATTTAAATCTTGAAGATGGCTTAAATACCAAACCAATAAACAACGAGTTTAAAACATTCGAAAAAACTGACGAAAACGGTAATCGTTTTATTTCGCTGCGGGCGGAAATTCCTCTTATTGAGGAAAGCCTTTGTTATCCGGGGATTAGGAAAATTAATGATAAAGTTTTAGATGCAAATAAAAAACCATATTTGTATATGGGATCTTCTGAAATAAGGGTGGTGACTCTTACAAGAAGTGGCGAGCAAAAAGTTGCTCTCTTAGGGAGTATTGACCGGAGAGTTGATGCTTTTATTCAAAACTTTAAAAGACCATTAGCACAATGGAGTCATGTGCATGCCAGTGTATTGCCTCCAGGTAACAAATTAGATTTTGAAAAACCCTATAAATACACGAGTATTCCAATTGACATTACACCCGCAACCACCACGATTTTTTTGGAAGACAAAGTTGCCTATTTTTCTGGAGACAAGTATTTTCATCTTCTGGGAGGTTTTCGAAACAATTTTAAATTGGAAAGAGGGGATTACTTTCATATTGGCAATGTCTGTGTGAACAATAACGGAACTAGAATTGCTCATTCAGCCCACAATTCTTTTATATATGTTTGGGATATCGAAAAAAACACAAAAATACACACACTTAAGGGGGATTCTCCGCCCCTTACTCTGGCCTTAAGTGGGGATGGAAATTCACTTCTATCTTGCCATGAGGGGGGAAAACTGATCAGTTGGGATATGGAAACCGGCAAGGAGAAATCTGAAATAAAGGTCCCGTCTAAGCCTATAAAAGCTATTTTGAATTTTGATGGAACTAAGGCTTTTTTACATTGTGATGGAAATCAGGCCTTTGGATTTCCAACTAATGCAAATATTACTCTGGAATCGTCCGGGGGCAGAGGTAGTTTTACCACCATGCCATTAGCGGGTGGGGGTTTTGCCGTCTCTATGCCAGCATTCACTTGGGACCCAACATGGAAACCTATATTTCTTGACCATGATCAAAAAACCCGGGAGAAATTAGAGGCTGCTTTTGATCCTGATAAAAACAAAGGAGCTGGTTTTTATGGTGTCAAGGATAACCAAGACCAATTTGTATCCATGACTCAGGATGGAAAAAAGGCTGTTACACTTCAAGATAAAAACACGGTGATAGTTTGGGACTTAGAAAACGCGAAAAAATTGCATGTGCTGGAGCATCAGGATTCAGTTTCTTGTTTGAAAATCAGCAAAAATGGCCGCTGGATTTTGACTGGGAATGAAAAATATCAAGCATCTTTATTTGATGGGCTTACGGGGGAAAAACTTAAAACTATTGGGGAGCATTATGGTCCCATTTATTCCGTTGGTTTTTTTAAAAATGAAAAGTATGCATGCTTGGGCTGCAAATATGGTGTTCTTTTTTTAGATATCGAAAGAGGAATCATTTCGCATACGTTACTTACTCTGGGTGGCATACTCTTTTTTGATTCGAATGGGAATTATGATTGTGACATTCGTGCAACTGATTTTATTGCTTTTCGCGACAAAAAAACAAAAGAACCAATCACCTCTTGGATGTTTAATCAGTCAGGAGTTACATTAACTCCTTTCCAAAAGATCCTTGGAAGTAAAAACAAACCTGGGATGTTAAAGGATTTTCTAGGCGCTGAAAATGTAAATGTTCTTTTGGATCCGAAGAAAAAACTTTAAGTGCCCTTGAATTTTATATTACTAAACTGTAGTAAATTTCCCTAAATTTTTAATGAGCAATCATTACAAAGCACAAAACAAAAAGAACCCCGCGGACAAAAGCCGTAGGGTTCTTTGTTTTTAAGTAAGCTTAGATTTTTACCTATAGGGCGTTGATTGTGGTGCGGAAGGTATCCCTAAAGGTGCAGAGCTGGGCAAGCTTCCCCCTGTCGGAACTATTACCGTAGGTGGTGCACTAGTCCTTGGAGCACCCATTCCCGGAGTGGGCGGAATAATTACCGAATCAATTGCTGGGATACTAGAATTCGCATTAGTCGGAAGGATGGCTTTATCTGCATCCATGGTTAATGGCACAGATTGCAAAGATGGAGTTAAACTAGTTAGCGGAATGCCTAGTTCTTGTAAAGCAGGGGCGGTACCAGGTGCAGGCTGTTTGTTAATATTTTCTGGTGCAGCAATGGTATGAACTGGAGCCTTTTTTGTTTGTGGCGTGGGGGTGAATTTCACTTGGTTAGCAGCGCCATCGCCTATCGGATTGCTAACAGCAATCGGTAATTTATCAGGGGCTTGGGCTACCTTTGGGGCATTGGAAATACTGATGGGGTTGCCATCTAGAGTATTACCCACATTGCTGACAGCGCCTGCGCCAGGGATGTCTGCGGTTTCGGTGGTAACTTTAGGCTGGGTAGTAGGAGCGCCCAGAGTATTGAGCGAGTAAGTAGGTTTGGGTTGGAATTTTTTATCTTCTTTGGTGCAAAAGGGGCACCATTCAAAGCAACCTGTGAAGAGGAACGAACTCAAGGAAAGAAAGAAAGTCGCTTTGTGCCAATATTGGATTCGCATTGGAATCCCTCCCGCTGTTTTTGTTTGAACTTGCATTGCTCCAATAGCATGCAGAGTAGAGAAAAAATCTCGATTCAAACCTAAAACAAGATGGAGGTGGCAATAACCCTTGTTGGCAAGGTTGTCAAGTGAATGCAAGCAACGAGAGGCATTATTTTTATGCCCCTAGTTGGGAAGTGGGAAAGATAAGGAGATTAGTTGGCTGGGCCAGCGCCCATTCCACCAGGGCCAGGCAAAGGCGCAGGCAGTGCAGATGGTGAACCTGCAGTTTGATTGTTGTTAGCACCTGTCTCCATGGAAGCAAGTTCCTTGGAAAGAGGGAAAAACGGTGAAGGTGGAACATACTGTGGTGGGTGTTCCAGATAATGACCGCTGGGCAAAGTCATGCCGCCAATATGTGTTTGGCAACCTGAAGTCCCAATTAATAAAAGGCTTGTAAAGCCAAGTGCTGCTAAAGCTAGTTTTGAATTAATCTTCATATCTATTTTCCCTGTCTTGCCGGTTTTCAACCGAATAATGCAAATTTTGAGTGTTAGGACTACTCATTACTTCTTATCGGTTGGAAATATGAAAAGAATTTACTGGAAATAACGAAAATTACAGATCATCCTTTAATAGTGGTTGCAACGAGGCAACT
>CAXNFS010000189.1:0-6290 GCA_964201235.1 Gemmataceae bacterium | reverse complement strand
GGGGTCTAAAGCTGCGGATGTGAAAATCACCCGCCATGTGGTTGAGATTAAGGGCGATTTGGAGCGCATTCGGGAGTTAATCCAGAATGTCGAATAGTACAAAACAAGCCTTTTTTGGGCCATTGATTATAATATCAGGGCCGAGCGGCAGTGGGAAATCAACCTTGGTAAAGGAATTACTCAAGGATAAGTCGATGCCTTTAGAGGGCGCGATTTCTGCAACCACCCGTACTAAGAGGCAATTTGAAGTGGATGGTGTCGATTATTTTTTTTGGGACAAGGGTATGTTCCAACAGGAAGTCGCTAAAGGTTCTTTTCTTGAATGGGCCGAGGTGTACGGCAACTATTATGGTACATTGATTTCAGAGGTAGATGCGCGAAGAATGCGCGGCGCAGGAGTTGTACTCGAAATCGATGTTCAAGGTGCGTGCCAGATTCGGAAGACCGGGTCGGTGAGTCAAAGTATATTTGTGGCGCCCCCTGATATGAAGGCATGCGAGGCTAGGCTTAGAGCCCGAGGTACCGAGACTGAAGAAACGCTGGTCAAAAGGTTGGCGAGTGCGAAACACGAGATGGAACAAGCAGTGGAATATGATTTCAAAGTTGTCAATGATGACTTGGAAAAAGCTGTAGAAAAAATCAAGGATTTTGTTAGACCGTTGTTTTTAGAAAGGTGATGCTAATGCTAGATGAACTTAAAGAAGAAGCCATTGTTAACCGAGTTGGTGGCCGCTTCAAGCTTTCCACCATGATTCAGAAAAGGCTTGCAATGCTTAGCCAGGGCGCAAAGCCTTTGGTTAACACACGCCATACCGACAAGATGGCAATTGTGTTGCAAGAGATTCTGGACGACAAAATATTTCTAGACAAGACGGGTGCAATTCAAGCCCGTGCGAAGAACGAAATGGATGCAACCCGCAGGGCGATGGAAGGTGATATTTCCGGTGAATTAGGCGCAGATTAATTAAGTTGAGGGCTTTTTACTCGACGGGGTTGATTGAATGAGTGATTCCACCGAAAAGCCGACAGGTTCATCAGGAAAATATTCTTCTTTTCCTGGTGAACCTGTTTTTACTGATTCTCTTCCGAGCGATCAGGATTATGGTTATAAGCCATTATCGATTCTGGCGATTCTTGGGGCAGTATTGGGTGGCTTGTTTGTGTTGACGCTTGCAGGGGGCTTTGGTGCGGCATTTTTGTTTGGCACCCCTTGGATCATGTCGCCTTGGGTCATTTTTTGGCCTGCTTTTTCCATCCTTTTAAGCTATGTTGCATATACTAGGATCAAAACTTCAGATAATACCATGGGGGGTGAAAAGCTTTCCCTTTGGTCGATGCAGATTACAGCCATCTTCATTTTGTGCTACTTTGCTAATTTTGCAGGCACTTACTTTGCAGTAAGAAATCAAGCGGATACTTTCGTCAAACAATGGCTTGGGGTTATCGCAAAGGGTGAGATTGACAAGGCGTTTTTGCTTACCTTAAAACCACCTCGTCCTTCCGATGATTCCAACCTTAGAACAACTTTTGAAATTACTTATAATATTGCATCAGACCCTTTGACTAAGGGGGCTTATTCTGTCTTCAAGGCTAAGGATTATGTGAGATTGATTCAGTTTGCTGGCGATAGTGCGATTAAATTTACGATGAAATCTGCAAGCTCCCCAGTTTATGAAATGGGTGGGTATCTTGTTAGGCTTATTTATGAAGTGGAAATACCAGATGGCATCATGGAAGTAGCAGTTGTTGCCCTTGGGCAGGAAAGCCCTACCGGTGGGTTTAAAGGCAGGCAATGGCAAGTGATGGTAGACGGAACTGCCATGGTTCAAAAGTTAAAAACAAACGATGAGTCGCGCAAGAAGTTTGAGCTTTCTGTTTCTGCAATGGAATTTGCTGCAAGTTGGTGCATGGCTGTGGCAAATAAAATTTGGGAGCCCGCAGTATATGGCATAGCAGAACTAAAAGACCGCGAGCAAATATTGAAGGGCTTTACCCCTTCCATCCCTCTTGAGTTGGGCGTTGTAGGCGGGTCACTCCTTCAAGCTGCTGAATCTCCTGAACGCCAAGCGTTCCTTGCAGCCTCGCAACAATTATTCGATGGGAAGTTTGTTCGTGTTGGTGAAAACTTCTGGTCTGACCCCATCATGAAAGTGGCGATTCTTGAGATTCTTGGCAAGGCTTTCAGGCCGATGACTGATCATACTCCTCCTATGCAGCTTCCTGGTGGCGGGGCTTGGATAAGGATAGAAAATGGAACTGTGCCGCGTTATCGAAATGAAGCAGGTAAAATTGAATATGAGTTTGATTGCTTGATATTGTTATTTCCGAAGTATCTGGTGCAGGCTGCGTTTGTGGTTACAGGCGAGGAAAAAGCAGATGTAAATACCCCTCCTGACTGGAAGGTAAAAGAGATCGTGCTTTACCGAGGTGTTTCTATGCCTGTCTCTGCGCCCAAGCCGGGCGGGCGTTAATCTTTATTCCTCTTTTAAATTCGTCCCGTCTAGAAGGTGACCTAGTTTAGTTTTTTTCGTTTCTAGGTAGCGCCGATTATTATCGTTGGCAAGTATCTGGATGGGAATCCTCTCGGTGATTCTTAAACCATACCCATCAAGGCCGACGACTTTTTTCGGGTTGTTGGTCAGCAGTTTTATGTCCCTGATTCCTAGATCGTTCAGGATTTGCGCTCCGATTCCATAATGCCTTAAATCGGCCCCAAATCCCAGCTTCTGATTGGCTTCTACGGTGTCTAAGCCTTCTTCCTGTTGAAGTTTGTAAGCTTTTAATTTGGAAAGCAGGCCTATGCCACGCCCTTCCTGCCTCATGTAAAGAAGCACTCCTTTGCCCACTTTTTCGATTTGGCGCATGGCATGATGCAACTGCGAACCGCAATCGCATAGCAAGCTATCGAAAATATCGCCCGTCAGGCACTGGCTATGAATACGCACAAGTACGGGGTCTTCTTGGATAGCAACCTGACCATTGGTCGATACGCCAATCCCCCCTGCGCACAAAGCCAAATGGGGTTCAGGGTCAACCACGGAAGAATAAGCTATGAGATCAAAGTTGCCTAGTTTTGTAGGAAGTTTGAGTTCGATTTCTCTGCGGATTAATTTTTCTCGTTGTCTGCGGTGTTTGATAAGGTCTTCGATGGTGCACATTTTAAGACCATGTTTTTTGCAGTAAGGGATCAAGTCTGCTACTCGCGCCATGCTGCCATCGGGGTTAACAACTTCACAAATAACCGCAGCTTCTTTCATCCCTGCAAGCCTAGCAAGATCGACGCTGCCTTCGGTATGGCCTGCTCGAACGAGAACGCCTCCATCGCGAGCCTTAAGGCCGGGCACATGGCCTTTGCCACGAATCAAGTCGTGGGGGGTGGAGTTTTCATCGATTGCAACTTGCACGGTGCGGGCCCGATCAAAAGATGATGTTCCAGTTGTTATTCCTGTGCGGGCATCTATATACGGGGTAAATGGGGTGGTAATGCCCTCTGAATGGGGGGAGGGAAGAACATCGAGGTTAAGCCGGTTACAAATCGCAGTCGACATAGCCAAGCAAACTAGCCCACAACCGTTACGCATCATAAAGTTGATGTTTTCTGGAGTGGCTTTTTCAGCAGCGATGACTAAATCGCCTTCATTTTCACGATTTAGATCATCAACAACAACGATAAGCCGGCCTTGCCGCAGTTCTTCGATCGCTTCATCAATCGAACAATAAATCGAATTATCTTCAGACATTCATGACTCCACAGCGGGAAAAATAGTATCTTATTATTATTGTAGCACTCCACAGATTATTTCATATCATTGTTCATGCTTGCCCTATGGGTATGCGATATTGATAATAACACTAATGTGTTTGGAAATGCTTGGCAGGCTGCCACTTTAACTATCCTTCCGTTTGATATTTAAATCATCATTGGAGTTGAATTTCATGGCTAAGAAAAAAGTGGGTCTGTGGTTGATAGGTGCATGTGGCGGTGTTGGAACAACAGCAGCCCTGGGCCTTGCTGCCATTCGTAATAAACTTTCTGACACCACATCGCTGGTGACAGAGTTGCCCCTTTTTGAAACTTTAAAGTTAGATGCTTTAGATTCATTTGTGGTGGGTGGCCATGAAATCCGCAAAGGATCATTCATGGAAACCGCCAAGGAATTGCACCTGAAGGCAAAGATATTTGATGCAGCAATGCTGGCAGGTTCAGAGAAAGATCTTGCAGAATGGAGCAAGAATATTAAGCCAGGCTCTGCAGTTGAATCGGGATCAACCATAGCCAAGATGGCTGATTTAGAAAAAGCAAATGTTAAAGAAACTCCTCGTCAAACCATCGAACGCATTCAATCCGATCTTAAAAACTTTCAAAAAGCTAATGATCTAGAGCATGTGGTTGTGATGAGCGTGGCTTCTACCGAACCACCTTTTCAAACCGGTGTTCAGCATGAAACCCTTAAAGCTATGAATGCTGCTTTGGATGCGGGCGAAAATGTTCTCCCCACCAGTTCGATGTATGCTTGGGCCGCTGTGGATCTGGGTATGCCCTTTGTTAATTTCACCCCATCGCTGGGCGCTTCATTCCCTGCCATTCAGGAACTCGCAAAAATCAAGGGGGCCCCTCTTGCAGGGCAGGATGGCAAGACAGGCGAAACGCTGATGAAATCTGTGCTTGCGCCAATGTTTGCACTGCGCAACTGGAAGATTCTTAGCTGGGTTGGTCATAATATCTTTGGCAACCGCGATGGTATTGTCCTCGATGATCCCGCCAATAAGGCTTCCAAAATCAAAACCAAAGATCAGGTAATTTCTTCAATCGTTGGCTATAAGCCACAGACCTTGGTCACCATCGAATATATTCCTTCGATGGATGATTGGAAAACTGCTTGGAATCATATTCATTATCAGGGCTTTCTTGGCACCCCGATGATTCTTCAATTCATTTGGCAGGGATGCGACTCTGTTTTGGCTGCGCCTTTGGTGATTGATCTTGCAAGGTTTGCACTGTTCGCAAAACGCAAAGGTGAATCGGGTATCATGCGTCATCTTTCTTGCTTCTTCAAGGGGCCGATGGGCGAAACCAATCACGACTTCTTTCAGCAATTTGAAATGCTTCGTGACTATGTCGAAGAAACCGGAGAAAAATCATGAAGCTAGCTTTTAGTAGTAATGCCTATTTGCGATTCTCCTTTAACGATGCTGCTAAAAAGATTGGCAAGCTTGGTTATCAAGGAATAGAAATCATGGCGGATGTGCCCCATGCTTGGCCCGCATTCATGCTCGAAGAACAAAAGCAGGGCATTCGCGATTCGCTTAAATCCAACAACCTTGAGATTTCCAACATCAATTCTTTTATGATGCACGCAGTCAATGATTCTAGACAGCGTTATTGGTATCCCTCTTGGATTGAACCTGATAAGCATTACCGCCAGATTCGTATCGATCACACCATGCGTTGTTTAACGATGGCAAAAGAATTGGGTGCACCATGCATCACAACCGAGCCAGGTGGTCCAGTTGAAGCTGGGGCTTCTTGGAATGCAGGGTTGAAGCTGTTCGTCGAAATGCTAAAGCCAGTTATTGAACACGCTGAAAAAGAAGGTGTTTTGTTACTCATCGAACCCGAACCCGGTTTGTTGATCGAAACTGCTGATCAGTTTTTAGAATTCATGGGTTGCATTAAGTCACCTATGGTTGGATGCAACTTTGATATAGGCCATTCGTACTGTGTGGGCGATGACCCTGCCAGCACTATTCCAAGGCTTGCAAAGTACATCAAGCATTTTCATCTCGAAGATATTGCAAATACACGCGTGCATCATCACCTTATCCCAGGCGATGGGGCGATTGACTTTAAAGCCGCAATCGAAGCCATCAAGGCTATTGGTTATAAAGAATGGGTAACCATCGAACTTTATCCTTATGTAGAAGATCCAGATCAGGCAGCTAAACTTGCCCGTGAGCGAATTGCGCCTTTGCTTGCCTAGTGATAATTAAGTCCTCACTCGCAGGTTGATCATTTCCACGGTAAACGAGAAGCCCATTGCAAAGTAAATGTAGGCTTTGTCGATGTGTTGCCCCATGCCTTCTGCCATTAGGACAACCCCGATAAGAATTAGGAAGCTAAGTGCAAGCACTTTCAGTGTGGGATGCTTTTCAACGAAGTTGCTGACTGGCCCTGCAAAAATCATCATCACCATTACAGTAACAATCATTGCGGTGATAATGACGCCTATTTCCTGCACCATCCCAACTGCGGTGATTACAGAGTCGAGTGAAAAAACAATGTCGAGTAC
>CAXNFS010000188.1:0-6305 GCA_964201235.1 Gemmataceae bacterium | reverse complement strand
GGCGGAATCAATGTATTGACCAAAATGGCCTAATGGGAATATGATTTGGCTGCGTAGTGTTGGTTGGTTAACGAGAATGGGTGTAGCGTTAGCAATGTTAAATGAAACAGTGGAAGAGAAAGCTTTGCCTTCGGTAAGGTCGCAAGTATTTATCTTGTTGATTTTGATGTTGCTGGTTGCTGGTTTGCGGGCCTGGCAAATAACGCATACTGAAGTAGCAGCGCGCGATAGTATTGGCTTTATTCGTTATGCATGGCTGCTTGAAAACTCTACGGATTGGAAGTCGGTGATTAAAGATGCGCAGCAGCATCCTGGATTTCCCTTGGCTATTCATTTAGTAAGTAAGCCTGTTCGGTACTTTGTGGCTTCAGATTTGCCATTTGCGTACCAACTTAGCAGTCAATTGGTTTCCTCTTTTTTTAGTGTGTTATTAGTTCTGCCATTATTCTACTTGGCGTTTGAAATCTTTAACATCAAGGTTGCGATATGGTCGGTATTGTTGTTTGAGTTTTTGCCTGCGATAAGTAAGGTGTTGGGGGATGGATTGTCTGAGGGGATGTTTTTGTTTTTTGCAGCGAGTGCGCTGGCTTGTATTTTAATAGCGTTTAAAACTGGGCGAGTAACAACATGGTTTTTTGCAGGGTTGTTTTCTGCGTGTGCTTATTTGGTAAGGCCTGAGGGGATGATAATTGTATTTGCATGTTTTGTGGTGATGTTGGGAAATATCGTGTTAGGGAAGTTTAATGATTCGAAGTCCAAAATGAAGATGGTTTCAGGTTTGGCTGGGGTGATGCTAGGATTTTTGATGTTGGCGTTGCCATTTATATTGACGATTGGGAAGCTGACCACGAAGCCCACCGGGCAGAAAATACTAGAGAAAATTGCTGTATTGCATGTTGAAGCAGATAGCCGGCTGGCTTTACTGAATGGGCCAGAGTTGGCGATGGGGATTTTTGATCAAACGCCCTTGTTTGCGAGTTGGTGGGAGGGTGAGGATAAAGGGCCAGCGGCACGGTTTATGTGGTCATTCATGGTGCTTGGGGATTCTTATTTAAAAGGATTAAATTACCTTGGTTGTGCATTTGCATTCGTAGGGTTGTTGATGACGCCCAAGGGGGTATGGTGGAAACCTGGTGTAATAGTTGTTGTTATTTCATTTGCCATTTTGAATGTAGCTTTTTATCGGGTTGCGCTGGTGATGGGTTATCTTTCGGAGAGGCATGCGATGCTAGCGCTGATGATGGTGGTTGTTTGGTCAGCATATGGCGGGGTTGTTTTGGGTGATATGGTTGTTGGCTTTTTTAGAGAGTCGCGTATCAGGGTTGGCCTAGTTAGGTTGAATCATTTTTCGTTGCTGTTGATATTATTATTGGTGCCTTCGGTTTATAAAAGCATGGAGACATTGCATTATAACCGCGAGGGATTTAAGCAAGTTGGGAAATGGCTTGCAAGCAATTGCAAGGAAGGCGATTTGGTGGAAGATGCATTTTGTTGGTCGCATTTTTATGCAGGCAAAGTGTTTCTAGAAGGGAAATCGGGTTTGGTTATTTCTAATCCCCGAGTTAAGTATGTGATTGTGGAAAGATCAGGCAACCCGCACCTTCGATTACAGACGCAGGATGAAGAATCATTAAAGGCGCAAAAGGGTAAAGTGGTTTATGATTGGCCTTGCAGGCGAAAAGGGGTTAATTCGACCGTGTTGGTATATGAAGTACCTGCAATTTAGATATCAGGTAGCAGCGGGTGTTTGAGGTGATTTGTTTTTTTCGTACCAGAAAAGATGCAGAGCAATTAAAGCAAGAATCGGCGGAATGCCTGCGATGATAATACCCCAAGTGTATGCCTGCCCTTGAGCGAGTTTGCGCGCTTCTTCGATAGCAAAACCATCGGAGATAAAGCTTGCGAAGTAATTGTTTTCCGTCCTTTGGATTAGATACCCTGCGCTGATTTGCATCACAAACATCCCAACCCAATTCAAGCTGCCTAATGCTCCGGTGATTTTCCCCTGATGTTTCACTGTTAAATCTTGGCTAAAAGAATAATAGCTGGGGAAAAGCGCGAGTGTCGAAAATCCGATCATGATTAAAACTACAAGGAATAATGGCCCTGAGGGCATGAACGCAGCAGGTATGCTTAGCAAGGTGAAGAACGAAAAGAAGCCATAAACCCATTTTCGAGAATTGATAACACTTGCACCTTTACTTACTAGGAGCAAAGTTAGGAATCCTGCGGTGAGCGCACCCGCATCGGATGCGAGATAATAACCCGAAGAAAACCAATTTACTTGGGATTCAGTGTAGCCATGCGCTTCTCTTAGATAAAGTGGCAGCCATGCTCTTAGAAAGTGCCAGGTTGAATTGATGGCAAGAACCATGAGTTGAAGAACCCAGAACCGCCTATCAGAGAGTATTTCGTACATAGCTTGAAAGCTTGATTTTGAATTTTCTGAAGAGAAAGATTCATCACTAGCATTAAGAGAGATATCTTTGGTGACGACGCTCCAAAGAAGAATCCACAAAAGGCCAATGAGTCCGACAATGAGAAAGGTGATACGCCAACCTGCAAGGTGTGCAAGCGTGCCGGGCAATTGGCTATGAAGGCAGAGTTCAACGATAATGGGAGTGATAACGGCGCCCAAAGCTGCGCCACTTTGTAGGATGCTGTTGCCCATGGTTCGTTTGGATGGGGCCAAAAGCCTTTGAGTGGTGACAAGAGCGCAGGGCCAGTTGGCAGCTTCGAAAAAGCCAAGAGCCGCCCTGCAATATAATAATTCTTCTTTATCGCGGGCGAGTCCCGTCATGAAGCCAGAGAGAGACCAGAAAAACACCATAAGTGGGTAGAGGAATTTGACGGAAACTTTATCGACAATCAGGCCTGTGGTGATGGCTCCAACAGCAAAAGCGAGCCCGAACACCCCTTCGATTTTTCCGTAGAAATCTTTCTGGAAATCAAAATCTACCATGATGCGGCTGATGGTTTGATTGAGGGTAAGCCTATCCATGTAATTAATCATGGTGGCAAGCAGAAGCAATCCACAAACGATCCAAGCTTTATTTGCAGAAACGCCATTATTGCTCATATAATATCCGGTGGGTGAAGCTTAATGAGAAATAATTTAGCATGGATTGTATTCAATAGTGCAACAAATATTCTCTTTTCGGTGAGAGTGCGTGGATTAGGGTTATAAATGCGGGCTTTTTAATTAAATACCTATTATTAGCAGACAAAAAGAAAATATTTCTACAAGTTTCTCGTATGATAATTGAAATACAAGCGTTTTAAAGTGAAGATGAGTGAGAAGAGGCTGGTTATTAGTACGCTAGGACTAGCTAAAAAGAATTAGTTTTTAATAGAGGAGCCTCTTTTTGAATACGGAACTTACAAAGGAAATCAGGATGGAAATGCCAGGACCATTGGATCGAGCGCTGATATGTGCCCGAACAGCAAATGAAAATAAGGCCAAGGATATTCTGATTTTGGACATGAGGAAAATCACACCTCTTTACGATTATTTTGTAATATCCACCGGGGCAAGTAGAAGGCAGATTCACAGCATCGCAGAAGAAATCGACGACCGGATGAAGAAGGTCGGAGATAAACGAATAGGCCTCGAAGGATACGAAGCCAGCCGCTGGGTGGTGCAGGATTATGGCGATGTCGTGGTACATATATTTGATAAAGATGCGAGGTTTTATTTTTCGTTGGAAGAGTTGTGGGCCGATGCCGCACGCATTGATTGGAAACAAGACTAGCGTTGATCTACCTCGAATATTAAAGTTTTCTATCACTTGAAAAACTAATCTAATCATGAATTTTCCTGCATTTATTTCGACACATCTAGAAGAAGCATTAACCAAAGCAGGCTTTGCTTCTGTGGATGCGTTATCGCAAATCAAAGCATCTTCTGATTCAAAGTTTGGCGATTACCAGTTTAATGGCTCGATGGGGCTAGCCAAAGAAGCTAAGGTTTCACCGCGGAAAGTTGCTGAAAAAATAGTTGAATTCTTTGCCCTTCCAGATGTTTTGGAGCCTGTAGAAATTGCGGGGCCTGGCTTTTTAAATCTGCGCATCAAGCCTCAATGGCTTGCACGAAAAATACAAGAGATGGCTGCAGACCCTAGGCTAGGTGTGCTTAAGCCTGATAAAGTTAAAACCTTCGTAATCGATTTTAGCTCTCCAAATGTTGCAAAACCCATGCATGTGGGCCATCTTCGTAGCACCATCTTGGGCGATAGCCTGGCACGAACGCTCCGCTTTTTTGGTCATACGGTTATTACCGATAATCATCTGGGTGATTGGGGCACGCAATTTGGAATTATCCTGCATGGCTACAAGCATATGCTTGATGAAAAAGCCTTTCAAAACGAGCCTGTAAAAGAATTGGCAAGACTTTATGTGGAAGTTAGAAAGTTATTCAAAACACCAGAGGAAATAGCTAAAGGCGTGGTTGATCCTGTGCAAAATGCCTGCAGGGATGAAACTGCAAAAATGCACAAGGGCGATCAGACCAATTTAGAGCTTTGGCGTAAGTTTATGCCCGTTTGTTTGGGTGAAATTGATCTGGTTTACCAAAGGCTGGGTGTGCATTTTGATCATACTTATGGGGAAAGTTTTTATCATCCCTTTTTGAATAAAGTGGTGCAGGATCTTTCCGCATCTGGGTTGGCGCGGGAAAGTGAAGGGGCGCTTGCTATTTTTCTTAACGAAGATGCAACCCCTGCTTTGATTCGAAAATCGGATGGCGCATTTACTTACATGACAACCGATCTTGCAACCATTCAATATAGGGTTGAGCAATGGAAGCCCGATGCCATTCTTTATGTTGTGGATTCAAGGCAGTCTTTGCATTTCTCCCAATTGTTCCAGATAGCACAGCAATGGCTTGGACAGCAAACGCGCTTAGAGCATATTTCGTTTGGTTCTGTTTTAGGTGCTGATCGAAAGCCTATTAAAACCCGATCGGGTGATGCTGTTGCCTCTTTGGATCAATTGCTTGATGAAGCGGTAAGGCTGGCAAAGGAAGTGTATCAGGCTGCTTACCACCAGGAAGGTGAAACACAAAGTAAAGAAAGCCTCGAGGATCTGAGCAGAGTGGGTGATGTGGTTGGCATTGGGGCTGTGAAATATGCAGACCTTTGCCAAAATCGTACCAGTGATTATGTGTTTAACTGGGAAAAAATGATGGCGATGGAAGGCAATACCGCAACCTACATGCAATATGCTTATGCAAGAAATCGAAGCATATTCAGAAAAGGCGAGTTTAACCCCGACAACTATCGAAATGCCTCAATCCCAGTGCTTTTAGATACAGCAGAAGAGCGTGCCTTGGCTTTGCAACTTTTCCGCTTTGAAGAAGCCCTCACTCTTGCTTTGGTAGAT
The DNA here is from genome assembly GCA_964201235.1 of Gemmataceae bacterium. Classification (GTDB taxonomy): domain Bacteria; phylum Planctomycetota; class Planctomycetia; order Gemmatales; family Gemmataceae; genus UBA969. The sequence goes on along the minus strand of CAXNFS010000188.1, from coordinate 926 downwards.
TACAAGCCAAGCCTAATCACTTCATACCTTTGGGATGTTGCAAAAGCCTACAGTGTATTCTTTCAGAACTGCCCGGTATTAAAAGCACCAACTGAGGGTATCAGGCAAAGCAGGTTGTTGCTTTGCGATTTAACCGCAAGGGTATTGAAGCAAGGTTTAGAGTTGTTGGGCATAAGTGTGCTCGAGAAAATGTAATATATAAAAATAAGCGGTCAAGTTTAAAAGGGTTAACGAACATGTCGAATCAAGCACCACTTCAGGCAGATAAAAAAGGTGTTCTACCATTTATAAAAAGAAGACTTGGAAACTGGATGCTCAGGCATCAGTTGCCTTTCAATTTTGCAATTCACATGGTTGGAATTCCAGTTGCGGTTGCAGGCATACCCTTGTTGTTTCTTTATGAATGGTATTGGGGAGTTGGGGCGCTCTTTGTTGGTTACTTGCTGCAATTCATTGGCCATCAAGTTGAAGGTAATGATGTTGGCGAGTGGGCGGCAATTAAGAAGATGCTTGGAATGAAGTATGTTGGGATATCCCCTAGGTGGAATCCTGAGGATCCGAACAGACTATAAGTTGCCTAGCCGTTTCATTTGCCCGGCGTTTGCTGATACCATTATGTTAACATTGTCCCTTTCTGCCTGAATTACCCTTCTTATCCTCAAGATCGCTAAAAAAGTTATAACCCCTAGAAGTTTCCTAACTTTTCTAACCGGAACCGCCGATAAAGTTAATGGCGAACCTTATTTGCATTTTAATTATTGCGTTTAAGGCAAGCTTTGGGAATGAAACTAAGGTGTTGTTTATCAACACTAAACTTTGGGGTCTAATGGTCATGGAATTGAAACCATCAATTATTTGCGCAGCGTTATTTCTTGCTCTTGTAAGTGGTTGCAAGCAGAACCTCTTCCTTGCGGAAGCTGACTATG
>CAXNFS010000187.1:0-6321 GCA_964201235.1 Gemmataceae bacterium | reverse complement strand
ACGGTGTACTTGCATTCCTTTTCATGCTGTTCGCAGATTTTCTTCTGCAACTGGCAGGTAACCTTGTGGCAATGCACTTCGGTTACAGGTTTGCAAACAGTGTAGCAGCATTCCTTTTCGCATTGAACTGGAACGCGCTTGCAAATGGTGTACTTGCAATCTTTGTAGTGGGTTTCGCAAACAGGCTTGCAAACCGTGGAAGTAACTTCCTTCATGCAAGTCTTCTTGACTGGCTTGCATACGGTGTATTCGCAATCTTTGTAAGCGGTTTCAACCACTTTTTTCTGAACTTGTTCTTCAACATTTTTGAAGACCGTTTCATAGCACTTCTTATAGCAGGTGCGAGCTTCGTCTTTGTAGCAAGTCTTCGTAACTTGCTTCATGGTTGTTTCCTGTACTGTGGTGTAGGAAGTCAACCAGCGCTTGCCCAGGACATTGTCCACAACAAGGCGGAAATTTTCTCTCATCTGCCCGGTGGCAGAAGAAAAACAACTCTGGGCATCGCAGCAAGGCGAGCCAGAAGCATTGTACTTACCTGCACCGCAATTTGAGGCTGACACATTTTGGGTGGCAAACAAGCCAACCAGAACTGCCAACAGCGGCGCTACCATGCGCATCCTCTTCATCGTAACTCCTCGTTAAAACTTGGGTCGGGTGTGGCTTGTCTTTTACAAGCTGGCCCTGAAACTTCCCCGGTCAACTACTATCACTCCGCCTTAGCCATCCACACGGATGACATATTTCAATCGGCGAGTGATTCAGCCGGGAACCTAACGCTCCAGGTGCCTGGCGTTTCCTACGCCGGCTGCAATCTACAATGTTCTTATCGGATTATCTTTTCGACCGAGAATATCCACTACGACCTTTGTGCCGAAGGTTCTTGCTATTATGCTTCCACCTTTACAGATCGTTTGGCTTTTACCGTTCGCAAAAACTAGCGAAGATGTGACGATTATTTCAGCTTTGACAATCACACGAATACAAAAAAAAACCAGCATGCCTTTTGGCACACTGGTTTTTGCTTTTGATTAAAGTTTTCTTGTCAGCTTTGTAATTGCTAGACTGCTACAGCATGATTTGCTTTCCGTTTGATGTTTTCACATAACTTATTGCATCTTTCCAAATCTCTTAGCATCACTTCGGTCAAAACATGCACAGCTTGGCTATCGGTCGTCCATTGCAATTGCTGCTGGCAGGAAACCAAATGTTCCAGCATGTCCTTCAAAAACAACATATTTGAATCTCTCTGGCTCATACCCCACCTCTTCATCTTCTTTAAAAACTTTTAATAGCGTAATAAAGACGGCAACCCTTGTGCCATGACGCCTAAATTTTCCAAAAATAATCATTAACTGACTGATCTGGAATCTAAAGGCACCTTTTATTACCTTACTTGCCAAATATGACACCTTATTTCAACGCCTGCTTTCCACCTTGAGCCTTTTTTCAAAAAATCTGATTTACCTCGCTAGCCTTCCACCGCATAAGCTGAACATCTTGCCAACTCAACCTCCTTGGTAAATCCATGACCTAATGGCAGTTATTTCAAAAAAATGTAATAGTTGCACTTGGGAATGTAAAATCTACCTTTAACATGATTTGTTAATTTGACTTTGAAAGTGAAACTTTTTGCGAGGCTACCATTGCAAGATATGCCAATGCAGATTTATTAGCACGGATCTGGCTATACCGGGTGTAAGGCCATCCAAGCCAAGTCAACCATGTTCCTGCCCTAGACCACGATCGCAGAGCAACTATTACTGTTCCAGTATTCATATTTTTCTCGACACTGAAAGTTTCTTCGCCAAGTTCTGGATGGCCCGACAAAGTGCGATACTTAAACCCAGTTCGCCAAATTTCATCCCTTTCCTCATCAAAACATTCAAGAACTATTGCCCCACAAAACAGATCAATGCCAGGCAAAAAATGAAACAATATGCCAACCGTATCACCCACCTGAATTGGTGATCGATGCAAAACAGGAGACACCACTTCAGGTGGGAATATCTCATAAGCCATGATGGATTTTGCAACCCGTTGATGCGGCCCGCCTTGCTCTGGTAAACCCAGGGCTTCCTTTGCCACCTCTCGTTCAAAGCAATCGCGATTGTCTTTAGGGCGTGGCCCTTGCTCTACCTTTAAAGAAGCGGGACGATTCTCCCAATCCTGTAATCTTGGCTTTTGCCCAAATACTTTCAATATCCATTGCATAAATCAAGCTTCCGAAAATAACTCCAATTCACAACCTTCTTCAAGCATAGGCGCAGAAATCTAATTAGGCAATTCCTGTTATAACAAACACTCACCATCAGTATTGGTAATGCACTTTGATGAAACACGCCGTATGAGAGCAAAAAAGTGATACTGACTCTATTATTTGACTGTATTAAAGCAGCCAAGTTTTATAGTGCTTGACATAGTTGTAAAGTAAATTTAAACTCTGGTAACACTATTATAAAAGCGTATGCCTACCAAAAGTGAACTTTCAACAAAATACCTACCCGTTTGACTACTTATGAACATTAACACAAATACCATCTCCCGAAGGAATTTCTTAAAGGTAGGCGGCCTTTCTATCGGGGCTATTTCCCCCTTGGGTTTGTCATTGGAAAAAGTTCTTGCGAATGAATCTTCTAAAACCAACAAGAAGCAGATCAATGTCATTTTTATGTTTCTGCAAGGCGGCGCCAGCCATCTTGATATGTATGACTTGAAACCAAACATGCCTGAAAACATTCGGGGGAAGTATACCCCCGCTTCAACAAATCTTCCCGGTTTACAATTGGGCAACCTTTTGCCAAAACTCAGCACCTGTGCCGATAAATTCTCCCTCATCCGTTCCATGCATTCTTATACGAACATGCATGGCGAAGGCGATGTCCACATCATGTGCGGAAGCAAGTTAGATAAAGTTGTACAAGCACCCGGTATTGGTGCAGTTCTTAGCAAGCAACAGCAATTGGAATCTAGATTCCTTCCGTTTGTACATATTGGAAATATGAAACATCCAGCGTATAGCGCCCCTGGTTATGGTGGATTTCTAGGCAATACCTACAACCCCTATATGATTGATCAAGATGCAAATTCTGATAACTTTGCAATCCGCGAATTTGATCCTGCACCCGATGTTGATCTCAACCGCTTAGCCGGGCGCAAACAAATGCTTCGATCACTCGACAGTTTTCAGGCTAATAGGGAAACAAATCTTCAATCCCATTCTAGAGACAAGTTTACCGAACATGCCTTTAATCTAGTAACTTCACAAAAAGCAAAAGGGGCATTCGATCTATCGCAGGAATCAAACAAAGTTCGCGAAACTTATGGCCGCAACCGGGTTGGGCAGGGAATGCTTTTAGCTCGTCGTTTGATCGAGGCAGGTGTACGATTTGTTACCATCCAAGGTTATGTTGATACCGGAATCTACGCCTGGGATCATCACTGGGGTATTTTTCCCCATCTCGATCAGCAGTTGCCTATCTACGATAATAGTTATTCAGCGCTTTTAAACGATCTCGATAATCGGGGATTGCTTGAAACCACACTTGTAATCACTGCCGGCGAATTTGGACGAACCCCATTAATCAATAAAGAAAAACAAGGCCCGGGGCGTGATCATTGGGGTCGTTGTTTCAGTCTTACCATGGGTGGAGGCGGAGTTAAAACCGGGCAAGTTATTGGCGCAAGCGATAAGTATGGCGCAGACCCCAAAGACCGCCCAGTATCTGTTCCCGACTTTGTCGCAACTGTTTATCATGCCTTGGGTCTTGATCCTGATGCAGAATTTCTAGCTCAAGGGCGCAAAATGAAAATGCTGCCGGAAGGCATCCCAATTAAAGAATTACTCTAACTTTAATTGCAATCTTTGAACCTACTTATAAGCTTTTTATTTTACAATAATGTGACTTGGCAATTACCTGGTCAATTGCAAAAGATCCTCTGCTTTTTTAAATAATTTAAAAATCAGAGGCAACAACCTCACCCTTCGAAATGGTGCCGACTGCTTGCCAGGTTGCCTGACTGATATTATTGGTTGCGAATTTGACACTGCCATCACACATCCCAAGATTAACACCGCCAGTATGCTTGCTGCGGGCCGACAGGATTACAGAGCGATTGTTATAAGCACTATAAACCCCGATACAGGGAACTTCCAAAGAAGTAATACAAAAAGCAGTTCTAAAATCATCGGGGATTGAAGTATTAGGGGTACGATTATGAAAATAAATAGGCCCTTCTGGATAATGATTTACACCACGAAAATCATTCGCACCGGTCACTTTTCGAACTTCTGAAACCATGACAGTATTCGAAGTTCCATCAGTGATGTTGGTGATTTTCGCTTGTATGTTAAGAATAAATGGGCCGGGCGATACAATGGAACTATAGGGTTGCGCAAAATTGGAGTTCATAGGGCCAATCCCCCCATTTGCAACATAATTCCCCTTTCCATACATGTTCATTCCAAGATCACTTGGAATATCAGAAGGGCAGGTAAAACCGGGAAGAATCGTACCGCTAATCTGGCTATTCTGATTGGGAAGGCTCCCAAAGTTTTGCGATAAATTTCCGGTTTTATACAAGGCCTCTTGTTCAATGTGAGGCAACAAATAATAAACCCAAGTAGCTTCGGAAATATCAATTGCACCTAGGGTTGTTCCGGTTGAATCGAATTTAAAGGCGGCAGGAAACTTATTAAAAACATCATGAAAACTATGGAATCCGATACTGATTTGTTTTAAATTATTGGAGCACTTCATTCTTGAAGCAGCTTCCCGAACTTTTTGTACTGCGGGCAAAAGTAAACCTATAAGAATGGCAATAATTGCTATGACTACCAATAACTCAATCAGTGTAAAAGCTTGATGAATTCGCTGTTTCATAGTGACCCCCATAAATTACGGTTTAACCAAACCTTTTATAAGATTGAAATCAAAAACATTAGGTTTTGAAGAGGAGATCTCTGCACTAAGGTTAGATTTTTCATTAAATCGCGCAGGCATCTTGATGATTTCATCAACCATATCGCCAGGAGGAAAAGGTGGCCCTGCAGGAATTTTCCTTCCCGTTTTTGTCACAGCGTTAATTCGAACTATTTTTTTACCGGCCGAAGAAACATCAACATTTTCAATTTTATAAAACCCCTTTTGGATCATCCCACCCACGGAAGGGCTTTTGCCATCGGGAGATTCAAAAGATATAGCCCCTTCATTCACCTCGATGCCATCGTAAGAAACTTTCCCCGAAATACTTATATTGGCAGGACCGCAACCCATCATAGCAATCAAAATGAAACCGAAGGCTATTCGATACATCGCATTTCTCTTTAACAATTTAATGATAAACAAGATACCAATAATAAAATATATTAAATTAACTTTAACGATATTATCAAACATTTACAACAAGCAAATTGCACCCACCAAAAGTAACTTATCTATGGGATCTAAAAATCGTAGTTTCCTTGTAGAGGCTTTATCTTCATACCCTCAACCCCGAACTTAGCTAAACTTCAACCTTTCAACGCTTATTCATCGATTTTTTAACATTATTTTCTAAAATATCATAAGGTCACTGCGACTTGACTAACTTGGCTGCAATGTCTCTCTTACCTAGATTTTTAGAGCGTTTCTAAAACTGGCGAAACAATGTCAAACGAACCATATATATAATGAGAACGAACCTACGGCTTATTACTGCTTCAATCCTGGCGCTTACCTTGATCTCTTTACTAGGGGACACAATCCCTGCTGCAGATGCTCCAGCCAAGCCCGTTCTTAAAATCACCCCAGGAAAAGTGATCATCACCTTTGATAAAATGCAAAGGCCATGGGGCGAGCTGATTAGCATTGATCTACAAACCCGAACCGGAAAGTTCCGTAGAGAAAACACCGATGAAGTCATCACCTTCACCGTTATGCCTTATGCAGAACTATTGCATCATGCGACGCATGGTGACCTGCAAGACTTCCGCATTGGCGAACGAGCCATCTTTCGCCTTCATGAAAACGAAAAGGGCGAATGGGTTTTCCTTACCTACATCCAAGACGAAATGAACATGATGAACGGGCATGGCGAATACTTCTTCGTGGAAGAAATCGATGCCAAGGCTGGAAAAATCTCTACCACATGGGCCAAGGGCGATCTAACTTTCATCCGTGAAAAAGGTGTGGTCATCGAAACTGATAAAGAAACCCGATTCTGGAAGGCAGGCCAACCCGCTCAATTCTCTGATATCAAAAAGGGCGACAAACTTCGCACCAAAACCCATGGCATAGGCAAAGGCAAAGTTCGCATGGCTTGGGAAATCTTTCTTGATGATGA
>CAXNFS010000186.1:0-6325 GCA_964201235.1 Gemmataceae bacterium | reverse complement strand
CCCGCACCAGAAAAGGTCCAAGAAAGACCGTTGCTGGTAAGAAGGGTGTTAAAGAGCTTAGAGGTTAATTTTGTAATTTAATTTTCACGGAGATACTCTTTCGTGTCCAAGAAGAAAAAACAGCGTCGTAATGTCAGTCGGGGAGTAGCCCATATACTTGCTACTTTCAATAACACCATTGTGACCATTACTGATACTAATGGTGATACTCTTTGTTGTGCATCAGCAGGAACCTGTGCATTCAAAGGTAGCCGAAAAAGCACACCTTTTGCAGCCCAAAGGGCGGCAGAAGAAGCAGCATCCCGAGCCTTGAAATTTGGACTTAAAGAAATTGAAGTTCGAGTCAAGGGTCCAGGGTCAGGTCGCGAATCAGCAATTACTGCACTTCAAGCTTCCGGTTTGAATGTAAAGGCAATTGAAGATGTAACGCCACTTCCTCACAATGGTTGTAGGCCGCCCAAGCGTCGTCGAGTATAATATAATAGGAAAACTGTATCCATCAGGAAGATTTACAACTTTTAACCGCTAGAGATAGTAATAACATCCATGGCAAGAATTACCGATCCAGTATGTAGAATTTGTCGAAGAGAAGGCGTAAAGCTTTTTCTTAAAGGCCTTCGTTGTGAGTCGCCTAAGTGCGCAATTGAAAGACGCAATCAGCCGCCCGGCATGCATCTTCGTCGCAACAAGCCAAGCGAATACGGTATTCGTCTTCGTGAAAAACAAAAGCTAAAAAGGTTTTATGGTTTGCTCGAAAGGCAATTCAGAAGATACTTTGAAATTGCAAGCCGTTCCAAACAAAACACTGGTGAAGTTTTAATCACCTTGTTGGAACGCAGGCTTGATAATGTAGTATTTCGATTGGGCTTTGCACCAAATCGTGCAGCAGCAAGGCAGCTTGTAGCTCATGGTCATGTAACTGTTAACAGCGTACCAACCGACATCCCAAGCTTGATCATGAAGCCTAATGATGTTGTTTCAGTCAAAAATCGTAAACGATCTATTGACTTGGTAAGGCTGCAAGTGCAACAGACTTCGCCTAATATCCCAGATTTCTTGACAATTACAAATCAAGAACCTCCTGAAGGTAAAATGACGCGCATGCCGACTCGTGGTGACATGGATCCGCATATTGAAGAAATTCGTGAACAGTTAATCATTGAATTCTGCTCCCGTTAAAAACTGGTATACTTTTTATTTGATAATAATAGGCTTGAAAAATAAGCCTTAAAATAGTTTAGGAGTGATTTAATTATGCGTATTCGATGGCGCGGCTTGGAATTACCTAGTAGGGTTAATGGCGATCGTTCAACTCTTTCTGACACCTACGGTAAGTTCTACGCAGAACCCTTTGAAAGGGGTTTTGGTGTTTCGATTGGTAATAGCATTCGTAGGATTCTTCTTTCAAGCCTTGAAGGAAGCGCTATAACTCAAGTTAAAATTGAAGGTGTCCAGCACGAAATCACCACCATACCTGGTGTGGTTGAAGATGTTATCGATATCATTCTTAACATTAAGAGCCTTGTTGTAAAAAACATTAGTGATTTACCACAAGTAATCCGTATTGAAAAACATGAAAAAGGCGTGGTAACTGCAGCTAATATCATTACCACGGAAGCAGTTCAGATTATTAACCCTGAACATGTAATTGCAACATTAACTGATGATGTTCCTTTTAAAGTTGAAATGACTGTTGAAAACGGTCGTGGTTATCGAATGGCAGAAGAAAATGTACCAGGCGATCGTGAGATCGGTGTGATTCCTATCGATTCAAGTTTTACACCCGTTGTTCGTGTAAAATATGAAATTGAAGATACTCGCGTTGGTCAGAAGACCAACTACGATAAATTGATCATGGAAATCTGGACCAATGGTACTGTAACTCCCCAAATGGCACTTGTTGAAGGCGCAAAGATTCTTCGAAAGCACCTCAACCCCTTTATTCAATATGCAGAACCCGGCCCAGAAGTTGGCTTGGAACACATTCAAGAACCTGTTGCATCTTCAACAGTTGATGTTGAACTTGAACGCAAGCTTAATATGAGTCTTGCTGAGTTGGAATTGTCTGTAAGGGCAACCAATTGTTTAGAATCCGAAGGTATCTCCACTGTACGCGATCTTGTAATGCGTTCTGAAGAAGAATTGCTTGAAGTTCGTAACTTTGGTGAAACCACTCTAAAAGAAGTTAAAATTAAACTTGATGAGCGAAATCTTAAACTTGGTTTAAGATCATCTGCTCTTCGTAAGTAAACTGTATTTTTTCCAACTAAAAATCGAGATTGAGCCATGCGTCATTTAAGAAGAGGTAGACAACTAGGCCGAAATCAGGATCACCGTATAGCGTTGTTCCGAAATCTTACCCGGGCCTTGTTCACACACCGTCGTATTATCACTGGTCTAGAAAAGGCTAAAGAAGTTCGGATATTTGCTGAAAAGCTTATTACCTTGGCTAAAAAAAACACTTTAGCTGCCCGAAGACTTGCCCTTGCTAGGCTTCGTGACAAAGAAGCTGTTGAGCTTCTTTTTAAAGAAATCGCTCCACTTTTCGCCAATCGAGAAGGTGGTTATACCCGAGTTTTAAAGCGTCAGGAAAGGCGCCTTGGTGACGGTGGTCAAACTGCGTTTCTTGAGTTGGTATTAGAATCACGATCCAAGGAAGTAAGCACAACTGCACCTGTAATCGAAGCTGAAGTTAAAAGCTAACCCTAATAATCTGTTAAACAAAGAAAGCCAAGGTATGAACTACCTTGGCTTTCTTTGTTTAACCACCTTAACAAATTTCCAACCTAGGGTTGACTGGTTTTTCGCCTCACGGTATTACCCTTTAAATCTGTTAATTTTTATGGTTGGAGAATTCAATGTTTACCCTTCAGTTTGTTACAGCGGTGTGTTTATTTCTTTCAAACCAGAATGCTGTTTCTTTTAAAGAACAACCGCAAGCGGATGATTGCTTAAAAATTGAATTATCGCTAAGTTTAAAAGGCGAAATGAAGGTGCAACGCGATGGAAAAATGGTAGCTATCCCCATGATAGCCACTGCAAATCACCATTTTGAAGAACGGGTAATCCATTTATCTACTTCGGGAATTCCAGACAAAGTTGCAAGGAATTATTCAAAGGCAGACGCTTTATTTAACATCGAAGGTAACAAATCTGAAAGAACCCTTCGGAAACAAAGAAGCCTAATTGTTGCTCAAAAACCAGAAAGCTCGATTTTCGTTTACAGCCCAAAAGGCCCACTAACGAGGGAAGAATTAGAATTAACTGGCGAACACTTTGATACTTTATCCATTGCGAATTTAATTCCAGATAAAGGTCCTGTTCCTAAAGAAGCTTGGAAATTAAAGGATGCTACAGTACAAGCTATTTGTAATTTCGAAGGCCTTTCCGAGCATACAATCACTGGGAAAGTACTTTCAAATGAAAATGGAGTTGTGACTTTTAAAATTGAAGGGACAGCAACCGGCGTTGAATCTGGTGCAAGTGTTTCTTCCATTGTTGATGCAACGGGAATTTGGAACGAAAAAACCGCAAGGATTACAAACCTTAGCTGGAAGCAAAGTGACAATCGAGAAGCTGGCCCTGTCAACCCTGCATCAAAAACAGAAATGGAAATTACCATTAAACGAGAAGTTCTTGAAACCCCGCAATCACTAAATGATGCAGCATTAGTTTCAATTCCCCAAGATTTTGAAGTCCCGAATTTGATGACTTATGTTGAATTCAAAGACCAGCAAGGGCGATTTGATTTATCGATGAGCAGAGATTGGCAACTAGTTGCAAAAACTGAAAACCATCTGGTTTTAAGATTGGTTGAAAAGGGCGATTTTATTGCACAGGCTACCGTTTCAGTATGGAGCAAGGCAGAACCAGGCAAACATCTTTCCGTTGCAGAATTCAAAAATGTCACAGAAAGAACGCCCGGCTGGGTAGTCGAAAAAGACCTACAAGAAGGCGAAGTTCCATCAGGTGATAAAGGCCGATGGGTTTATAGAATTTCTGCGTTGGGCCAACTTGATAATGTTCCGACCATGCAAAACTATTATGTAGTAGCTAGCCCTGGCGGTGAGCAAGTAGTTGTAACATTCAGCTTATCCCCAAAGCAGGCAGAGAAATTGGGCACTAAAGATTTATCATTGATTGGAAGCTTAGAATTGCCAGGTACTTCTGGGAAGTAAAATTTTTGATGCCTAGCGATAAGAACAAACCCCATTAAAAAGGTTCTATTAATGATAGGGCCCTCTAAGCTGCCTCAGAGTTGACAAGTTATTTTAAGGATTTAAATCAGGATCAGATTTTAACATAACCCAGCCTGTTGGTAGAAGAATAAGCAAAATGCCTATTACTTCAACAATTCCCAACGATTTGTGCCAGAACAACATGTCACCGATAACAGCAAAAACTACCTGACTAAGGCCAACAACAGAAATTTTAGTTGGCGCACCGCTTGAAAAGGCGAGAGTTAAAAAGTTCTGGCCGATGGTCGCAGAAATGCCCACACCCAATAAAAGCATCAAGATTTTAAAATCCATATCAGCAATTGTAGTGCCCACATTTGGAGCAAAAGGCAAAACCAAAAGGCATATTGCAGTTGCTACGGCAGAAAAGTGAACCACAATAGCCTGAGTCGGAATACCTTTGATTTTATGGAGCCCAATCATTGCCAATGCGGTAAAAAAAGAAGCGATAATGGCAGAAGCAATGGCTAGATAATTATCGCTAAGGTGTGGTTTTTGAATCAACCCTACTCCAATAATACCCATGCAAACAGCGGCCCAATCCGAAATGGACGGTATCTTTTTCAACATGGGCCACGATAATAATGCGACCCATAGCGGGAACATATTGGTAACGGTAAGAACCAATGAAAGTTGCAATTTTGTTAAGGCATAGAAAGAAAAGACAAGGCTTAAACTGCCTGCTATACTTCTAAGCCAAAGGCTCCGAGACCCCATAACGACAGGGTTGATTCGAAAGGCTATAGCAAGCGCAAACGAAAAAAGAAAAACTAAAAAAGCTCTAAAGAACGCAATGATCTGCCAATCAAGACTAAGCCCAATAGCTGAAATATGCCCTAGTGCGAAAGTAAAATTGCCCATAAATGTAAAAGCAATACATCCACTCACCATCCACAAATATGGCATAAAAGCCGATCGATTCATTCTCTACCGCCACTTTGTGTTATTAAAATTAATGAGATAAATGATCACTCAGATGCTGGGGAAGGATGCGCTACTTTAGGCCATTTTCGTTCAAAACCTTTGTTCGTCCAAGTAACATCATTATCGATATCATGGCATTTCTGGCAAAACTGATCCGTTTTTCCCAACCGAGATTCTTTATCAACGGGTGTTTCTCCACTAACAGCTTTCCAAGGATTAATAAGTTTGTGCCAGGTTTCATCATTAGGTTTTTTAACATGTTCGCTAGAGGGACCATGGCAACTTTCGCACCCAACATTGGTAAGGTTGGGCGTTTTTTCAAAGGTACTAAAACCTGATTGGTACCCAAATCCAATGGTATGACAAACAATGCATTCGGGATCATAGTGTCTTAATGCAGGTTCCTTGGCATCAACAAGGGTTTGATAGGCATGACTATGGGTTGATGTTTTCCAAACATCATAAGCGGATTCATGGCATTTCTTACATTTTTCGGAACCGACATAAACAGGATTTGAACTAGGTACCGAAACTTGGACCGGGTGTCTGGCTTGGCCAAACCTGGATAAGTAATTTTCGTTTTTAAGTTCTTTTGCGTAAGATTCCATGAGTTCCATGACAGGGTGATTCTTTTTCGAGTTTTCAGGCGTAATGTAATCTTCAGACATTTGTTCAATTGCATAGCGGAATTTAAAAGGCTGAGAAGGGTCGCCTGTTTTATAAACGCCCAAAACCCCAACATACTTACCCTTTGTTCCCATCCTGATGATCAGCGACTGTTTTTTATTTTCGTGACTTATGGTGATGGGATTTGAAGAAGGCTCATCTTCTTCACTAAGGCACATAAGAATTTGAAATTCGGGATAGGATTGTGCCGCTTTTAAAGCTTCGGTTGCAGGTTCGCCCTTCGGACTGCGATTAAGAACCCCTTGATAAAGTAAGACTTTAAGTTGAATGTTATCTTGGTTCATTTCTTTCAAGACGGAATCCAAAGCTACTTTGGAAGGACCAAACTTAACTCTAGGGTCCTTGATTTTCTCTGCAATATTTGGGCTAACAACTCCAGTTACACCTAACTTAATATCCGATCCCTTAACATCAACTTTCTGCCAAGCAGAAACTTGATCGGGAAATTCTTTTTCACGATCTAGAAGATTCGCAGA
>CAXNFS010000185.1:0-6345 GCA_964201235.1 Gemmataceae bacterium | reverse complement strand
AGCATCTCCTGCACCTGAACCATGATAGAAACAAATTCGGGATCAAGGTGCCCCATGAGTGGGTTGACCATAGCCCGAAGAACTGCGGGGTGGGCATCACTTGGGCCGGGCCCAAGAAGGATTCTTGTGGAAGGTTGTAAAGGAGCTGGAATTTGCATAGTTTCATCCAAATCTAGATTGTTACTTGTTTAATGAGGCATTCCCATCGGGACCAATTTGCCTCATTCTTTCTTGAACCATTGTGCTGATTTCCCTGAATGCAGGATTGGCTGCTGTTTCAAGCCATTCATACACACAAGTTTCCGCAGTTACCAAAATCGCACCCGCTTGTTGCATTCGCTTTAATGCAATCTTTACATCAATAGCATATCGGCTTGAGACCGCATCGACACATACAAACACATGAAATCCTTGGTTTAAAAGATCGAGCACGGTTTGCATGACGCAAATATGAGCCTCAATCCCCACCACCACCACCTTGATTCGGGCATCAGATTTCAAGAAATCAAGGGCACCACCCTCGGCAACCGCAGAAAAAGTCTTCTTTTCCCAAACCGTTGTCAACAAACCCCTTATTGGTTCTACCGTTGGCCCCAATCCCTTTGGATATTGCTCTGTTGCAATCACAGGAACGCCCAGCACTTTTGCTGCATTCACTAAAAATGAAGCATTTCGAAGCACCTCGCCCGCCTGTATTATTTTAGGCAGCAACTTCTCCTGCATATCTACCACTAATAAAGCAGTATCTTCAACTTTCAATCGATATTGATGATTCATGAGTAGTTAAGCCCCTCGCAATTTAATCCCAAAACGAACATCAATCACTCTACTTAATTCGATTATTCATACCAACGCAAGAAAAAGCGCTCCACCCACCAAATTAATAACGCTAGGCTTCTATCATTATCATCCCGAGATGGATCAAATTCACTAAACCCCACCCCCACAATTTTCTTAGCATCGATCGCTTCCATAATCCTAGTCAGATACATTGGCGTCAATCCCAGCGGAACAGGCCTGCCTGTTGCAGGAAAAAACGCAGCATCCATTACATCACAATCGATATCAATAAATATTCGCTCTGCTTTATTGACTGTTGCCATAATTCGTTGAAATGCCAACTCCGGATTAACTGCTATATCAATTGCGGAAATATTATCTTGAAAAAAGGTGTCAATGTGATCTTTGGTAAGTAACTGTTCGCGATGACCCACATTGACAATAGGCAATAATGGGCGTTTGGCAAACAATACAAAATTCCCATGCGAAGGAGTATCCAAGGTGTTATCAAAGTGATGGATATCCAAATGTGCATCAAACTGCAGCACCAGAGTATTGGTCTCGCACAAATGATCGTAAACAGGAAGGCAAGCAAGATGATTACCACCTAGCCAAATGAACTTCTGGTTTTTAGCATTGATAGAGTCGAGGCATTTCGATGCGGTAAGTCGCCAGTTTTTCAATTTGGAAAAATTATCGAGCGAAATCTCTCGCAGTCGGATATGGTCACGCCATGCAAGAGCACGAGTCGTGACTGTTTCACGAAAAGAGTCTCTTAGGATTTCGCGGATTTCATCTGCTAAAATCCTGGCACCCTCTGAGGCCCCGGAGTTGCCAAATAGATCAAAGGGAAAAACAACCACCCGGGTAGACATTGCTGTGTTTCCTGTGCCATGATAAATAAAACAACTAACCTCTATTGTTTTAGTGTTTCCTTTTCCGTTCGCCATGATTGTTTACATTACTTAAGGGCGCTTCACCATGAATGACCACTTTTATATTGCAGATGATGCGGTAATCACAGGCGATGTAACAATCGGGAAAAATGTAACTATTTGGTTTCAAACCATCATCAGAGGCGATGTTGCACCTATCCGCATAGGGGCAGGCACTAACATCCAAGATTCCTCCATGGTTCATTGCGAACACCTATGCGAACAAATAATCGAAGAAAATATCGTGGTTGGGCATAAAGCCATTCTCCATGGCAAACAAATAGGTGCGGGAACCCTGATTGGCATGGGCGCGATTCTTCTTTCAGGCAGCATTATTGGCGAAGAATGCATTATCGCTGCAGGCGCAGTAGTTCGCCAGAATGAAAAAATACCACGAAGATCTATGCTGGCAGGCGTTCCCGCAAAGATCATTCGGGAAGTTACCGAAGAGGATCTTAAAATCAGCAGGGCTATTTCCCTTCGCTACATCGAGTTGGGGCAAAAATATGCCCAAGGGCAATTCCAATGGAACAACCGAACCCATCGCATGGCTGCTTATCCTTTGAAGGGTATTTGAAATCTATGCCATTTCATTTATGATTCCCTTATGAACAGCGAAGACAATAACCCCACCATCCAAAACAAAATTTCTTCTCTCGTTGAAGAACGAGGTTGGAATCAGGAGGAATTCGCACGCATCACCAGGCTTCATAGGCACACTATTAGAAAAATTCTTCTCGGGCCTGCCTTTCAACTTCGCAATGCAACAGTTGAGTCCTGCGCCCGAGCCCTAGGCATCTCTGTTCATGATCTTCATCATCGGCCACTCGACTTCCTTCTACACCAAATCAGGCAATCTAATGTCCCAGAATTGGGCAAGCACTTTCAAAGGCTTCAAGATCAAGCCTATCAGCCTGATCTAAAATCTTGGATCGAACGAAACCCAGAGCGCGCAAGAACCCTTTCCTCCAAGGATGCAGATGAAATAGTGTTGTTCCAGAAAACGGGCAATTTCAACACCTCATCGTTAGAGGCTTTTGTAATCCGACTCGAAAGAAAACGAAGACTAATCGAAAAAATCAATCATCTCAAAAGCAGCAAACACCTTGAGATTCTCGAGCAAATGGTTGACCTTATGCACCAGCAATCACCCAGCAAAAGCGAACAGGCATGAGCGAACCAGTAGCTCAAAGCCCTGAAAAGCAAAGCAAAGGAGGTGCCTTTTGCTCCCTGAAACACAAGAACTATCGCTATTATTTCTTCGCACAACTTCTTTCACTTACAGGATCATGGACCCAAACCACCGCACTAATGTGGCTTTCATACAGCTCAGAACAGCAATCGCTTTGGCCCTCGCTTATCGCAGCTTTGCAAGTCCTACCCGGTTGCTTCCTAGGCCCACTCGGTGGCAGACTTGCTGATCAATACCCCCGAAAAAAACTCATCCTCGTCACCCAGATACTTTTTTCGCTGCAAAGCCTTTCCCTCTTTCTTGCTGTCTACTTCGGTTTCACCTCGCCCTATATCCTGCTTTGTTTTTCCCTACTTTGGGGCGTGATCAACGCAATCGATCTGCCCGCAAGGCTTACTTTCCTAGTTGAGATGGTGGGGATGCAGGATTTGTTCAATGCGGTCGCACTCAACTCGCTTCAATTCAATCTTGCAAGGCTTGCAGGCCCAGCTATAGGCGCGCTACTCCTTACAAACTATGGCCCCGAAGCATGTTTTCTTCTCAACACCCTCAGTTACCTAATTTTAATCCTAGCCTTGGTATTGATGAACCAAGCCACGATGTTTCAAGAACCCTCGCAGAGAAACAATGCTTCCTTATTCGATGGGATTAAGTTTATTCTTGCGCGATCTGATCTGGTTTTAGTCATCAGCATCGCAGGAGGCATGGCACTATTAGGATGGCCCTTACTCGCTCTGTTACCAGGCTTCGTAGAGAAAGAACTGACATTAGGGCAAGAGGCCTATGGAACATTGCTAAGTGGAGTTGGTGGCGGTGCCCTAACCTCTGCGTTAATCCTTGCGATATTAGGAAACAAAGCCTCGAAGGGGATATCGCAAGCCTTGGGAATGCTGCTTGCAGGAGTGGGCTTATTTACTTTGGGCGTATCCAACTCGATGTTATTTGCACTTCCTAGCACGATTTTATTTGGTGCAGGGATGATCTTATTTTTTGCAACAAGCCAGGGGTTGGTTCAACTAGGCGCAGGCAATACGCATCGTGGCTTAGTTCTAGGGGTGTGGAGTATGATGCTTTGTAGCATGGTTCCTATGGGGAACTTTTTAGCGGGTCCGCTTGCAGATCTTTTCACCGTTAGGCATGTGATGCTTTCCCAAGCGGTTTTAATTTGGATCTTACTTATGCTGTTCGTGCTAATAAAAATCCGCCCTATTCTTTCAAAGCCGGCAGCGTGAGCGATGGTATTTTCCTTTCAGAGCCGGATGCGTCAGCGACGGTTACTTTCCTGATTTCAAAATTTTCCCCCTTCGGGCAGATCTCTTTTTTTCAGCGCTCGCCACCATAATCAGATGAAGTCAGCGGACTGAATTAAGCCTTTAATCGCAGAAACCTTAGGAACCACCATCTTTTCTTCAAAGCAAGAATGGTGTTGATTCAGGCACTATGCCGAAAAAGAGACCTGACCCTTTTTCTTTCTCCCATTCTCCATTGGGTGACTTCAACTAGCTTATTTGCCTGACGGTTCGAACGGCAGCGACGACTTGTGGACACACAACCGGAGTTTGCCGTCCGAACAGCGACGGAACACGAACGTCTTGTCCACCATTACTTCTTCACCCTTACTGTTCGTAAAGTAGACATTCCCCCTTGTGATGGCGAGATCGCCGTGGATTTGGATGCCGTTCTCGGCTGCATTGTTATCGTAACGGGCCTTAACCCAATTCTTGAGTGCGAAGCCGGTATCCTCCGGGTAGTCTTTATCTCCACCGATGAAATAGGAGAGAGCAGCTTTCTTGCTGCTGCGGAAGGTATTCTTTCCAAATGCTAAAGTTGGCTTGAAGAATACCTTGCCTTCCTTGTAGTCGTACAAGTCGTCGATCAGAGTGCTGGCAATCGCACGGTAATCGCCCCCCTCTTTATGGACTTGTGCAATTTTTAGGAGTCCATCGCACCAAGCTTGCTGAACTGCATTCACTTCAGCTTCAGTGATCGGCTTCGGCTCGGCGGCATAGGCGGGAATTGTTGCGATCAGCGTTAACATCAGGAACGAGAAATTGTAGGTCGATTTCATAAAAACCCTTTCTTTCGGAAATTCAGATACACAGTGTTCTATCCTTCACAATTGAGCAATCATCTAAGCCGGTTCTGGTCGGTTTGTCAACAAAGAATCCACCACGATTCATGCGTACTAACGGTCTATTTGGCGATGGACTGACAGCAGATTTTACACTTAGCAGCAATTCAGCCCTTTGGAATGCCTTCTTAGGAAGTCCTGAGAACTTAAGAGAGGTTAAAGCCTACGATAGCTTTCTTCATCGAACAATCACCAAACACGAGTGGCTCATCAGGTGCAGTGACGGCGATCTCTGTTGTGTGAATGATATTTTTGGGCAAACACTTCTTACTTGGCACGGTTTAAAAAGAGTTGCCACACGAAGTTCTTACAGCACCTAGAAAGGAATATCACAAACTTTACTAGATACTATTGCAGCAGTCGTAATTGAAAAGAGATCGCATTTGAGAAGATATACCGTTTTGTGCCAGAGAACATTCGCCTTCAAATTCATGCACTGCATACGCAATAACGGCTTCGGCAAAAGTGCTTTCCCATGTTTCGGACAGCAATCGAATCGCTGATGGCTAACGACAATCAGTACGGGCCCGCTTGCAGATCTTTTCACCGTTAGGCATGTGATGGTAGCTCAGGCGGTTTGATTTGGATCTTACTTACACTTTTCATCCTAATAAAAATCCGACCTGTTATTTCAAAGCCTACTGCCGAATGCCGTTAACTTACGATGTAAGATATTACAGATTAGAAGTTAATAAGGTAAAAGCTGTAGGCTACAAATCCATGAAACAGCACCGTTTTGCAGTGACGGCGACTAAGGTATGGGGTGCGTAGCCAAAGTCAGCGGTAGAAATGACTATCAGAAAAGCTGTTGTTTCTATTTTACTTCCCAAATTTTCACAGTGCCATCAAGACCGGCACTAGCGATGGTTTTGCCATCGGGTGCGAAGACAACTCCCCGAACATCGTTCTTATGGCCTTTGAATGTTTGCAAGTTATCAGAATTTGAAGTGCTCCATGTTTTAACTAAATCATCACGGCCAGCAGAAGCTAACTGGTCTGAATCGGGTGAAAAGCTTAGTGAATCAACGCCCCCCTGATGAGCTGTAATTTCTTTGGAACTCGGGTTTTTAGCTCCCCAATCCCATACCAGTATTTTTCCAGCCCTGTCACCACTCGCAGCTTTTTTTCCATCCTTGGAGACTGCCAATGCGCTGATCGCTTTGGTATGGCCTTTAAGAATGTTTTGGGAAGAACCATCAACGGAATAAACATGAAGGTTGAAATCGCTGCCTCCTGAAAGGATAGTCTTGGAGTCAGGAGTCCAGACTATTTCCTGCATTTGCCCAGATTTTGCAAGGCTAGAAGTT
>CAXNFS010000184.1:0-6354 GCA_964201235.1 Gemmataceae bacterium | reverse complement strand
GCCCAAAAAAGGCTTGTTTTGTACTATTCGACATTCTGGATTAACTCCCGAATGCGCTCCAAATCGCCCTTAATCTCAACCACATGGCGGGTGATTTTCACATCCGCAGCTTTAGACCCCATGGTGTTGGTTTCACGCACCATTTCTTGGGTGAGAAACTCGAGCTTTCGGCCAGCCCCTTCTTCCTGCTCCAAAACTTTGCCAAATTGTTCAAGATGGCTGTCTAACCTAGTCACTTCTTCTGCAATATCAGAACGCTCTGCAAAAATCGCAACCTCACGGATAAGATCGGAAGGCTGAATCTGAGCCTCAGTGCTCTCCAGCAATTTCCTCACCCTATCCAGCAATCTATCCTTATACGCTTCCATTACCTGCGGGATCAAAACTTTGATCGAAGCTAGGTGCTCGCAAATCTTATTCCTAAGCGCCATTAACTCTTGCGCCATCACTTCCCCCTCGGTACTGCGCATCGATTGCAGTTTGCCTAGGGCTATCTCAAGGGTTTTCTCAATTTGAGGCCAGTCTTCATCCAAAGTTTTTGCACCAACTTGGCCCTCGGGAACAATCCCCGGCAGATGCAAAACATTCCCCATCAATATATTACAAGCTTCCTGTGTCAGGTTGGATTCCTGTGCAACCTTAGCCACCTGAGTCAAATAACCTTTAAGAACATCTAACCTTAAAGGCTGTTCTTGTGTTTCTTTGACCCGATGCACTCGAAGATTTACCTGCACCGTTCCCCTACGCACCAGCTTACGCACGGCCTTTTCAAATTCCGGTTCCAAAATCTGATAGGATTCTGGGGCCCGTAAAGACACCTTCAAATACCGATTATTTACAGAACGAAGCTCAATCGCAACCGCCAAGGTTTTACCCTGGTGGGAAGATTCTCCGTAGCCTGTCATGCTATAGAGCACGGGCTTTCACATGCCTTTTAAAAGGCTGTGCCTCACTTAGTTCTTTTTAGTTTCAGCCTTTTTATCATCCTTGGCAGCGCCCTTTGGCTCTACCTTAGGAGCTTCCTTGACTGGTTCTTTTTTATCATCCTTGGCAGCGCCCTTTGGCTCTAACTTGGGAGCTTCCTTGGCTGGTTCTTTTTTATCGTCCTTGGATTCAGTTTTAGGAGTTTCTTTGGATTCAGGTTCAGCCTTTGGAGTAGGATCCACAGGAGCACCTTCTGCAGGCATTCCTTCCTTACTAAGTTGCGAAATATCGGTCGGGCTGGATACTACGATTTTAGGCTGAACTAGCCAAATCATAACAACAATCAGCGCAACCCAGATTCCAGCAACATAAAGCGTGATTTTTGTGAAGGCATCTGCGGTTTTTGAACCGAATGCACTTTGCCCCCCTGGACCGCCGAAGGCCCCGGCTAATCCCCCACCTTTTCCCTTTTGAATCAGGATCAAAAGGATCAAAAACACACTGACTAACCAAATCAGGATGTTTAACACGGGTGGAAACCATTCCAAGATTGCAAAGGTTGGCGCCATCATTCTTTTTCAACCTGCTTTATAAGTATGCGAAAAAATATTACCATTTGATTGACAATAGCATGAAACTCAAAAAGAAATTATAGAAATCTCAAGGGCATCCGAGAAGATGCATAATGTTTAAGTTGTTTGACCAAGGGCTTTTTCCAACGCTTTAACCACCCTTAATATAAAGCTTTGGTCCAAATCTTCTAAAGGTCGGGTTTCTCCAGAGGCCGTGGTGATCACAATATAATGCACCCATTGCCTTCTTTTTCGCGAAATCCACCACCTCAATATTTGACATAAGACTATAGCCTGTATAGTAGTTAGGAACAACACTAGCGAAAAGTTCAGGACACTCTCTGCATTCCCAGACCCAATCCCTCGCCAAACTGCTAAGGGGTTTACCCCCATAAACCAAAATTCGAAGTTTGCTACCATCACCAAAAAGAAAAAACTCTCCAATAAGATAAAACTTGCCATAAAGATAAGAACCTTTTTCCCACTGGCCTCCGGATACACCGGATTGCAACCACTTCTTACCGAAGTTATTCCTGCAAGCGTGATCGTTTGCTGGGGCAATTTCAAAAGGGTTTCTGTAATTACAATCCCCTTTTCCTCAAACATGATTTCTGGGTTCCTTTTCAGAGATGCGCCCTATTTCTGTAAGCGCAAAATTAATCCATACATAGTTGTGAATACAGAATCCCAATTGAACAAGATTCTAACAAATACCATCGACAGAGGATGAGAAAACCAAGAATTGTTTAAACAGCATTGAATATCGCAGCAATCAGCACCCTTTCATCCACCAAACCAATCTTTCCAATTACAACCCTTACGCTTACCTGATAACATTTAAGTTGAAGTTAATTATTTAAAGGTGAATCATGAAAAAGATATCCATGCTGGAATTTCGGCTTAATACCGAGAAAATTATCAAGCAGGTTCAAAGCGGGCAATCGCTGATTTTAACCCGCAGAGGGAATCCTGTCGCCCGGATTGAACCAATATTACAGGAAACACAAGATGCAAATGACCCATTTTTTCTGCTTAGCGGGATAGGAAAAGTGGCATCCCTGAGCAATGCCGAAATGGATGGAATCATTTATGGTAAATGATATTTTCACAATCATCAGTGATTCCTACACCCGTCTAATCCAAGGCGACAGCGCCCACGAGGAAGCTGAAAGCATTTTATTTGGTGCAAAAAACAAAAACGCAGGTTCGTTACGACGGATTATGTTTTAGATGAAACAGCAACACTGCTGAAAGCACGGGGGTTCAGCCATTTGTTGCCAAACTTTTTCACCACGCTCGAACAATCACAAGCATGCAGGATCGAATGGACTGATTCAGACCGTTTTTTTCAACTCAAGCCTTCTTCCTTAAACATGCAGATCAAGCTTGGTCGTTCACCGATTGCTTAAGTTTCCAAGTAATGAAACAATTAAAACTTTCCGATGCACTTACCAAGGATGCGCATTTTAAATCTGCGGGTTTCCGACCAATGCTAAAGTAACTAATTCCATTGCCAAGAAAACAGCAGAACTAAGCTAAACTCCCTCACTTTGTTTTTTGGCCATTTTAGCTCATCGATAAGGCAATCAAAAAAATCTAACATTCTTTCAAAGATTCTTGCAAATCCCATCAAGGCTGATGCGTTTATCAAACCTATTGATATCAAGCGTGTGATCCACACCGAATGAAATCTCAATTGATCGATCAAATAAAGTAGATTTTAATCACGAATGAACTACGATGATTTTTAACATGCCTCACTACCAAACGATTTACATTGGATAGATTTTATGAATAGCCTTTTCCCTTTCGCAATCACCTTTATCCTTGCCTTCGTTTCACCAGCTTTGGCACAAAACTCTTTACTTCCCAAACAAGAGCTACTCGAAAAAGAAACCTTCTGGGACAACAAAGATTGGGACTGGTATAAATCCAACATCCCTTTCTTCGAATGCCCCGATTCTGAAATTCAAACCACTTACTATTATCGCTGGGAACTTCTGACAAAACACCTTACCTACGGTTCTCCAAACTCAGGCTACTCATTCACCGAATTCATCGACCGCCCTTTTTGGTCGGGCACATACGGCGCAATCTCGTGCCCCGCAGGACATCAGCTTTATGAAGCCCGCTGGCTCCGCAATAACCGATATTCGCAAGATTATTGCCGCTACTGGCTTAAAACCCCGGGCGCTCAACCCAGAAACTACAGCACCTGGCTTGCCGATTCCGTCTGGGCTACTCACCAAATCCATCCCAACCTTGCCTTCATTAACGACCTTCTTTCCAGCCTAAAAACTAATCACGAAGGCTGGGAAAAACGATTCTTCTCCCCCCAAATCGGACTCTTCTGGCAAAATGGCCACGATGATGGCATGGAATTCAACATTAACAGCAGGCAATCAAAAGATATCCTACGGGGAGCTCCAGCATTCAGGCCTACCATCAATTCCTATATGTACGCTGATGCAATCGCCATCGCCAAAATTGCAGAACTCGCAAACGATAAAAACACCTCTGCCCTTTTTCGCTCAAAAGCAGAAGGCATCAAAGATAATCTGCAAAAACAACTTTGGGATCCTAAACGAAAATTCTTCTTCCCTCTTTCCCAACGCGAGGAAGAAGCCGATGGTTTTAAAACCAACCCCCTTACACTCACCTACCAATCAGGAAAATATGCAGGAAGCGAATATGGCAGAGAGCTTATTGGCTATATCCCCTGGCAATTCAATCTGCCCGATGCCAACAAAGGTTACGAAGTGGCATGGAAAAAACTACTTGATTCAGAAGGATTCAAAGCGCCTTTCGGCCCCAGCACCGTCGAACGAAATGACCCCATGTTCCTTCTCAAAAAATCCTGCTGCTGGTGGAGCGGACAATCTTGGCCCTACGCAACTAGCCAAACCCTCAAAGCCATGGCAAACCTCCTGCAAAACTATCCCCAAACGATCGTCAACTCCTCTGATTACTTTGAACTCTTCAAAACCTTCTCCAAAACCCATCGAAAAAATGGCGTCCCTTACCTCGCCGAGGCCTGCAATCCTGACACCGGATCTTTCGAAGGCCATGATGGCTATAACCATAGCGAACACTATTTTCATTCCTCCTTCAACGATCTTCTGATCACCGGCTTGATCGGTATCATCCCACGCGATGACAACACCCTCGAAGTCAAACCGCTGGCCCCCACATCTTGGAATTACTTCGCCCTTTCGGATGTACCGTACAAAGATTATCTTATTAGTGTTATTTGGGACAAAGATGGCAGCAGGTACAACAAAGGCAAGGGGCTTAGGCTTTTTGCAAATGGCAAGGAAATAGCCAATAGTGCTAATCTGGGCCCGCTTTCTGCTAAACTCCCATTGCTCGAAAAAAACGCTATCAAATCTAATCTTGCCCAGGTCAATTATGCAGTCAATAACGATGGCGATTATTACCCCAGATTAGCGTCTTCTTTTGTTAACCCTAAAACTCCGATTTCCAAACTCATCGATGGAAATTACTGGTACCATATCTCCCCACCCAACCGCTGGACCTGCGAAGGTTCACCCAACCCAACCGACTGGGTCTCCATCGATCTGGGCAGCAAACGCAAGGTTCACTCCGTTAAGCTTTACCTTCTCGATGATGGCAAAAATGTTACACCACCTTCTCAACTCACCCTCGAATATTGGGCCAATAACTCTTGGCTACCCATCCCGAACCAAACTCTTTCCACAGGTAAACCCGTAGGCAGAAAAGCCAATACCATTACTTTCCACGAAATGGAACTTTCCAAAATTCGACTCACGCTTCATCACCCAGTAAACGCCAAGGCAGGACTCTCCGAAATTGAAATCTGGGGCGACTCTCTCCTTCCAATCTCGCAACCAATCAACCCGCTAGGCAATATTGCTTTTAACCCAGGCAACCTGCCCTTTCCAAAAGCTTCTGCTTCATATGCCGACCGCTTTGGCGGCAAACCTGCCTCTGCAATCGATGGCAAAACCAACTTCCTCCCATCCCCCACCAACCGCTGGACCAGTTACGAATCCCCAAACTCTTCCGACTGGCTTGAGGTCGATTTTGGCGCCGATAAGTCTTTCAATAAAATCGAACTTGCGATCTATGATGACCGGGGCGGTGTCCAACCCCCCACTAATTATGAAGTTCAGTTCTGGAATGGTTCGGAATGGAAAGAGGTTCTCTCATCCAAAAAAATTCCCGAAAAACCAATTGGCGGGCAGTTCAACCAAATTACTTTCAACACCGTCAAAGCTAGCAAGGTAAGGGTTATTTTCACTCACGCAGGCAAAGCCCGCAGCGGCGTCTCCGAAATGCTTGTTTGGAATGATTAGAAACCTTCCAATTGTTCTTCAATCAAGTGCTGAAAAACAAGCTCAACATTTTAAAACTGAAAAGCCTGCCAAGATTGTTTTGATGACTTTAAAAAATCGAGAAAAGTATCAATTTTCATGCTTTTAAGCACGGTGTTACTTTAAAGAAGCTAGGCACATTCCCGTTAATAAAAGTAAATAGGTAAACTAGTCTATAAATCAATTGCAAAGACAAGTGATTTGATTAAATGCAAATGAATTGAAAATGTCTTACCTTCTTAATTTCTATTGGTTATAATAAAATTCTTGCTTGATTGTTTTTAGGCGAATCCACACCATGAAAAATTTCTTCATTAAACTCACTTTAGTTGCATTTACATGGATCATGATGGCTGATTGGTTCACTTCGGTTTCAATTGGCGAAGAACCGTCCAATTCCGTTGTTATGGATTCCAAACACAGGCAAATCCTTGATATGTATTGCCTGAAATGCCACGATGAGCGAAATCAAAAGGGGAAATTTCGTCTCGATAACCTTCCCT
>CAXNFS010000183.1:0-6381 GCA_964201235.1 Gemmataceae bacterium | reverse complement strand
GTAATTTCAAGATCTATTTTCCACTTATCATTAGCAAGGGCTTTCCAATTGGAAACAGTTCGATTAACCAACTCATTCAAATCAAACCGTACGGGTTCAAATTTATCATCCTGCCTGCGAACCGCACGGAGGATTTGTTCCAACCTATCCGCAACTGCACCAAGGGTATTTTCCACTTCCCCTAGCATAGATGAAGTATTTTGATCAAGGGCCTTGTTTGAAGTGCATCTTCGAAGAAGATCAAGAGGCCGAACCAAAAGGTTTTTAATATTGTGGGCATAAGAACCAGCCATGATTCCGACACCAGCATACATTTGCGACCTTAGTTCTACTGAATCTTTTTCTGCGGCCTTTGCTACGAGTTGTTGTGCTAGCAGTTCTTTTTCTGCCAACGCTGCAGCTTGCGCAACCTTTTGGGACTGAAGGAATCGGGATCGCTCCCTAAAATAGCTGTAAAAAGATTGAATTGTAACAGCTAGGGCAAGGCCAGCACCGACAAGAAAAAGCCAGCGCCCGCGGGAAAGTTTTTCCTGCTCGA
This sequence comes from Gemmataceae bacterium, assembly GCA_964201235.1. Lineage (GTDB taxonomy): Bacteria > Planctomycetota > Planctomycetia > Gemmatales > Gemmataceae > UBA969. Next base: position 5,843 of record CAXNFS010000183.1, on the reverse strand, counting down.
TAGATCTTCTGCGATCATACGCATGAAGCTGGTAGTAAAGCTTTACCTTGGCATTATCTGCAATGGAATATTCAAGAATCTGGGATTGTTCAGGCTGAAAAGGAAACCCTGAAGCCCAACGAATCGGGCGGTCAGACTCTTCTGCAATTGTAATTTCGATTTCATAAAAAGTAGGAAATAAAGGAAGAATACCAGGGTGAATTTTAGTCGGGGGCTCTCCTAGAGCACGAAGATGTTGATAAATCTCTTCCCTGCGAACCAACACCAATTGATTCAACCCATCCTGCGATGGTTCAACCTTGGTATTTTCAGTGTTTGCGAGCTTCCGATAATTATCAATCAACTCTGGTAATGATTTTCGAAAAACCCTAGCTTCTTCAAGCCATTCTTTCAAGATGTTTTGTTCATACTTAGCCTCACCCTTGATCCAAAACAATAATGCATCAGAAATAGCAAACAAGGCAATGGCCCAAAAGAATAAAGGCACAAGGAATAGGTACCAACCAAGTCGTGGTGTATTGCTTTTTTCTTGGTTTAAAAGGCTGGGGTTATTCACCTATTCGCCCCCGAAGAAAACAACAATTCTGAACGGAGGGTAGGCAAAGGAAGTTGATTTTTACCTTGCGAAAGTAATGACCATATTTCAAGTTTTGCTGAAGTACGATCGCTTGGATCCAACAAGGGCTTTAGAACGCCAATGAACTCGCCTGTACCTGCGTTGCGATTGCCTACTGAATCAAACAAGGGGGTTCCTTTTTCAACTGTAACTCGATCTCCATCCCAAGTAAGTTTTTTTAGGTACAAAGATAAATCGCCATTATCAATAAAAAGCCCTGGAAGGAGCCCCTCGAGAATCTGACTCGAAAAAATCAGTTCTTCGGTGCTCGTGGCTTTTGCCAAATGCCCCGTATCAGCCCAATCGTTAATCGGCCTGAATCCTGCGTCGTGTGAAACAGGATTTGCATGGCTAAAAAAAACAACCTTGGAAGGCAGTTCAGAAACCGGCCATGAAACTTCACGATCACGGTAAACGGTATTTAAGGAAAGAGTATCACCAGTTACCACCACCATTTTTTGTGCAAGTTTTGGATCTGAAAGAGAAAGTTCCCGTAAAAATCTTCTTGCTTGCAACGCTTGGGAACCGACAACCATCAAAGGTTGTGTTTGTTCTGGTTTCAATTTGATGTCTAAAAGCAAAAATCTCAACGCTTCTTTTTCAAAACGATTTGCGGCATAACGAACCCCGATGCTGGAGTCAATAATTTGTGGAATAGGAGACATATTCATGGAAAAAGAAGATGCTTTTTCCCCTAGCATTTGCAAAGGTGGGGCCAAAAGAAATGCAAAGTTTGTATATTGCTGGGCTAACACCGTGGAACAAACCCAACCATACACTGCCAATCCATCTGCGACCGTTTGTTTATTGAGAGAAGCCCAAAAGGTTGCGACAAAATCTCGTGCATAAGAGTCGTCTTCCCATAACACAATGTGAACCGGGTCTGAATCGGGTTTCAAATCTGGGTTAGACCAAAGCAAACGGATTATTGCATCAGACATGATTCGATTATCGAAACCAAATCGAAAAGTTTTTTCAGGATAAATCCCCATCAATCCGATATCCTCTGCGGAGTTTGGTCCAAAAGTTCCGTTAAAATCTTTTGCAAGTGTATTAGACGAAGCGGTAGTAAGAATAAGCGGAGGCGCTTTTCCAACATTTACTTTTGCAGCAACCTTGGAAACGGCTTGAACTATCGCCATGGCATCGTCTGTAGTTGGCCCCGCAACAATTGCAGAGGGAATTATGCTTCTTGAGAATAATTTTCCCACCCAGTCTTCATACTTCATGCCACTGGAAATCTTGTACCATTTCACAACAATTGTCTGTTTCGAATCGGGGTGCGATATTTTAAAAAAAGGAACGCTGGCGGTAAGTTCTGGAAAAGTCTGACTTCCTAATTCAAACTTAACCTTGGCAAGAAAAGGATCCGGATGATTTGCCAACAATTTGCCCGAAGATACAAGCCTTTCCCATGCGGATGAGTAACTTGCAGGATAAACCCAAGCGATCTCTTTTTGATTGGGTTCTAATTCTTCTTCTTTCTGTTTGAACAGGTAAGGGTTCCACAAAAAAAGCAGAAACAACACCAATACAAAACTAAACAAAAACACTTTGCGCAAGAGATTCCTCATTCCAGTAAAAAAAGTATTTAGTGCTTCCCGCTACAACATTTATTTTACCTTCCTAAAATTTCAAATGTCTGTCATAATTCATAAATTGTTCACAAGGATTATTTGGAAAGACCTTCGGGAGTATTGTAGCGTTCTTTCCAAGATATCTCCTTATCTAGTTTCAATAAGGTTTTTTATGGCTATCAGCCCGACTACAATTGTTATTTTTGGTGCTTCCGGTGATTTAACTTCACGAAAGCTTATCCCTTCGCTTTATCGAATGGATCGCAAAGGAAGACTCCCTGAAAACATCAGGATAATTGGCGTTGCAAGGTCACCCTTCGATGACAACTCGTTTCGCTTAAAAATGGCAGATGCCATCAAATCGTTATCCGCAGACGACTGGAATGAAGAAGCATGGAATAAATTTGCCCCCCGTTTGGGATATGCCCGAGGCGATGCCTCAATGGATGGCGGCTTAGAAAATCTCCAAACGCAACTTGAAACCATCGAAAATGGATTACCTGGTAATAGGCTTTATTATCTTTCCGTTGCCCCACAGCTATACCCAGAAATCACAAAAAACCTTGGCAAACTTGGCATGGCAAGCTCCGTCGATGGAAGCGCTTCCAGCCCAGGTTGGCGCAGACTTATCATCGAAAAACCTTTTGGTCATGACCTTTCTACTGCAAAAAGCCTCAATAGGGTTATTCGAACTCATTTTCACGAAGACCAAATCTACCGAATCGACCATTATCTCGGCAAAGAAACGGTGCAAAACCTTTTGGTTTTCCGTTTTGCAAACACTCTTTTTGAACCACTGTGGAACAGTAACTATATCGATCATGTGCAAATCACCGTTGCTGAAACAGTGACGATCGGCAACCGGGCAGACTACTACGATAACGCTGGCATTTTACGCGACATGTTTCAAAATCATCTTTTGCAACTACTTTGCCTAGTTGCAATGGAAGCCCCAGCACGATATGCAGCAGATCCACTTCGAAATGAAAAAACCAAGGTGCTTGATGCCATGCCTGTTTTTTCTGTCGAAGAAGCAAGGCAGCGAATTGCAACGGGTAGGTATCAAGGATATTTGAATGAACGGGGTGTTAAACCCAATTCCCAAACACCGACCTTTGCTGCAGTAGAATTTTCGATCGATAACTGGCGCTGGAGAGGTGTGCCCTTCTACTTGCGCTCTGGTAAAGGCCTTGCACTCCGCTCTAGCGAAGTGGTTATCCAATTCCGTTGCCCCCCACACTTAATGTTCCCTATGCCCCCGGGAAGTTCGATCCAATGCAACAGACTGGCAATTTGTATTCAACCTGATGAGGGCATTCATCTAAACTTCATCACCAAAGAACCCGACCGTGATGGAACCGTTCTAATGCCCTCTGATATGGAATTTCACTATCGAAACGCTTATGCCAATGTAAAACTTCCCGAGGCATACGAAAGGTTGCTGCAAGACGCCCTCAATGGCGATGCCTCGCTATTTATGCGGAGCGATGAAATTGAAAGATCTTGGGAATTAATTGAGCCTTTTCTGCTCGCAACTGAAGATTCCCATGCGAAAAACCCGGAAGACTACCACATTGGCACCATGGGCACCGCAGGGGCAGACTCATTACTTGCTAAGAATGGCCGATCTTGGATCTCGATGGGATTAGCCAAAAAACCTAAGGATTAGCTAAGTTTCTGATTGGCCTTGCCCAGATTTACAAAAGCGTTACGCTACTGCCTAAAGCTGAAACTTTAGCTCCAGACAAAAGGCAGGGTTCCATGGATTGGATTTTATATTTCGTTGATTTGATTAGGCATTTAGATGTGCACCTTAATGAGCTAGTTGGAACCATGGGCCCGTGGTTTTATCTAGCAATGTTTGCAATCATTTTTTGCGAAACAGGCTTGCTAGTTGCCCCATTTCTTCCAGGCGACTCATTGCTTTTCACCCTAGGCGCAATGTGCATGTCCATCAATAGCGAATTAAATCTTCCAGCCATGGCCATCACTCTTTTAGTCGCAGCAGTTTTAGGAGACGCAGTAAATTATTCTTTGGGATATTGGACCGGGCCTAGGGTATTCAAATCTGAAAAATCTTTTTTGTTAAACAAAGACCACCTTTTAAAAGCTCAGGGCTTCTATGAAAAGTATGGAAAGAAAATGATTATTTTAGCAAGATTTGTTCCAATTATCCGCACCTTTGCCCCTTTTGTCGCAGGCATAGGCAAAATGACTTACCCTACATTTTTAGCTTACAATGTTATTGGTGCCATTGCATGGGTAGGGCTTTGCATGGGTGCAGGCGTCTTGTTTGGGCAAATACCTTGGGTTAAAAAGAATTTTGAAGTGGTAATTCTTGGAGTCATCTTTATTTCAATTTTACCATTGGTCTACGAATTTGTTCTCAGCCGCTATGCTGGCCCAAAAAAAACGACTCTTAACGCCAAGGATCTAAGTGCTGACCTCCAAAGTAAAGCAGGGTAAAATGCCAAAAATCATCTCGAATCCCATTCAAATCGAAGCTGCAGGTACAGGTAATAAAATCATTCAAGAATTCTTTGGTAAAATTACCTCTTCAGATTCCAACATCAGTATTGCAAGAATGATAAGCCCTCAAGGATGGTCGGAACCGGGCCAAACTCCTGAATTCGATGAATACACACTTGTATTAAAAGGCTGCATGCATGTTGAAACAAAAACTGGCCTAAACATTATAAAGGCGGGGCAGGCAATCCAAACTTTTGCAGGAGAATGGATTCGCTACAGCACCCCGGAAAAAGATGGGGCAGAATACATTGCCATTTGTATTCCAGCTTTTACCCCTGAATCAGTGAACCGGGACGAATAATTCATTTTTTAATCCATAACAATTTGGTAAGCTAACTCCGGTCTAAGTTAATGGTCAACCATTTTATTGGTTACTCATCTAGGAATCGCCATGGATAGTCTTTTGCATCATAATCTGACCCAGACACAATGGGTTTCATTTATCACCCTTTTGGTGATCGGCCTTCCTGTTGCTGCATATATTTTAAGAACTTGCCTAAGCCTATTTAATGAGGAAATGCCTTCCTACCGAAGAGCAATGTTTATTGTTCCTGCTGTAGCCTTGGGCGCTTATCTTGCCTTTGATGTACTTTCTTACCTCGTGTTGTTAGCTATCAGAGATAGCAGAGTGATTCAGCGGACTCCCTATGGACAACCCGGGTTCGGCTTTTCGCAATGGCTATTTACTGCACTACCAATTAAATGGGCCGTTGTTTCTTTCATTCCGTTTATTCGATACACCCTTGTATTTATCGTGATAGCGATCGCAGGAATATTGCAAGTTTTCTTTCTTACGATTCCATTTCGAAAAGCGTTATTCATCTTTGCAGCTCAATGGGCCGCCAATCTTTTTGCATTCTTCATCATCAGCAATGTATTGCATTTTTCTTCAGGGATTATGGGCCATTCTTCCGGACTGCATGTTGATATGAAAACCATTCATGATAAATACGAAGCAGTGGTATCCAATGATAAAGCAAAAGAGGCAATAAATGAGGCGAATGAAACCGTAAAAACCGGCCTTCATGCCATGCATGAAAGAGCTGACCCGATACTCGATGAACTAAAAAAAAACCTTAAACCAATTACTGATAGGTTACCCGAATCCGTAAATCATTTTC
>CAXNFS010000182.1:0-6401 GCA_964201235.1 Gemmataceae bacterium | reverse complement strand
GATGCCTTTAATGATGCAATCGCAAGGCAGATACTTAAAGATGATCAACGAGATGTTAAAAAAACACTCACGGAAATCATGCTTTACGGTCAGGAGGGGGCTGCATATTGTAATTCGCGTGGTGTCAGCATCCTTGAAGGTGCAGTAGGCTGGGTTGATAAGCAAGATATTGCTGCAAGGAATAAACTATGGAAGAACATAGGCGAACTTGGCGCCTGGGCTGTAGTGCGAACTTTGCGTGATGTTGATGTTGCAATTCGTTTTGCCAAGACAGATATGAAACTTGAGATAACATCGGAAATCGAGAAAGCCCATGAAGGTGATGTCGCCCGAATTCTTAAAGATCGCAAGATTGCAGATGAAGCGTTGTATGCGCCAATTCTTCAAAAGTTAAAACCAGATCAAGCACCAGCAGTTGGCATATTGCTTGAGCCAACATGGGCAATGAACGGAGCGATGTTTGGTTTTGCAAGCCGTGTGCCATCTGTTGCCATCGCACGCACTTTGCAACGCTCTGGCCGTTCTTATGCAACTTTTGATGTCAGGCATTTAATGGCTGATGGTTTTCCATCGCCCGAGCAAGTTCCTGTAATGATCATCGTTGCGAATTCCTACCGGGGTTATCATTCGCTTAAGTTGGAAAATTTGGAAGAGGGGTTGGCGCGCTATATTAAGGATGGAGGGCGCATACTTTGGATAATGGGAATGGCTAAGAATATTTCTAAATCGCTTGCGGTAATCGAAAAAGCAAGAAAGCGACAAGATGACAAAAGTAATCTTCCGGTCACCGATGATCAATTCCTGATGTCAAGATTGGAATTAGTTGATAGTGATCTGAATGCTTTGAAAATCGCACATCCTGCAAAAACCGGAGCAGGTTGGCATAATCCTTACTGCCCATGGACTTTTGATCTTAGCGAAAATAAGTCGCTTCAACCGTTGGTGACATTACATACCGGTAGCCAATCTCAAACAGTTGGAGTTATAACTGCGGACAAGAAGATTGCTTGTATTCCGGTTTATGCGCTGACACCTTTCATCTTTGAGGGTGGTGATACCGTCCCTTCCGCCCATGAACCGATGCTTGATCCTGTGTGCGAAAAAGTTCTAAATGCTTTGCTGCAAAGATTGAAATGATAAGTCATTAAGTTTCAGCAGTTTAAAACCTAGGGTGGGATTGTATGATGCGTTCTTTTCTATAAGTAAACCAGTAGCTCCTGCTAGCCTGTATCTTGCGCAATTGCGTGAACGACTGGGCGAAGCTGCGGTAAAGAACACCGGCTATTAAACACACAATGTTGCTTCTCTCGCTTCTTTGCGGTTTGCAGTATTAGGCGAGTTCTGATTCTGCCTGTGTTTTCACAACGAACTTGCTCCAAGGTGTGGGAATTAGGCTTTACTTCTGCAGAAGACGCAGATAATCTTAAGTTATTATTCCCGCACAGAATTGATGAATTGGAAGCATGCGTTTGTCTTTACAAACAATACGCTTGCCAAAGCTGGCTAAGAACGAAAACCTGCCTATGAAGACTTTAAAGCTTACTCTTTTGATTGTACTTGTCAGCGCATCCACTATTCTATCAGCGGATGTGCAGGTGACACCAATTACTTTAGAAGCTGCCAAAGAACAAGGGCGCGCAAAATCCAGATTCTTGAAGGAAACCAAGTCGACCGCAAAAACCACTGATGCGATCCCAAAGGCCAATGTTGCCTACTTCCAGAAGTCGGTAATGCCGATCTTGAAAAAGAGCTGCATAAACTGTCATGGCCCTAAAAAATCTGAGGGCAGATTTCGCATTGATCAACTGAATCCTGATTTGCTAACCGGCCCCGATGTTGAACGATGGCGTGAAGTTTATAATGCAGTAAGCAATTCTGAAATGCCTCCTGCGGACGAACCGGGTTATGCGCTCGCCAACAATGATCGTGGCAACATGGTTGATTGGCTTAGCGAAGAATTAAACAAGGCATCTCTCGTTCGTCGTAACACCAAGGATCATTCCTCTTTTCGTAGGCTGACCAAGTATGAGTATGATTACGCTTTGCAGGATCTTCTTGGCCTAAACTATTCGCTTGCGAACAAGCTGCCACCAGAAAGCGTAACGGAAGATGGATTCAAGAACAGCTCTGAGTTGTTGCAGATTTCTTCTATGCAGTTTGAAACTTATCGTGATATTGCACTACGGGCGCTGAAGCGGGCCACGGTAAGTGGTAACAATCGCCCAGAGGCTGTCACCTATATTATCTCGATGCAGCAAGAGATGGAAAAGGCTGTAGCTAAAAAAGATACCAAAGAAGTTGTAAAGGGTAAAAAGAACTCGAAGAGTCCGAAAAATCAGCAGCAGTTGCTTGATCAAAAGACAGGCGAGAGCATGCCATTTCCCGCTGTAAAGTTTGCGCCCAAGGCAAACGCTGTTGCTGGGCAAACGCCTGCTGTTTCGCCAGTTGTTCTGCTGCTTCCATCATCCAACGAATTGAAACTGGATCTGGATCGCTTTCTTCCCGATGAGGGGAATATGCGCGTTCGTATCAGGGCAGGGCGCTCGACCATGAATACAGAAGAATATGCCAGCCTGCGTCTGATGCTAAGTGCCCACACCAGCAATGATGCCAACTTCTCGCAGGTTATCAGTCAGCGAGATATCCCGATTACTGCATCTACCGATAAGCCCGAATTTATTCACTTCGATATTCAATTAAGCGATATCCAGCGCAACCCTTTTCGAAAACTCCCCACAGCATATCCCAGAAGAGATGAGTTCCTGCATATTCAAAATGTGTCTAACGCATTTAAAGGGGAAGACAAACTTAGTGTTCTAATCGACACCATTGAAATCAGCGCTCCGTTCTACGAGCAATGGCCGCCGAAAACTCACACCAACATTTTTATCGAAAGTGCCAACAAAGGTAACGAACAAATCTATGGCCGTGAGGTGTTGAATCGGTTCCTCAGAAATGTCTGGCGTCGCCCCGTCACCCCTCTAGAAGTCGATCAGTTCATGGCTCTGTTTGCGAAGTACCGCCCTGGGTTTTCGACTTTTGAAGATACCATGGTGGAAGTACTGGCAACAGCGCTGGCCTCGCCTGAATTCCTCTACCTGACTCAAAGAGTTTCGGCAGATAAGGTTAAATCTGCAAGTATCAGTGAACTGGAACTGGCTAGTCGTCTCTCTGTTTTTCTGTGGTCCAGTATTCCTGATGATGAACTGTTGAAACTCGCAGAGCAGGGTAAGTTAAGAAAACCAGATGTGCTTGCGGGGCAAGTTAAACGAATGCTGGCAGATCCGCGGTCGAGAAGGTTCTCTCAAAACTTCGTTGAGCAATGGCTGGGTTTGGATGGCTTAAATAGTGTGACTCATATCCCTGCCCCCTTGAGAGATTCGATCCAGGAAGAGCCCATCGCATTCTTTGATGAAGTCCTTAAGCAAAACCGCAGCATCATGGATTTCATTCATTCTGATTACGCAGTTGTGAATGAACAGTTGGCGGCACACTATGGACTTACGAAAATATACGGCCCGCATTTCCGCAAAGTTCCAATCACACCTCAATCGAATCGGGGCGGTATTTTGACAGTCGCTGCGATGCTCGCAATGAACTCCGATGGCAAAGATTCTAACCCTCTTAAACGAGGGGTATGGATGTTGAAACGCATTCTGCACGATCCACCGCCGCCCCCACCACCGAATGTTCCGGAAGTCGACCTGACGAATCCCGAGATTCTAAAAATGACTTTGAAAGAACGAATTGTAGATCACCGCAATAAGGCTGCTTGCCTTTCCTGTCATGCCAAGATCGACCCGTGGGGCATTGCGTTTGAGAACTACGATGCTCTGGGAATCTTCCGAACTAGCATCAAAAATAAACCAGTCGATGCAACATCTGAACTGTTTAATCACCAGACTCTGGCAGGGATCGATGGGGTTAAGCGATATCTTCTGGCAGAGCGACAAGATCAGTTTTCTAGGGCAATAGTGCATAAGCTGACTGCATATGCGCTTGGCAGACCATTATCATTTGGCGATCGTGCAGACATTGATAGCTTGACTGCACAGCTTAGGCAGCATGATGATAAACTTGGCGACTTGATCTCCCTGATCATCAGCAGCAACCTCTTTAACTCTAATTAAGTTTCAGGAATAAACGATGAACAACAAATCTGCATTACTGAGTCGTAGGACATATCTTCAGGGTACCGGAGTTGCTCTGGCTTTGCCTTGGTTTGAAACCTTTGCGTTGGGTAAACCAAATGCGAACGACACACCAAAACGATTTGTAAGTATCTACCACCCTGATGGTGTTGGTCTTCCGCTCAAGAAGGATCCTGCTTGGAAGGATTGGAGCTGGTTTCCTCAAGGTGGTGAAAAAGATTTTAAGTTGACTAAAGTGCTCGATGTGCTCGAACCCTTGCGCAGTGATATCACGATTTATTCCGGGTTGTCGCATCCCGTTGCAAGAAAGGTTCATGGCCATTCCAATGCTGATCAGTATTTGACTGGCGCACCCATTGGCGGTCATGGCGCCTATCAAAATACAATCTCTCTTGATCAGGCCTATGCAGAGACAATAGATTCCCTCACCCGGCATTCTTCCTTGGTGATGTCGACCAATGGTGGCGTTGGCGGCCCTCGTGGTGCGCAGACCCAATCCTTCAATCGTGAAGGCAGGGCTATCCCCGCGATGAATAAGCCCAAGCAGATTTTCGACATGCTGTTTGTAACAAGTAATAAAGATGCTGCTGCAAGACTTGCGAGAAGCAAGAGTGCGCTAGATCTTTTGATTGAAAATACTCGATCACTGGGTAACCAACTTTCCAAACGAGATCAAGAAACCCTTAAGCAGTATCTTGATGCAGTGCGCGATACGGAGTTGAAGCTTGTAAAGGCCCAGAAGTGGATCGATACCCCCATTCCCAAGGTTGATACTCGCAACCTGCATCTTAATGCCGAGCCTAAAGAAGCAAAGCTTTATTTTCAGACGATGTATGAACTGATCTATCTTGCATTTTTGAGTGATTCAACCCGCGTTGCGACATTTCAACTTGGCAGAGAAAATGGCGAAGGCCCACATGATCTGCTTTCACTCGCTGTTGGCCTTCATGCAGCTCATCACCTTACTCATGAAGTCAAGAAGCCCGAAGGTTGGAAGAATCTTGGCACTTATAATCGCTATCAGGCTCAAGAGTTCGGGCGTTTTGTGCAGCGGTTGAAGGATACTCCAGAGCCTACCGGTAAAGGTAATATGCTGGATAACACTTTTGCAATGCATGGCTCTGCTTCTAGTAGTTTCCACCTCTCACGCAACTATCCGATTATTTCTGCGGGCGGTAAGAACCTCGGCTTCAACAACGGCCGTTATCTTAAGTTTGGCAAAGGAAATGAAGACAATCAAGCGGGCGCAGGAATCGATACCGATTCTGGTTGGCAGGGCAAAGTTGAAGTGGAAGAATTGCCACTGACGAAACTTTTCGTCACCATCTTGCAGAGGCTTGGCGTCGAGACCAATTCATTCGGTGGCCTCACCGGCTCGCTGAATATATAAACGCAGAAGTAAGGAATAATCAAAGGGTCATTATCCTTCGTGCCACTGGGCGAACTATTTCTTTAGCACACTTCGATAAAGAAAAGCATCGGATGTTAGCAACGATGTTAGCAATGCTTTCATACTGCCATTGCTGTCGCGATAGGCTTTATAAGCATCCTGAAGAATAGGTGCGTCATTGATGGTTTCGTTACGGCCCATCCAGAAGCGAAAAACATGGCGCACAAAAACCTGGTTTACGCGTTCACTAGCAGCGAGCTTTTTAACCATCTCCATCGGGCTCTGCACCGGCCCATCTAAAGCAGGCTCGCCACTCAGAATAATATCGCCACTGGTGTCTACCTTTTGCCCCCAATTATTACTAGGGTTTCTATCACGAATAATTCCCAGTTGATTATACATTTCAAAAGGCAGGCCGAGCGGATCCATTTTCTGATGACAGCGCCAGCATTCCTTTTCTTGGGTAACCCGCATCCGATGGCGCAAGGTTGACTGTGGTTCATCGGGTAATTTGGCATCAACCGTGATCGGGATATCTGGAACGGCATCACCCAAAAGGCGTTCCCGAATCCAGCGTCCGCGCAAAATTGCATGATTGTCCATGGCATCTGAATGAGCGACCAACCAGGCGGGATGGGTGAGAATGCCTAAGCGCTCGTTTGTATCAACAGTGGTTATTGCTTTTAAGGCATTTGTGGCTGGGGGGAAACGGCCTTTGTCGAATTGTGATTGACGCACATGGATTGGATGCGCAGGATTCGGAAAAATATGATGAAGCATGTTCTGATCATAAACTTCTCTTTGCGCTCTTTCGATGACCAGCTTGTTATCTTTGGTGGGTTCGATTTTCTCATACTTTT
>CAXNFS010000181.1:0-6453 GCA_964201235.1 Gemmataceae bacterium | reverse complement strand
CGTTCTCGAAAGAACCATTGATGTGCATATCAAAACCCTCCGTAAAAAACTTGGTTCAATGGATATGATTGAAACTGTTCGTGGCTTAGGTTATCGCTTTAAAGAATAACCATCTGCTTATAATGCGCATCAGGAATGTTCTTTCATTCGTGATGCGTATTTCATTTCTATCACAGCAAGTGCTTATATCTTCTTGTCTGCCTTCATCGTCTCTTCATAATAAAAACACTGATTATTCTCCCTTCATTCTCTGTAAATACTTTCCATAAAAGTTATGATGAGTCCAAATTCGTTTTTGCTTATTATGGAGAATAAATGCAGACTTGCTTGGATGCCTTGATTATTTCTGATATTCATCTTGGCAGTGACAATTGCCAAGCCAAAGATCTGGTTGTCTTTCTTGAACAAATTCGCTGTGGTGTCATTCAAACTTCCAGAATCATACTCAATGGCGATGTGTTCGATTCCTTTGATTTTCGAAGGCTTAAAAAAAATCATTGGAAAGTGCTTTCACTCATCAGGAAACTTTCCGATCACATTGATATCACTTGGATTCATGGTAATCATGATGGATCGCTTGAATTCATCTCCCATCTTTTAGGTGTCAATGTTGAACATCAATATGAGTTTGAAAGTGGGGGAAAAAGAATTCTCGCCTTGCATGGCCATATCTTTGATGAATTCATTGATAATCATCCTTGGTTGACTATGTTTGCAGATTGCTTTTATTGTCTTTTACAAAAAATCGATTCCTCACACACCTTTGCCAAGTTTGCCAAGACAGGCAGTAAAACCTTCCTTCGTTGTGCGGAAAAAATTGAACAAGGTGCAGTTAACCTGGCGCGTAAACTGGGCTGCCATTCTGTTTGTTGTGGCCACACCCATCATGCCATCGAAAAAAACAACCAAGATGTAAAGTATTACAACAGTGGTTGCTGGACCGAAACAAAACCCACTTATCTGACGGTTCTTAATGGTGAAATCAAAATCCAAACCTATATTCCTGAAGAAGCGGAAATCATAGTGATGGCACTTGTACAGCAAGAGGTTGTTTAAAGATGCAAGTCGGTGTATTATTGAAAGCGGTTTTATTGGTCATGCCTAGCATGGAACCCAAATGAAGATGTCTAGTCAAACGAGCAATAACTCTGAGCGGGAGTTTTTATTTCCGAAGGTGCGATCTCAATGTGATTTGCTTTCTGCGCAAAGTGCTTTGATTTTACCTGCCTATTTAGATGGTAGCGAGCGTTTATTTCAAGCCATTGTCTCGCAACATATCCCTGGTGTTGAGCTTGGGGTGATTGTTATATGTACAGGCAATTCCAGACGAAGTATGCTTGCTGCAACCATGGGGAATATTGCAGCGGCCTACCATGGTATTCCTGAACTGCGCTTTTATTCAGGTGGAACAAATCCCAGTGCATTCAATCCTAGAACCATTCGAACGCTTAAAGAATTCGGGGTTGTCATTGAACAATTAAATGAAAATGCAACGGTAGGTGATGCAGGTGAGGTAAATCCTACCTATATGATTAGCTGGGGCAATCTTCCTCGTATGGGTGTTAATCGATTTGAAATCAAGGAGTTTTCAAAGGTTTATAGCGACCCTCATAACCCTGGTAAAGCATTCATTGCTTTGTTGGTTTGCGATGAAGCTGATGGCTCTTGCCCAAATGTTCGGGGCGCCTCCCAGCGAATTGCGATGCCTTTCCAAGATCCAAAGTCATTTGATGGCTCTGATCTCGAATCTGTAAAATATTCAGAACGAAGAGACGAAATCGGTAGAGTCATGCTTTCAATTGTGCACAATGCAAAACGCCATCTCGCTGCTAATAAATGCTAGCTCATCTGCTTAAGTTCTTCGATCTGTTTGCAGATGGCATTCCAAAGATCGAGCCTTGCCTGCAAAGAATTTCTAGCACTTTGTAATGCTTCTTCTTCTTTTATTTTATTGCCACCACAGGCTTTGTCGAGCATCGAAATTGCCATCGGGCCATGCTCATCACCATCCAGTTCAACATGTCGGTTAAGGTAATAGGTGAGGATGGAGTAGCTGATATTAAACTGGTTGGCAGTCTTGTCGAGGATTTTGAGAAAAAGATCGGGAAGCAAATCTTCCCTACCTAGAGTGAAGGCTGCTGCAACGGAGTGTAAAGCACCTGTCTGTGCCAGGCTTATGGTTTGGGTTACAAAAGGAATGACGGAAGGCGGAGCATTCGATTTTAGCAGAGACTCTTCAAAAGAGATGCCTGAGCGCAGCAAACCAATAAATTCGTTGATAGCTTTGGTATCTGCGTGCATCTCTTGCATGGCTTTAAGATAAAGCTCGAAATGGCTTAGATAGCCACCTATTCCATCTGCATCGCTTTCCTCACCCAGAACAATTTCGTTGATAAGTCTGCGTATTAATGGGTCTGGAGAGGGTAGCCAAGGAATTTCCATACAAGTTAATTTGAATTGAAGTGCTTTTAACAGTGATTGAAAATCCCAGACACACCAAACATGGTGCTGCATGAAAATACAAATAGTTTTGGGGGAATCTAACAGTTGGTAAAGCCTGTGGTTGACTAGTTGGTGTCGTAGTGATTCCAATTGCGAGTCAGTGTGCCAGTTCATTTTGAATCTCAGCGAGAAAAGTTAGAGCCTACTATATCCATAATCGAACCTAGAGGTGGATTTCAAGGCTTGGGCGTAGATTTTTCGCGTATATATGCAAATAAATCTGCTATATCCTGATCCGAAAGGGTATCTAAGATGTTTTCAGGCATGATCGATTTAGGTGAACTTGTCATAGTTTCAATCTTATCCTTGGCCAATACCAAGCGTTGATTCTTCGCATCGAGCAATGTAAGTGAGCTTGAGTTTTCCTCTGCTAGAAGCCCGGTGAGTGTTCTGCCATCTTTCGTTTCGATTACTTGCGCTACAAATTCAGGCCTGATATGCGCACTCGGGTCGACAACATGGGTGATGAGGGGAAGCAGCGATTGGCGGTCTGCGGTAGTTAAATCTGGCCCGACTTTATTACCCTGACCAAAAAGCATATGGCAGTTGGCACATTGCTTTTGGAAATGCAACTTACCTTTATCGATGTCTGGTTTCGTACGACTGATAATAAGGTTGACATAACTGATACGGGCTATTTTTTCGCCTGGGCTTGGGGGCGACACTTTTCCATAATGCTTCGTTAGAAGCCCGATCAGCTTTTCTTCTTTGTGCGAAGCCATGGTGCGCGCAAGATCGATGCTAATATCGGTTTTCAGGATCTTTCCCGTATCAACACGCTGCATTAAGAGAAGCGAAAAGGATGGCCTTTGAGATAGCAGAGCCAAAGATTTTGATTTTAAGCTACCCGGAAGAGTCGGGTATAGATCCAAAAGCCTGAGGGCGACTGTGTCTTCCGCACTTGATTGCATAGCGTTGATGGCAGCCAAGCGAACATTGTCAGGAGTATTAGATTCGAGTGCTTTGAGAAAGGTGGGCAGGTGGTTTGCATCAGAAAGTTGCCCAAGAAGTTCGATTGCAAAGATTCGATCGGAAGAAGGTAGTGTGGTGCTTGCAGCATTGTTGGATATTTCGTTGAGTGCTTTAGGGTCGCCCAGTCGAAAAGCTAGGCGTAGGAGTTCCTTGCTTTTCGGATTTTTGTCTCGCAGTAGCGCAAGAGGCTTTTCCAAAGGCATGGGCACTAGTGCCAACCTTCGTCCTTCCAAGGCTTTTTCGATTCCCGCAAGTACTTTCTTTTGATCTTCCTCGCTTGGCGCCAAGGTTAGTAATTGTGCGCAGGCACTCCAATCGGGCTCTGTTCCTTCATTGACCCAGCGCCTAGCGATGCGTTCCAAAAGGTTTTGCCTGACCATTACTTTCTGCCAAAAGGTCGGATCCTTAAACCAATCGAGGATGAGTGCCCGACCTCGGATGGATTGATCTTCGACGACCCACCATAGCAGCATGGGTATGTAAAGATCTTGAATATATTGATCTTGAGAGTAAAGTGCTTTGGCGATTTGAAGGGCAGCATCGAATTGCAACCTTCGAGCAGAGCAGGCGAGTTGGGAGGCAACGGTTGGGCTGGTTTCTGTTCGTGCCATTTCCACCAACCTAGCAACAGCAACGGGTGAAAGCGTACGCTTATCAGCGAGCAGCCTTACTGCCCATTCGCGTACTGCGGGCGTGGGATGATCAAGTAATTCTTGCAAGAAGGCTGGGTCTGCATTTTGTGTACCAGCGAGGGCCCAAAGGGCTTCGAGTGCTAATGTTCCCTGATTAGATTGAGCGATTTTCTTTAAAGGTTCTGAGCTTTTAGAGTCTTTTCTTTCTGCAAGAAGCATTCGTGCTTCTCTGCTGTACCAGACATTTTTATGGGAAAGAAGGGAGATAAGTTGCGAGTTGGATTGTTGAGCAAGGTCGAACTCTGGGATTTCTTTGAAACCTTTGGGTACGATCTTGTAGATTCTGCCATTGGTGCGATCCCAGTTATCAACGGGGTCTAGATGGGCAGCGCGTTTGTCGTGCCAGTCTGCAACATAAACTGCGCCTTCTGGGCCTTGAAAGCAATCGACAGGCCTGAACCAAGGGTCGTTTGCGATAAGGAAGTCTCCCCCAAATTGCCCAGCAAAGGTTGATCCGCGAGCTTCAATTTCGTGGTAGTAAAGTGTGTTGGAAAGAAGGTTGCCTGCGATATATCGATTACGATATTCAGGCGGGTAAAGGTCTGCCTGGTAAACGATACCCCCATTGGTGACATGCCCGCCCTTGAAGTTTTTGAAAGGCATATGTTCGAAATAGCCGTAGGTGTGAGGGTTGTGAAGTGCGCCATGTTTAGAAAAACCTTTAACATAATAAGCTCCCTGAACTTGATGAAGCATAGCGACATTGCCGTAGTTAGTACCAGCGATGATCTGACCATTTTTGTCGAAATCGAGGCCCCAAGTATTGCCCCCGCCTTCCGAGAAGAGTTCGAAATCTTTGGTAATGGGGTGGTAGCGCCAGATGCCTTGCTGAAATTCATGGCCTCTGATTTTAGCTGTTACAGTGCTGCCTTGTGCTCCATAAAGCCAGCCATCTGGGCCCCATTGAAGCGAGTTTGCATAGGCATGTGAATCTTCCATACCAAAGCCTGCCAGAAGGACTTGGGGATCACCATCGGGAATATCATCATGGTTTTTATCTGGGTAAAAAAGTAGGTAGGGGGGTTGCACTACGAAAAGGCCATCGTGGCCGTAAATCATGCCAGATGCGAGGTTCAAGCCCGTGACAAAATCTTTTGATTTTCGAAACAAGCCGTTCTCGTCTCGATCATAAAGGATGGTTATTTTGTCAGCGCCTTTGGGGCCTTTGGGAGGTGCCTCGGGCACACGATCCCAGATGGTGCGCAGAAATTGATCTTGCTTTACAGCCTTAAGACCCGCAGGATTAGGATATTGAAGATATTGTAATACCCACAAACGGCCTTTAGGATCGAAAAACATACTGAGTGGCTGACGCACTTGGGGTTCGCTTGCAACTAATCGTACCTCCATCCCTGGAGGCACTTGCATTTTTTCCATTGCCTGTTTCGGAGATAAACCCTGTGCGGGTAGTTGGCTCACAACTATTAGGCCCAAGGCAAAGCTCAGCAAGTTTTTGTGTGTCATTAAGTCACTCTTTTATTTATTGTTATTACGCTTCTGCAGCCCAAAGTCCACTTGGCCAACAACGGCCCTGCACCGAAGAAAGTATCTTTTTAACTTCTTCTAATAATACCGGATCTGGTCCGCTTTCCAGAGCTTTAAGGTTTATTTTCAGCTCACTTAGCTTTGACATCCCAACCAAGGTCGTTGCAACATTTTCCTGTTGCAGCATCCATTGCATCGCTAATAATGAAAGATCACTGCCCTGAGATTTGCAATACTGCGCGGCTTTCATTGCAGCTTGCTTTACTTCCTCAGGGGCGGGATGCCAAGCGGGCGGATTTAAAGTTAATGCACCCATGGCCAAGGGGCTGGCATTTATTATGCCAGTTCCTCTGCGTTCTGCAATTGGTATCAACTCGGTTAGCATGGATTGATCCAGTAAAGTGCAATGGCAGTAGCTAATGCAGACATCCAAGGCGCAAGCTTCGAGCGCTTTTTTCAGGCATCCCAGTGGGTATCCTGTCATGCCGATGAACCTGCATTTTCCTTGTTTCTTAAGTTTTTGTAAGGCTTCATAGGTTTCGGTGAAGACCATATCGAGGTCTGCTTCGAATTCGATATCATGCGCCTGAAATATGTCCACATGATCGGTTTGAAGCCTTTGCAGAGATTCCTCCATACTTTTCACAATAAAGTCAGCTTTGAAATTGAAATCAGTTTGAGTGATTCTGCCACACTTGGTTGCGAGAATCACCTTTTCTCGAACGCCTTTTAAGGTCCGTCCCAAAACTTCTTCCCCAAGTTTGATGCCATAATAAGGGCTGGTATCGAAGAGATTGATTCC
>CAXNFS010000180.1:0-6461 GCA_964201235.1 Gemmataceae bacterium | reverse complement strand
TGAAAAGTTTCTTAGCCATGAATAAGTTTAAACCTGCTCGAAAAGTAAAGGAGTATAAGAATAGTATACTAAACCCCGGGCCAAGGTTTAAGCCCTCGTAAGAGAGTCGCCCGAAAACCAGTGCCTTCCCCTCAGAAATTCAGCAGCAGCCATCTTACGTTTGCCCGCAGGTTGAACCTCAAGGACATTCAAAATCGTACGGTTTCCTGCAGCCACCTGCATCATGTTTAAATCTTTTGAAGGTTCAAGAATAGTGCCTGGCGGCAAAGAGGTCGTAGCTTCAAGTGCAGGAGTAGCTTTTAAAATCATAATCCGAACGGGGGGTTGCTCGGTCCGTTGCCACAAAGTAAAAGCCGTGGGCCATGGCTGCATTGCCCGAATATGAGCACGAATTTGTAAGGCATTGAGCTCCCAGTTGATGTTGCCATGCTCTTTACGAAGCTTGGGCGCCTTGGTCGCAAGAGAAATATCCTGCGGAAGACCTTGGATAGGTCCGGCCTCCATTTTTTTAATAACCTCAAGGGCAATAGTTGCGCCCATAATAGAAAGCCTAGCCTCAAGATCCCCTGCGGTTTCTTCTGGGGAAACCGGGGTGACAACCGTTGCGAGAATGTTCCCACCATCAAGTGTGGGTGTCATCTGAATAATCGAAACGCCAGTTTCTTTTTCGCAGTTGGCAATAGTCCATTGAACCGGAGCAGCGCCTCGGTATTTGGGAAGCAAAGAAGCATGAACATTAATACCGCCAATAGTAGGAACCACAAGAACTTCTGGGGAAAGAATTTGGCCATAGGCAGCAACGACAAAAAGATCAGGGCGAAGATCACGAAGAATCGAAAGTCCTTCGTCAGAGTTGATTTTAAAAGGTCGAAAGACAGGGATATGATGCTGAAGGGCGATATTTTTCATCCCTTTGCCAACCTGCCTGGTGGAAGCTTTTTCTTCCCCAATGGCGCGATCGGGTTGGGTGAAAAGTGCAACAACATCTTTTTTGTTGAGCAATAAAGATTCAAAAGTGGGCTCGGAAAAAATACCAGTGCCCATCATGACAATTCGCATGAATCAAACCCCTAGAGAAATCAAGATTCGGATAAGAGCGAATCGATGAGAGCTTTGATCTCGGTCTCGGGAGGGATATCGCCTCGCTGCTGGGCAAACTTGAACTCTTCTTCAAGTTCTTTGAGAGCGCCGCGGGAAGCAAGCTTTCCGATAATGCCAAGCTTATCAACAAAAAGAACACCATTAAGATGATCAATTTCATGCTGCCAAGCTCTAGAAGCAAGGTCGGAAGCAACCACTTCCACCTTTTCTCCCTGAAGATTATAGGCATGTATCTTTACAGTTTTAGCTCTGCGAACTTTTTGAAATAGACCGGGAAAGCTAAGGCAACCCTCTTCACCATCCATGGTACCCTTGCGCTCAACCAAGGTGGGGTTGATGTAAACAAATTCATGTTCTTTTTTATCTGGGTCTCCAGAAACATTCATCACCAACAACTGAAAAGGAAGTGCAACCTGAGTTGCAGCAAGCCCAAGCCCTTTGGCCTCATACATAAGATCAAACATTTCGCCGATCTGAAGTTTGATCTTCTTATCAATCGAAGAAATTTGCTTGGCTTGACAACGCAGAGCAGGGTGTGGGTAGTGAACAATTTTCATCGTAACAAGCCTTGAAAAAATACTGGGTGTCCTGAATCATTATAAGACGAAACTAACAAAAGCCTAATGATCAGGAGGGTTCTTTCGAGGATTTTTTGATTTTATCAAATTTCGAAAGTGCATCATAACATGCATATTTATAAATTTCACTGATGGTTGGATAGTTATAGCAGGTATCAATAAAAACATCGACGCCACCACCCATCACCATAACCGTAAGGCCAATATGAACAATTTCGGTAGCCCCTTCCCCGATAACATGAACACCAAGAAGTTTTTTAGTATCTCGATGAAAAAGCAATTTAAGGAAGCCTTCAGTATCACCAATGATCTGCCCCCTGGCATTGTTGGCATAACTAGCCTTGCCAGAAACATAAGGGATTTGAGCTTCATCAAGATGCTCTTCCGACTGCCCAGCAGAGGAGCATTCGGGAATGGTGTACAAACCACTGGGAAGGAGGGAAGGGAAGTGCGCCGATTGCTTAAGATTAAAAGCATGATAAACAGCAATGCGACCCTGAGCCATTGCGGTAGAAGCAAGAGAAGGATTCCCGATAACATCGCCAGCGGCATAGATATGGGATTGCTTGGTTTGGAAGTGTTCGTTGACAAGAATATGGCCGCGAGAATTGGTGGTAACACCAACATTTTCAAGACCAATAGAACCAGTTTGCCCAGATCTTCCGGAAGAAACCAAAACCGAATGGGTCGCAATGGTTTCGCCCGATTCGAGTTCGACCTCAACGAATTTACCACAATCAATTTTTATTACCGAATCACCCATAAAGAATTTGATGCCCGCGGATTCCATTCGTGATTTCAAAGAGCTGGAAATTTCACTATCCATCCCTCCAACAATCTTTTCAGATTTTTCCACCACGCAAACGCGAACCCCTAAAGCCGCAAACATACATGCGTATTCACAACCAATAACACCACCACCAATAACCAACATACTTTCAGGAATATCATCAAGAGTTAGAATAGTGTCGGAATCAAGAATCCTCGGATCGTGAAAGGGAAAATTCTTGGGCCTGAAAGGATAAGAACCTGTTGCAATGAGAAACCGATCTGCCTTCAACTGAATCTCAGGACAACGATCGGGCTTTATTACAACAGTTTCCAAATCAACAAAAGAAGACATACCACGGTATACAGTGATACCATGCCTAGCGAGATTTTCACGAATGCGCTGGCGTTCATGATCGGTGACAAAGCGTTCATGAGCCATGAAATCACTGATATGAATGGTTTTCTTCATATCAACCTGAAACCCAAACAGTTTTCTTTGCTTAAACCCCGAGAGGTAAAGGGCCGATTCTCGAAGAGTTTTGGAAGGCAGGGTGCCAGTGTTGGCAGCAGCACCGCCAAGCACATTTTCTTTTTCAATAAGGGCAACTTTTTTACCAAAGTACGCCGCAGCAGCAGCGCCCTTTTCACCCGCAGGTCCAGAGCCCAGTACTACTAGATCAAACTTTTCAACACTCATTATTTATTCTTTTCCAACCATCAAGGTTTTAGTTTTTCATGGAATCAACTTTTTTAATCAACTCTGCACCACTCATACGATGTGCGGCATCATGAGGACAAGCGTAAACACAACTAGGCTGACCATCGATGGATTCGCAAAGGTCGCACATGGTTGCTTTTTGCTGAACAACCGCGACTTTATAACCAGGTCTGGTAATATCATCGATCTTTTCATTGGTCTCGAAAGGCTGCATGTTGATATTGCCATAAGGGCAATTCTGGGCGCATTTCCCACACCCGATGCACCAGTTTTCGATAGTCATTTCACGTTTTTTGCCTCGGTGAATTGCATCAACTGGGCACCCAACCATGCAATAAGGATCAAGACAAGATCTGCAGGAACTTGCAACAAGGAAATTTTCGAAGCGAAGGCCTTCACGAACCAACCTAGTCACGCCTTGATGTGTATCAGAGCAAGCTTTGGTACATTCATCGCAGCGAGTGCATTTTTCCAGATCCAACACCAATAAACTACGGGCCTCCATCAAACCTTGCTTAAGAAAATCATTAAGATTATTGCTCTCAACTTTTTGAACCTGCCTTTGAATTTCAGTAATTCTTTCCAAAGCAATTGCGACCATCTTTTCACGAATCTTCGGAAAATTCTCGAGGATGAGTTTAAAATCTTCACCACTGATGCTGACAAGATCCACATGATCCAAAGCGGTAGCACTGGCAGTCCTACCTTGAGTAAGCAATTTGCCTTTCAATTCCGCAAGATGACCCATAAGAGCGATTTCGCCAACCATACCACCGGGGCCGGTGTAATTGATAACATGATCACCACCCGGTTGCTTGAGCCAGATTTTGACAAAACCAATGCGCACTAAGTAGAAATTATCTTCCGCATCACCCTGCCTGAAAAGAACATCACCCGGATTTAAGCGAACGAGATTCGCCTTCTCTCGCACGAGATCAACAAACTTTTCAAAATCCTTATCATCAGTAAATTGCTCAGCAAACAAGGGGATGCTGCGCAAATGAGTGCTGATGGATCTTTTATTATAAACCCCATCGAGAATGGCCTTGCTCTCTTTATTTCGTTGAAGAATGTAAAGCACATTCCTGCGGATTTCAAGAAGGCTTACATCAGTCTTGGCACGAACAGTAGCAGACCTTGGATAATTGTTCATGCACGTCATTTCGCCAAACAAAACATCTTCCTTGGTCAACTGGGCAATAGGGTTGCTGGTGTTAAGGCTAACCGGAGCATCAATTGAAATGTAGCGGGCTTTTTTCTCTTCATCCCTTGAAGCGGTAGAGAGCGTCGTGGTGAACTTTTTGATCAAACCTAGAAACCCAGTCGATTGCGTGTTCTTAATATGATTCAAAGGGCTTTTTAAAAACACATCAACCACGCCCTCTTCAATGATGAATGCGGTCGAACCAGATTCACCTTCATTACAGATGATTTCACCCTGCTTGAATTTCCTTCGTATGACCGATCCTTGATTCCATTCCATAAAGGGCTTACTGATACCCTTAAAAAGTTCATGAGCGAATAGATCGTCCAACGAAACGGGCAATGCCCCGGGTTCCGCAGCAAGATTAGAACCTACAAGCTTCTTATTCGTAAGCGCACCCGTGGGGCAGGAAGCCATGCATTCGCCACACGATACACACGAAGAATTCCCCATAGGATCATTAAGATCAAATGAAATCCTAGCCTTGAAACCTTTGTTCATTCTGCCAAGCACTTCATTATGGCGAACTTCATTACATGCCCTGACACAGCGATCACAAAGAATACAAGCATTATGATCAACCGAAATAATCATCGAGCTATCATCAGTGCCACGGTCGTGAGGGTTTTTAGGAAAGCGGGAAGCATGCGGATCCATGCCAAGTTTTTTGGCAATAGTGCGAAGTTCATTGTCGCCATACTCCCTGTTTACTACACGAGGAACTTCATTATCAACCAAGAGAAGTTCGGTAAGAATCTTAACGGAGTTTTTAACTTTATCGCTGGTTGCGCCTGTGGAAACTTTCATGCCCTCTTCAACGGGTCGATGGCAAGCAGCAACTAGGGTACGAGCACCAATATCAACAGCACAAAACCTACATACTGCAACGGGTTCCATGTGTTCGCGATGACAAAGAATAGGGATAAAAACCCCCGCTTTCTGCGCCGCATCTAAAATAGTGGTCAACTTGGGTTTTAATTCGCCGGTAATCGGATTCTTAGAAAGAGTGGCACGGGCGATCTCCACCTCTTTGCCATCAATTGTAATTTTGATGGGAGGCGCCTTTAATAAATCCGAGGCAATGCGGTCGAGTTCTACAACCCTGCCATCCACTACCATGGGGAACAATTCTTCAGCTACATTCATCGCCAACCTCCAAGGCCGAAAGGGCCCCTATCTTTAAAATCAAACTTGTTTCAAATAGTTTTCAACTTCTTCAGGAAAGAATTTTAACAGACTGGTGATGGGATTGGATGCCACCTGGCCCAACCCGCAAATCGAGGTTATCCCCATCGTCTCACCAAGTTCATTAATAAGGCCAAGCTCTTTACGGCCTGACTTACCTTCCATCAAATTCGTGATTATATCTACCAGCTTTTGTGAACCGGTTCTGCAAGGAACACATTTCCCACACGATTCATTCCGGTAAAAAGAAACACAGTTCAATGCGTTGTCGAGCATGTCTCTGCGATCATCATAAACGATAAAAGCAGCACCCAACATGCCCCCCATCTGCCCAACCGTGTTAAGATCCAAAGGCAGTTCAAGAATATCGTAAAGCTTGGCCCCCGCAGGAACTTTATCTTGAACGAACTTAGGAGGAAGCTTTTCGACAGGCACCTTCGCAGGTAAAAATCCACCCGAAGGCCCTGAGGTTGCGATAGCTTTAAGCGTGTGCCCCTGCAACATTCCACCGGCTGTATCAAAAATCAATTCTTTAACCGTCTGGCCAAAAGGCACTTCGTAAACGCCAGGCTTTTGTACATCGCCACTGATCGAAACAATGCGCATCCCAGTCGCCCCACGAATGCCCTTATCGCGATACCATTCTCCGCCATTAAGTGCTATTCCCGGAATCCAAGAAAGTGTTTCAACATTATTGATGACTGTAGGTTTACCAAACAACCCTTCAAAAACAGGGAAAGGTGGCTTGTTCCTAGGTTCGCCACGCTTATCTTCGATGGCTTCTAAAAGCGCACTTTCCTCACCCTGCACATAACCACCGGGGCTGATGAAAAGCTCGAGCATGAACTTTTTTCCAGTGCCCAATACATTTTTACCTATCACACCTAAACCTGCTGCAGTGATT
>CAXNFS010000179.1:0-6497 GCA_964201235.1 Gemmataceae bacterium | reverse complement strand
GCGCTTTGTATTAACGATGCCCCAGGGCAGGTGAGATCTTGCACACATAAAAACATTTTCATGTGCCTAGCTGCGCTTGCAAGGACCACTGATTGCGACTGCCCCTTGCAGGCTTTCAGCGCTGCGCCTGTGTACCCCATTTCTCGTGCCATTAATAGGCTTTCCAAATCCAATAATGATTCATCGATAACCACGGGGATCTGCTTGCTTGCAGCATGCATGATATTTGCCCTGCTGGCTTTTAAATCTCTTCCTGTGGGTTGTTCGATGTAGGCGATTCGCGAAAATGCTGCGGGAGATTTTTCTTTCACCTGCGCCAAAAACTCTAATAGGTACTCCACATTCTTGCACTTCTCATTGAAGTCGAGCGAATAATGCCATGTAGATTGCCCCCGCTGCTTCTGCGCTACTTCCGCTGCTTTTTCTACTCCAACTACACGGCCCACATCCCAACCCAAATCATCGCCATTCAGCTTGATTTTTAAATGCGTCAACCCATTAAACAATACCCACTCGCCTAATGTTTCAGGCAACCCATCCCCCACAGGCTTTACCACATCTTGACTGAACAACGGATCAAGTGCACCCACAAGATGGTACAAAGGCAGGCTTGCTACAGGTTCTTTCATTACATGGTCTTCAATCTTCACACCCTTAAAATCGGTACCCAAAAAACGGCCAAGGTCGTTATCGAGAAATTCCCCACCGTAAGTGTGGTAGCAACTTAGTTGGTGTGCTTTGCCATAGGCATCGTGCAACGCAGCATCGAAGGGGCTAGCGCAAACCAGAGTCGCAAGCGGTGGAATTGGGTCATCCAGATTTAATTTACGGCCTTCTGCCTCAGCATTACTTAGTAACTCTTTTTCCAGCTCCCAAGTGATTTCAATCGGATGGCCACTCGTTTTTGTTTTTGCATAAACCGCTCTGCAACTTTCAGCAATCGCTTTCATTGCTCCTAATGTTTTATCGTAAACCATCGTTTTTGAAGGAAATGCCCAGATGTTTCCCAAAGGCATTGAACCTTTCCCCACGCTTCGTTTACCCTTCGAGGTTTCCACTTCAACCTCAGCATTCAGCATGGTAACCCGATCTACTGCAACGCCACCAAACTTGATCATTGTCCGGTACGAAAAATCCTCGGTGCTAAAACTTACATTTTTTATCGTGATGTCTGTAGGTCTCATGCTTTCCTCGTAGTAGAATTAATTTTGTGTATAAGAACAATATCCACGCACTGCGCCTTTTGCGCAAGCTTTGACTTTTTTGTTTTGAAAGGTTCCTGTCATGAAACTTATTCCATTCATCTTCGCTTTAATGCTCCCTTTTCAAACTGAAGGGATAGAAGACCTGCTAAAAGTCGATCAGGCCCTTCGTGGAAAAGACTATGCAAAAGCTGTTAAGCTTGCTGATGAAGCCATTGCTAAAAGCCCTAAGAACGAAAGGCTCTATTATCTTAGAGGTTTGGCAAACTCTGGCTTGCGCGATTATACTTCCGCCCTCAAAGACTTTGATAATTCACTCAAAGCCAACCCGAAATTTTACAATGCCCTCGATCAACGAGGTAGTGCTAACTTTCGTTTGGGAAAAATGAAAGAAGCAGGCGCTGATTTCGATGAATACATCAAACTAGTTCCCGATGAATACCCAGGTCATTGGCGCAGGGGCATCGTTCTTTATTACCTTGGCCGTTTCAAGGAAGGAAAAGAACAATTTGAATCCTATCAAAAAGTGGAAAACAGTGATGTGGAGAATGGTGTATGGCATTACCTTTGTTTTGCCCGTGCTGAAACCCCTGTGAAAGCCCGTGCTGCGATGCTTCCCATTCAAGGCGATCGCAGGGTTCCCATGACAGAAGTATATTTAATGTTCCAAGGGAAGTTTGCCCCCGACAAAATTCTTGAGATCGCTACCAACGCCCCAGCAGAGCAGGAAAAAATCGCACCTTTCTATGCTCATCTTTACCTCGGGCTTTATTATGAATCCATTGATGATAAGAAAAAAGCTGCTGAACATATGGAAAAAGCTGCCAAGCTTGGGCCTTTGGATC
This sequence comes from Gemmataceae bacterium, assembly GCA_964201235.1. Lineage (GTDB taxonomy): Bacteria > Planctomycetota > Planctomycetia > Gemmatales > Gemmataceae > UBA969. The sequence goes on along the minus strand of CAXNFS010000179.1, from coordinate 4,450 downwards.
ATTACATGGGTGATGTTGCAAGAGTGCATTGGAATATTCTGAAAAAAGACAAGGATCGTTAATCAGGATGGGTACGCAATCCACGATTCCACCGCTGGATGATCTGGTGGAGAAACATATGCACAGGGAGGTTGCTTCCCTTAAAACAGGCCAGACTGTTTTTGAGGCGCTAGCAACTATTCGCAATTCCACGCCTTTTTCTTCTAATATCATTTACTTTTATGTCGTAGATGAACTGGGGAAACTTCAGGGAATCATGGCCACCCGCTCGCTTCTTCTAAGCGCACCCGAAAAACTTATCGATGATTTAATGGTGAAAAGGCCCGTTGCAATTCCTACCTTTGCAACCATCTTTGATGCATGCGAATTTTTTACCATGTATAAGTTCCTTGCTTTTCCGGTAGTGAATGAATCTGGCATATTGGTAGGCATGCTTGATATTCGTACTTATAATGCAGAAATAAGTAGCATGAGTGAGGATCTTTCTAATGACCATCCCAAGAATACCTACGATGATCTTTTTCAACTTATCGGGGTTCATTGGGAAGAAGGTAAAAATTCTGGGATTTGGACAGGGTTTTCCGTTCGATTTCCCTGGCTGGTTTGTAATGTCGCGGGGGGTTTAATTGCTGCCTCCCTTCTTGGGTTGTTTAAGAATGAACTTGAGAAATTTGTTGTCCTTGCACTCTTTATTCCTATCGTACTTGCGCTTGCAGAAAGTGTTGCCATTCAATCGGTCAGTATTTCTCTTCAATCAATGCAAAAGGATGGCCTTACTTGGGGTAAGCTTTTTACCAAGCTTTATCGTGAGAGTTTGACTGGTTTAGCTTTAGGTTTGGGAACAGCATTGCTTGTGGTGGTCTATTCTTATTTGCAATTTTGGGATGCTCGTCTTACTGCTACTTTGCTAGTGGGCATCACAGGAGGAGTGACGCTTGCCGCTGCTGCAGGGCAGGGCGTGCCGAATATTTTAAAAATTATGAAGATGAATCCTCAGGTTGCTGCGGGCCCTATCGCCCTTGTTTGTGCAGATATGGCTGCTTTGGTGTTTTACCTCGTTTTAGCAAGATTTTTCTTTGGTTAGTAAAGGGGGAGAGACTTACTAAAGCCTCGTTCATAGAATAATACTGAAGTAATTGCGCCCGTAGCTCAGGGGATAGAGCATCGGTTTCCTAAATCGAGGGTCGTTGGTTCAATTCCAACCGGGCGCACTTCTCTTTTCCTCGGTAAAACCCCTTCAACTTCTGAACTGCCAACACCTTGTAGAATCGTAAGACTTTCTATTTCAGATTCTTGTAGACTCTCTAGGTATCTCAGAGGTTCTAATTTTTGGTGGCCTTTTAGGTGGCCTGGAATGTTTTGGTGGCCTTTTTTGTTCTCACCTTCGGTTGTGTTTATCAAGGCTGGCGCTGTGCTTCATTCATCCGGAGACTTACAAGCTGTTCTGGAAGTGCTTATCCCTCACCTAAGCTTTTGTAGCCTTGCTGTTCAATGTTCGTTTTACGCATTGCGTATCTCAAACAGACTCTGGGATTTCCAACGCTATGCTTTACTTGGCCTTATGATTTTTTTGAACATTAGACCCATGGTGTTGCCCTAGGCTATCGTAGACCGCCTTTTGCGGCTTGGGAACAATATGCAGAGTCTGCAAAATTGGAGCAGGCCATCAAAGCTAAATTGAAAGGGCAGGGTTATGGCCTCTAGCAAATCTATTCTACCGGCAGATTATACACCTTGGCTGGTCAGCCTCAAATCTCGCATTATCAGTGCCCAGCAGCGTGCCACGCTTGCTGTTAATCAAGAACTGGTGCTCCTCTATCACTACCTTGGCAGCGAAATACTGGAACGGCAGTCCCGTCAGGGTTGGGGTGCCAAAGTCATCGATCGTCTGGCTAGCGATCTGCGTGAAGCTTTTCCAAAGATGAAAGGCTTCTCTAGCCGCAACCTCAAATACATGAAGTTTTTTGCTCAGCAGATCCCTAGCGGCTTATTTGGGCAGCAGCCTGCTGCCCAATTGCCTTGGTTCCACCTTGTCACGCTTCTAACCAAGGTTTCAGAGGGAACTCAGCGCGAATGGTATGCAGTACAGACCATTTCCCACGGCTGGTCTCGGAGTACGCTCGATATGCACATCAAGAACAACCTTCACTTGCGGCAGGCCGCTGCAGTGACCAACTTCGAAAGCCGTTTATCTAATCCCCATGCGCAGCTTGCAGTTGAGGCACTGAAAGACCCTTATCTCTTCGATTTTTTAGGATTGGGAGATGAGGCCCACGAGCGAGATATTGAAAATGCTCTCATTCGCCATATCACCCGATTTCTTTTGGAACTTGGCGCAGGCTTTGCTTTTGTGGGCCGCCAGTTCCGGCTTGAGGTGGGGGGTGATGAATTCTTTATCGACCTTCTTTTTTACCATACTCGCATCAAATGCTATGTAGTAGTTGAACTTAAAGGGGTAGATTTCAAGCCCGAGCATGCGGGCCAGTTAAACTTTTATCTTTCAGCCGTGGATGCCCAGATCAAGGCCTCCGACGATAAACCCACCATCGGCCTGCTGCTGTGCAAAAAGCAAAACCGTCTGGTCGCAGAATACGCTCTGTCCGGCATCAATAAACCAATCGGCGTGGCGGAATACCAACTCGTACGCTCCCTGCCTGAACCGCTGGATACCAGCATGCCCACGATCGAAGAAATCGAAGCGGAATTGGGCAGCATGCTGCTGCCTGATTACGGTAGTGAAAGGGCCGCACCATGAACCCCTTCGAGGAAAAGATGAAGTATCTTGTTGCCGTCATCGGCCTTGAAAGAGCCATTCAATCAGTCCGGGCAACGTCTTGGGTCTATGTTGAAAGCGTAATCCTAATACTGCTCAAAAAAGACCGCCGCTTTTTTTAAAATCTCCCGCTCTGCCAGGCGTTTGGGAGGTTTGGCTCCGCAATGTCAATCCTGAACATATGGAATAAGCGTGCTTTCTTTAATCAATTTATTCTTGTTTCATCTTTCTTTATCAAGCTGATTAGCTCCGGAATTCTTCCTATTCAATGAACTCCCGATTAGTGATAATCTTACCTGCACCCTTTCACACGATTTCAGGCGAGAGCAATCATAAGGCGCGGTTGGCCTACCAATAATTTAGCCACATAATTTGATGGTTCTTTTGCTGATGGACAGTGCCAGTAAATTGTTTTAACATAAATCCAATAAGTTTTACTTTTAATGGAATTATCAATGATGAAGAAAATATTTTTAACGGCTTTTATGATCAGCTTTGTTGGTTCTATTTTTGTAATGGCCCAAGAAGTGAAGCCTGGAAAAGTTGAAGCTATAGATCTTGGTAAGGGAATTAAGCTAGAGATGGTTTTTATTCCTGCTGGCAAATTCAAGATGGGTTCGCCTGATACTGAAAAAGGGCGACAAAAAAATGAAACTCAACATGAGGTGACCCTTACAAAAAGTTTTTTGATTGGAAAATATGAAGTAACGCAGGAACAGTGGGAGGCCCTGATGGGTAAAAATCCAAGCGTTAATGTTGGGTCAAAATTACCTGTCACGAATGTCTCCTGGGTTGAGTGCCAAGAATTTATTAAGGTGTTGAATTCAAAAACTAAAGGTGGGTACCGTTTACCTACTGAATCTGAGTGGGAATACGCATGCAGAGCGGGTACAACTACTGCAACTGCTTTTGGTGAAACCATCACAAGCAAAGATGCTAATTATGATGAGTCAAAAATAGACAAACCTGTTATAGTAGGCAGTTACAAACCCAATGCATTTGGCTTGTACGACATGCATGGCAATGTCTGGGAATGGTGCAGTGATTGGTTTGCAAATTACCCTGAAGGCCCATTAGTAGATCCAGTAGGACCAAAAGAAGGTGTTCGCCGTGTTATAAGGGGCGGGTCGTTTAATTATTTTCATGTTTCGAATATCCGCTCTTCTTATCGTGGGGATTTTAATCCGCCCTCTAGTAGAACCATTGGTATTGGTTTTCGATTGGCAAAGACAAATTAATTGCTGTTATCATCTTTTAAAATAGTTCGATAATTTAAATTCTTACAAAAGATGAAACAATGGCGGTTGACTTCGAAACATTTCTACAACGATTACTTGATTCTGGAATATTAACAGAACAAAAATTAAGTGCTGTCGAAGAAAAAAAAACTCGTCATCAAAATGTTGAAACTTTTATCCAAGATTTGATCGAATCCAAACTGCTGACTAAATTTCAGGCAGAACAAATAATCGCAGGCAAAAGCGATAGACTTACTTTTGGCAAGTACATCATTCAAGAAAAACTTGGCGCAGGTGGTATGGGGCAGGTTTATAAAGCGTACCACCCTGAGGTTGCTAAATTAGTTGCAATCAAAGTAATTCTTCCTCAAGGGAAGTTCGATACGGAATCTATTAAGCGGTTTGAAAGGGAGGTAAAAGCTTCGGAAAAGTTGGTTCA
>CAXNFS010000178.1:0-6517 GCA_964201235.1 Gemmataceae bacterium | reverse complement strand
TTTGTTATTTCCAGAATTGTTGTCGCTTCATTGTAAGCTTTAATAATCAGAATCAAATCTTGCTGAACTTTTGGATATAGCGTTAAAGCTTTTCGCAAATCTTCAATTCTGGTTCGAAAGGATACCGTGCTGTTTGGAGCACCTTCCCCGGTTAAGTTTAACTTAAGAACAAGTTCTTTTATTTTTTCAGGAACAACTTGGTCTTTAAAGCCTTTTTCAAAACAAGCTAGATTCTTTTCTGATTCTTCCAATTGCGTTTTCGATGCAAATATTTCCCCTGCAAGTTTACCCATCTTCAACGGCGATTTGTTAAACCATTCCTTAGGCAACAATGGAACTGCTAAAATTTTTCTCCCTAATTCCATCCCTGTTACTAAATCGTTGGGGGTTCGTATTTGTTGTGAAACCCCAAGAATCTGTTGTGCGTTTATCGCAATAATTCCTGCAAAATACTCCGTAAGTTTTTCTAAATGGTTTTCTAGGTCCATCGTAACTAATTGACTGATAGTAATGAATTTACATTGATGCCATGGATGAATTTTATAATCTGCGAAAATAGCTTGGAACTTCGGGAGGGTCTCAAGAAGCTCGATTGATTTCCTTAAATATTCCTGATCCATCGAATCGATATTCAAAGGCGCCCATTTAGAATTGATTTTGACATCATCCATTTTTGCGAGCAAGCCATGTATTTCGTATACGCTTGTATTTAAAGGAGAGCGCTTCTTATGTAATTCACGAACATAATTGTTCAATTTTTTTCGTAGCGCAAATAATTGGTCGTGATCATTGGAATAATCGTAATGCTTTTCTTTGGGTTGCTCCAAACATTTACGAAGGTTTTCTAATATCTCTCTTTTGTTGGTCTTGTTGCTGTGCAGTGGCAGGCAAAAATCTCCCAGCCCTCTTTCATCCAAGCGCTTTTTGACTACTTCCAACGCTGCAGTTTTCTCACTTACAAATAAAACTGTTTTACCTTGGGCAATAAGCTCTGCAATGGTGTTTGCAATAGTTTGGCTTTTTCCAGTTCCTGGGGGGCCATCAATCACCATGTTCGCGCCACGCTTAATTTGTTCGATCGCTTCCTGCTGACTGCTATCAGCCACCAAAATTTGATGATTGTCCTTGGGATGAACCTTGTCGTCCAAATCTTGAGCTGCAACCGGGTCGCTACATGAATCCGCCATGGTTCCTTGAATGCCAGAAATAGCCAGACAATGCGGATGCTGTGCAATACGGACCGCATTTTTTTCCAAATCTTCCCACATCGCAAGTTTTTGAAAATTAAAAATACCCACGCCAATACCTTGAGTCACTTCCCACCGAGGCATTGATTTAATGGAAGTTCGAACTTGTTCAAAATAATCAAGAATAGGAAATAACTCGCTATTTTCTTCACTGCTATTTTCCTGCATCGGCAGTTTGATATGGAAGTCCTTCTCCATCAATTGCCTTAGGCAATGATTCATTGCGGGGTCATCTTCTTCCAAAGAAACTTCCCACGGCGCATCCACTGCCTCTCGCTCCAGTTTTACCTGTAACAAAACCAAGGGCGAGTAAATCGGTTCGTTGCTATCCAAGCTTTCGTACCATTTAAGGAAACCAAACGACAAAAACAATGTTGATAACCCATGTTCCTGTTCAGATTCAGATGCAGTTCGACTTAGCTTTAAGAGACTGGCATTTAATTTCCGATCGGTGAATTCCGTGAGGATATGATTAGGTTTTAATCGATCTGAAATTTTGGATCTTTTTGTCGCTTCAGTAATTGTTGTTGGATATTGGGATTCCTTGGCAGGTTGGGGTTTTTCGTAGAGTGAACTTTTTTCAGCAATAAGCATGATTTGGGTTGCTTCTGGATTGTCTGGCAAAACACCCGACTTGGTTATTGCAGTTTGCTTTGATGATTGCGACGATCTTTCTAATGACTCTTCCCAGGATTCTACATCTTCATGGCGAATCTTTAGCAGATCCCTTTTCCAAGGAAATAGCATCTTGGCATTATCTTCATTGATTAATTCCCAGAATTGGGCCAACACGGGTGAGATTACAAACATCCCTGCACGGCCGTGCGAAAACTTAATGAGACGATTTCGCTTACTGGTGTCTAAGAGAGAGTTTTGCCAATTGGAAATGCAATCTTCAATTTTCATGGGCATACTGAATTCGACCTTATCAGCTTTAAGAAATCTAAATCACTTAATCATCATACCCTTTCTAGGCATTACCTTCAAAAAAAACAAAAATGGAATTAGGCAAACTTAACAACTCAGGTTGTGTAGAATTATTTTAAGTACTTAATAAAAAAATTTCATCTTAGTAGAAATGATTAATATTTCCTGAGAAAACCAACAAGATTGTTTTCATAAACAAAACTTAGAATTTAACAAATACTTTTAAAGTTTGGTTCCCAAATGATCTATAAAATTTATTTCAGTCGCCCTAATTCCATTTCTTTTATTCTTAAAATAATTTTCTAACCCCGCACCTATAAAAATAATTACTAAAAATAAAAATCCAATATAATATAAGATTATTAACACAAAAACTAATTCTTCAGGAACAAATTTAAAAACATCTATATATCCAGACATACCTAATAAAGCTACCGAATAAATACAAAAAATTAAAATCAATAATAATGGGCCCCAATCTAAACCAGATGGTAAAAGATTGTTAAAATAATAACAAAATGAACCAATAACACCTACTAGTATTCCAAGGAAAATTGGTCTCAAAAATTTTGTTAATTTAATTCGGAATTGATAAATTCTACGATAAGTTCTATCCTCAAAAAAAATCAAACCATAAATTCCAGGAAACAATAACACTGCCACATTACAAATTAGCATGGTATTTGCAGTACTATTTAAATAAATGTAATAAGCTCCAATTATAAATCCACTTATCAGCAAAACGAAATATAAAAAATTATTGATAGGTTTATTGCTATTATCCTTATCGTCGTCGTCGTCGTCATCGTCGTCGTCATCATCGTCGTCATCATCGTCGTCATCATCGTCATCATTACCAACACACTCCAAGCCATTTTTGCCATCGACCCACCCTTTTTCGAGAAGGTCCTCTTTAATGATTTTTATCTTATCTTCAATTGCATCAATTTTTTCGTCAATCTCCAAAAGTTTAAGTTCATCTTTCACTTTCCTTTTGATCTGAATCAATTTTCTTAATCTCTCTTTGAGAGTTTCAAGTTTTGAATGGTAAACCATTATTTATTTCCTAAATAAAACCATTAATCCATAATCTGGTAATTAATAATTCAATCATTAAATACTTTAAGAAATGGAAGAATTGAAGGCAAATAATATCTTTGAAATTAATCTGTTACTATTATCTTAATTTTGGACTCTATGTTTGATATTTTCCGAATTTATTTTATTAGATACCTCATATTTAACAGTTCTATTAAAACACAATGACTAAAATAAAATCAAAAGAAGGCTGCATTTTCATACAACCTTCCTTTTTTTTAATACAGCAATGAATCATTTGGGTAATTACCAACCAACCCAATAACCAATCCAGTTTATAGTCGAACTCGCTCCAGATTTTATAGTGGTTCCCGTGCTGTGAATTGCGTTTGTAGCAGCACCTGCAGCTTCACCTATAACTTTATCGCCAACTATAGCTCTTCCCACGCCACCTGCTACCCCACCTACAAATCCACCAACCGCAGTTCCGACTGGGCCAAAAAATGATCTCCCGCGGCTAGTTGACAAAAATATGTCAATCATATGAAATCAATTTCCTTATCAACTATGCCAGGAATGATTGATTACGCAACCTTAACTGCACCCGATTTTATCCACAATAATCTAAGAAGCTTAAACTGGACGCAATTTACTCCAAGGGAATAAAGAATAATAGCTAAGACGAGATACGCTTGGGCTTTAAAAGGTCAACTATTTTTTTAAAAACAATCTCTTGCTCGATCAAAATTTTATTATTTGAAGCGGCCCCCAAAACACCCACACCTTTGATTTCCAACTCTTTGGTAGTATCAACAATAAAACCAACAAACTTTGATGACATCCCAAACCATTGTTTTAATTCAACACAAACCGCATATCTGGTATTAGGGCCTTTTGTAATCCAAATGTTACTTGTTGTTTTAAAGAATGCTGGATCGATTTCCTGTAATAAATAAATGCACTGAGACAAATTTTGTGTATTTGGTAAAAAATTTTGGCTGCGACTTACGTCCCGTTCATCCATTAATTTTCTTAAAGCACTAAGTTCCGAATCTTTATTTAAAAAATCTTTACAATAATGTAATTTAGTTAAAGAACAAATCGCTAATTCATTTATTAGAACTGCTAGGCCAAACCATTAGCATACCTGACATTCAATTGGTAACCCAATTAAGTCACTATAAGCTAAACGATATGCTTTTTGTGGGCTAACATATTTTCCTGAGACCGAACTTTGGAGCATTTTAATTCTTGCGCCCAATTTGCCGATAACAGAACAAGTAACAAGTTCTTTTGAAATTACTTTCATTTTAGTGAAAGCGCAGATCCGAAGTTCATTGAGTAACACCAACTTTTTTGTAACTTCACAGTATCCAGATAATTTTTTAAGTCCGTATTCTCCAGACAACTCACTTCGAATTAAGAGGCGCTTGTCCACCATTTTTCCCGTGACAGAACATCGCAAAGCTTCATCGGGAAACAAAAGCTCTTTGGTTTCTGGACATTCAACCATTTCATCTCTAATTGCAAATCGATTCGATACCTTAGAACGGAGGAGAAGAGCCTTGTCAACACTCCTTCCAGACCATTCCGATACACCAATCTCATCTTTAAGTATTAGTTTTTGTGTTACCTCGCATTTTTGTAATTCGCTCGCAATTCCTTTACGATAAGGCATTTTTTCTGATGCAATAAGAAGAGTAGCTAAGACAATTCTTCCGCTGAAATCTGATCGACCAGCGTAAATTTCTGCGATTACTTTTTCTGTTGCTTGGCATATTACCGCTCGCAGTGGGATAATAAATTGTTTGGAATGCTCACAAAAATTCATGCGGGTTTTAAGACCATAAGTTTTTGTTAACCCACATTCTACCATCCTTGAGATTAGTACCCTTTTATTGGTTACACCACACCTTGATAAAAATTCTGGTAATGTTTGTAATTGGCTGTCTTCGCATTTCAGAAGCATTCTAATATCAACCAATTTGCCACTTTCTGAACAAGTACCTATCTCTGTTGGCAATAGATTAAAGCCACTGACTTCACAAACCTTCATTTCTTCTTTTAAAGCTAACTTACCCGAAACATCAGAAGTTTCAAACAAGTCTAGATCCGCAATACGAGAAGAAAATACAGATTTGGCTGTTTCATCAATCAGAAGGCGTTTTCCTGTTACGCCACAAGTTACCATTTCAGATTCTAGCCCAAAACGGGAAGTGTTTTTTTCTGAAGAAAATAACAATGAGTTTAATACAGTAATTCCACTAAAGCTGCTTGCGCCAAGTTCTTCAATTAAAAAAGTTTTAAAGGTGATAGCACATTGCCCCAAAAGACTCAAAATCACACTTCGTTTTGTCTTCTCGCAAATTCCAAGCTGGGATATCGCAACATGTTTCCCTGTTAATTCACAACTGGCCATTTCTGAAAGCACGCAAAATTTGTTCGTAATTTCACATCTTTTTAGAAACCTTTCTAAAACTAATTGATCTGAAACATCACTTTTAACCAAAAGGTCTTTTCTGCAAATGATACCCGAGGATCCACATTTTGCAGTTTCCTTTGGATGAAAATACCCCATAGTTTCATGACATTGGACCAACTCAGCTTTTAAAGCAACCATTAGGGTTATATTGCATTTTACTAAGAGATCTTTGTCTACAAGTTTGCCAGAAATCTTAGATTTTTCCATCTCATCTAATAAGAATAACTTTCCTGATTCCTTGCAAATGCCCATTTCATTTTGTAAACCAAACCGATGTGGTGGCTTTTGGGATTCCGTCAGTAGGGTTTTCTTTACTAGAACTCCTGAAACGTCAGATCTTCCAGATTCTTCTTTTACGATGTATTCTTCACTAACTTTACATCGAATCAATTCTTCACGTATGCCAATCGTTCCTGTTATTGAACAGGTTTCCATTTCACTAGGCATTGCCTTTTTTTCACTAATCTGGCAGGTAATTAACTCATCTAAAAAGCAGATTTTTCCTGAAACATCAGACGAACTGAAGTAGTCCGGCAGTGCTTTTATTCCACTAACCTCAGAGATTTTAAGGCATACAGGGTTAACTAATTTCTTCGAAGACAGAACATATTCCAGGAAAAGATCATCGATGGATTCCCTTGTTTCCTCAGATATTGGAACCATTACTGGAAGCCTTTAAAATTGCCAAGAAAGGCGAGAAGTTCATCTTCTCAAGAGAAATCACGGGTTCGAGTAATTTGAGGCAGGGATTAACCGGCATCATCAAGAAAGCTGGATTATCTCCCTGGCCTAAGTTGTTTCAGAACTTGCGGGCAAGCCGTGA
>CAXNFS010000177.1:0-6577 GCA_964201235.1 Gemmataceae bacterium | reverse complement strand
CGCGAACCTCCACACCACAAGCGATTAATGCCTTATGAAAAACAGGCAAAGCGAGGTGTGCTATTTTTTGGTCGATAAGCAGGCTTTCAGCAGCATTACAAACGCCTGGCCTTTGGCACTTCGAATTCACTAGGATTTTTGCAGCCATCTCCAAATCTGCACTCGCTTCAACATAAACATGGCAGTTCCCGTCAAAGTGCTTCATAACGGGCATGGTTGCTTCAAGAGAAACACGCTTGATAAGTTCCTTCCCACCTCGGGGAATAACAAGATCAATTAGATCAGATTTCAACAGCAACTCACCCACAACTTCACGCTCAGGAATTTGAACAAGTTGAATGGCATCAACTGCAAGGCCAGAGTTAATAAGTTCAGCCTGAAGGATTTCAACCAGAATCTTATTAGTGTTTAAAGCTTCTTTGCCTCCGCGTAGGATAATCGCATTGCCACTTTTGAAACTCAGCGCAGCAGCATCGGAGGTAACATTAGGCCTCGACTCATAAATAAAAAACAACACACCTAAAGGAACCCCAATTTTAAGTACTTGCAACCCATTAGGGCGAAACCCACCCTTAAGAACCCTGCCAATGGGATCTTCAAGAGAGGCAATTTCGACCATCGAACGGGCCATTTCTGTCAATCTTTTAGGGGTAATAGTAAGCCGGTCGATCTGGGAAGCGCTTAAAGAAAATTCCTTGGCATTGGAAAGATCAATTTGGTTTGCATCTCTGATTTTATCAGAAGCATTTAGTAACCGAGTCGATGCGGCCAATAGCCAATCGTTCTTGCGCTGGGTGCTTAAATTTGCAAGTTGTGCAACAGCATTCTTGGCTTTAAAAGCTATTTCCTGAGCGTAATTTTTAATATCCATCAAACAATTCCACCTAGAGTTTCAATCAGGGGGCCGCACCTAATGGGACTGTAGGTTTCTTGGCACCCTCTAATGGTATTAATTCTATGGTTCTTTCCCTTGCAAACTCTTCCAGCAATAAAAATTCTCGAGGAAGTTGCAATTTAACAGACTCCACATTCAACCCTGGGGTACCTGGCCTAGCGGTAAGATCGATATAAGCAAGGATCTTAGGAAGATCACTTAAAACCGGACCTTGTATTTTAATATCTAATTTCGCAGACCGCTCATCAGTAAACCTTGGCTTAAATGCAAAATTCGAAGGGCAAAGAAAACGAATCGAAACATCAGAAAGATCGTAAGTCTTTTTTGGTTCAGGAATGGATCTAATCAAAACTTTCGGAGGCAAAACCCTCACTGGCTTTCCTTCAAGTTCCTCCACCACAGAAACACGAACAGATTGCGAAACATTGTTTTGAAAACCCATCGGGCTAAAGGGGATAGCAGTAAAATGCGTGGGCATACTTTTTGTGCGTTCTAATATTTCGATTGGACCCTTGACCAATACAGATGCAGGCTCGATTAAAATCTGGTTTAACACCGATCCTTCCATACCGCTCTCTAATCGAACAGGAATTAACTTCTCCCCAACCCGGTACACTGTTACTGGAATTTTGTTTTTACCATCCACCAGCCTTGCCCGTACTCCTTGAGGAACCGGAATATCACTTTCGGATATAACAACATTATCGCCAAACTTATATTCCCCCAACCGCTCTTCAGTAACACTGTATTCAATTTTGGAAACGCATTCATCATGTTCAAGGGACCTTTGAAACTCGCGAATTTTTAATGGTGATCCCGAAAAAGAAACACGGACTTTCATATTTGAAACAACATCAAGCATGAAATGATCTTGCTGCAGGGAATTTAGTGAAACTACAACAGGGATGGTTACATTATCAATAATTTCTTGGTCGCGATTGCTACCGTAAAGCCATGCCATCAGTGCCAAAGCAAAGGCCACTGCAAGAGAGCTAAACCGATCGACCCATTTAAATTTCAGCCAGTTTGAGAAAACTTTATAATCCACGTTAATGTACCTCGCAACTGATCAAGCTACTCTATCTGCTTCTTGATTTTTGTTATCATTTTCTTTGATTTCTCGAACATGGGCAGTATTAGATTCAAGAAGTTCAGCCAACCTTCGACAAAGATTTTCTCTCGGAACTACTTCTAATTGCCCTGCTGAAGCCAAAGTAATCCTGCCCGTTTCTTCACTTACAACAAGCAAAATTGCATCTGTTTCTTCACTAGTACCCAAAGCTGCCCTATGCCTCATACCATGCAGATTTTTAGAACTCACTTCGACGGGAGATAATGGCAACTGACACCCTGCAGCTACAATTCGGCCATTACTTACAATCATGGCGCCATCATGAAGCGGGCTTTGTTTTTGAAAAATAGCACGGATTAAAAGGGGAGAAACTTCAGCATCAACCCGAGTTCCAGTTTCAACATAAACCGTAAGAGGTATTTCCCTCTCGATAGCAATCAATGCGCCTACAAATTGCCCCGCAAGAACCTCTGCAGCATCGGAAAGTTTATCAACAACAGGGCGTTTGCTGGAAGAAGTGATGGCATATAAAACGCCATATTTCCCCAACCACATCAAGCCCCTCCTTAATTCGGGCTGGAAAATAACAAGCAAGGCAAGAAGCATGGTAGCTAATAGATAATCAAGGATTCTGCCAACAACAGTTAGGTTGAAGATGCTGACGAGAATTTGGGCAGAAAGAAACATGCCAACCACAACCAACCCAAATGCACGCACAACCCCCATGCCTCGACTTCGCCCTAGGAATTGAAGTAGGAAGAAAATGGCAACAGCAAGGATTGCAATTTGCACAATCGCCCTTGCATCAAGCATTTCCCAAGTGTGAAGGATTCTTTCATACAAAATAAAGGCTCTCCAACGCTAAACAATTAAAGTATGGGATTTTGTTTCATAGTAAAAGATTGCAACGCTTTAATGGTTGTCACGAGGTCTCTCGCCTGAATAACATCATGCACTCTAAAAATCTGTGCAGAATCATGCAATAAGGAATAAGACAAGACAGCAAGTGTTCCTGCAAGCCTTTCCTCCATTTTTCTTCCTAATAAAGTCTGCAGGAACTTCTTACGAGAAACTCCCAGGCAAATAGGCAATCCTATCTTTTTCAAAGAAGTAAACCCGGTAATCAGTTCAAGATTATGATCGTAAGTTTTCCCAAACCCTATACCCGGATCAATGCTTACCGACAAAGGATCAACCCCAGCCATAACCATTATCTGATACCGCTGGCTCAAAAAGCTTGAAACCTCAGCGACAACATCGTCATAGGAAGGATTTTGCTGCATATTTGCAGGAGTTCCTTTAATATGCATAATAACCCAACTACAAGTTTTCTTCGCTGCCAGCTCCAACATTGCAGGATCAAAAGTAAGAGCACTAATATCGTTAATTATTTGGGCACCGAGATCTATCGCTGCCTCTGCAACTTGACTTTTGGTTGTATCAACCGAAATACAGGAAGTGAGCCTTCCTGCCAGCTTTTCAATTACAGGAAGAATTCTTGCTTTTTCATCGTCAAGGGAAACAGGAAGGGCCCCGGGCCTAGTGGATTCCCCACCAATATCAATTATATCTGCGCCCTGATCTTCCATTCGTAAAGCATGATCAACGGCAGAAGCAATTGAAAGATGTTCTCCACCATCGGAAAAGCTATCTGGCGTAACATTAAGAATGCCCATGACTAATGGGCGTTCCGTAAGATTGAATAATTTGTCTTTAACTTTCCACAACATTCGAAGACTCCATTACCAAGGAATCTCCATCATAGCGACAATTTGCGTCGCAAGAACATCAACATTCGTTTTTCTTGCAGAGGTAATAGATTGCCCCAACTCAGGAATAAAACTAGTGAGGGAAGTTACAAGCACAGGAGTTATATCAGGCTGAACATTAGGATCGCCGCCTAGTGCAACTGGAGTGCCCTTATTTATATCCGCTTTGGGCCGGGATAAAATTTCACCCGTACGCAAGTCTTTCCAAATAATTTGGACCGCAAGGTTGGTTTCAGCTTCTCGAATTTCATTAAGCTGATTGCGATTAATGATGTTCTTCGAAAAATTGACAATACTTCCAGATAATTCCGTATCTGCAGGAGTACTACCATTAACCACCTTGTAAGGCGTTTTAGATTCGATTTCTCGAATAACTGCAAGCGTAAGCTCATTTTCTAAGCCCTGCCCTGCACCACCACCGGGCGTAAATGTACTATTCTTGAACAAAGGCACGCGAACAGTACGGATGTTTGAGTCAAAATTAGTTTTGGTGGTGTATCTGAGTATTTTTAAATGCCCATCTTGCATGCACGCAGGGCAAACAAATCCAATCAAGCTGGCGAACAACACCATAAACAAAGATTTTGATTCACATACTGAATTCGGTTTTTTCATGGGTATCACCATTAATTCAGAGGTTTAGGCATAGGAACCGACTTAGGGTCCTTGACGGGTTTAGCATCTGGATGCGGAGGAAGTCCTTGCTGGGATTGTACGGGTGCTGGGCCTTCTTCTATCGATCGATCAATTGCCTTTGGTGGCGGAGCAATTTCAGGAGTTAAAGGCACCTGCTCTATTGGTTGATCTGGCCCACCTGGAAGATAACCATGCTCTTTCTCGGCCTTGGTTTTCAACTCTGCCATCCGTTTATCAGATTCTTCTGCAAACTTGGTATTTGGGTACCTACGACGCACCAACTCGTAATAAAAATACGCGGAACCAGGATGCCCAGTACGCTTGTAAAACTCTGCCATCTTAAAATCTTTTTCAGCTTGCTGAAAAGTGATACCGACTAACTGTCGTGAAAGAAAATCTTTTTTCTTCTCTGCTAACACTGGAAAATTCTGCAAAGCTGAGTGCACCATTTGTCGAGCTTCAGCCACCTTACGGCCATCATAATCTGAACCACCGGTACTCATATGTTTAGAAATAATGGCAAGTTCAACGGCTTGAGGAGCAAGCTCGCTATTCGAATGCCTCACAACGAGTTGAGTACAATAATGATCAGCCTCGCGATAATCTTCATTAAAGAATTTAACGCTACCAGCAAGAAAAAGAGCTTTATCTGCAAGCGGCCCACTAATATCATTCCAACGAACTTGCTCTAATTTTTCGATCGCGCGACCTTCTCGATCGATCAAAGGCTTGGTCTTATCAAAGCTAAGGAACCTTGGAGTAACAAACCAACGCTTGCCATCGCGATATTCTTTGGTTTCACGCATTTGTTCGCGGGTATCATCGAGCCAATAATTTGCGATATCATACATATGCTGAACAGCTTGTTCCCTAAAAGCAGTTCTTTCAAAGTTCTTTAATAATTTAACATAGGTGTCAGCAGCTTTGGGGTAATAGCCCTGTAACCGCAAACATTCCGCTTCATAATAAGTACCTTCTTCAGCAGTAAGCGGATTTTTTTTATCATCTGCAAGCCTGTGAAATATTTTCTCGGCCTTGCTGTATTCTTTGTTTCTAAAAAGCTCTTTGGCACCTGCAAGTTTGCCTTCAGGGCTGGAAGGATCAACAGGTTTATCTAGAACACCACCATCCGCACCAAGCACAAAACTCTCTTTTGGAGGCGGAGGCGCACCAGGTAACCCAATTAATGGTAGCCCATCCGTTACGCAACCGGTGGAAGCCAGCATAAAGAAGCCCGGAAAAAGTAATCCAGCTAATTTGGACATAAACATGCTCTTAGAGGTTTCAACTTTTTCAAGTAAATTTAAATACATCCTGCCTCCAGGTAGGTTAGCAGTTTCGGCCTTCTGCCCATTAAGTAAGTGATGTAGCGGCCGAAAATCTTCCTGAGCTCTTTTCGTATTTGCAAGGGAATGATTTTCAGATTTTCCATCGAAACACCTTCCAAAGAAATAAGAACCTGCAAGCTTTCGCTTGAGATTTTGAATGAAGTCCTGTCTGCAAGCGAACAAGTTCGACATTTTACGCCGCCTCCAGCAGGACTAAAAACATTTTGAAATTCATCAATTTCTCCAGAACAGCCCGTACACATTTTTAACTCAGGGCGGAAGCCCAATTCTAGAAGTAAAATAAATTCAAATCGAAAAAGAACGGCAGCTATTCTCTCTTGTCTTTCTTCCCGCCCTGTACAAACTTTGCCATCCCCCAAGTCGCTCCAAGTAGTCAGGGCAAGGAGGGCCTGCTCAAAAATTACAGGGTTTGGGTCATAATCTTCAGTCCACTCAGATAACAACTCCGCAAGGTAATAAGAAGCATGCAAAGCATTTAGATCTTTTCGTAATCCTGAAAACCCATGCAAAACCTGAGCCTCTGTAAGTAGATCTAACGAACCAGAAGTTTTTCGGAGGAGAACAATACTGCAGTGGGTTAGCAAATCAAGCGCATTCTCAAAGGAAGATTTCAGCCTTCTTCCACCTTTAGCCAAAGCCCTTACTTTTCCAAACTTTTTTGTCCACAATGTCGAAATGCGACTGGTTTCACTCCAATCGACAGTTCGTAAAACCAAAGATTCCGTCTTTTCGAGAGACAAAAAGACCTCAAGAGTTATTGTAATGGTGCAATATCAGGCAAACCCAGCCTAGAAAGATAGAACCTTTCTCGCTTACGCATTTTTTTTCTTGATGCAGGATCCATATCATCGAACCC
>CAXNFS010000176.1:0-6604 GCA_964201235.1 Gemmataceae bacterium | reverse complement strand
GTAATCCCAAGGGCAAAGTTATGCTTTCGCCTGTCGAGCCTTTTAAGCAGCGGGGAAATAGTGGTTCATGGGTGAGTGACTTCTTGCCTCATACCGCATCGATTGCAGATGATATTTGCTTTATTAAAAGCATGCATACGGAAGCGGTGAATCATGCACCTGCGATTTCTTTCTTTTTGAGTGGCGCACAGATTCCCGGTAGGCCCACCCTAGGAGCCTGGCTATCCTACGGCTTGGGTAGCGAATCAGAAAACCTTCCCGCCTTTGTGGTCATGACTTCTATCAGCAAGGGCACCACCTGTGGTCAGATCTTTTACGATTTCTATTGGGGCTCGGGTTTTCTTCCCTCCAAGCATCAAGGTGTGAAATTCAGTTCCGGTGGCGATCCCGTTCTTTATCTTTCGAACCCTGAAGGCATGAGCAAAAATCTGCGCAGGGCCCAACTCGATGACATCTCAAAATTAAACGAGATCAAGTTGAAAGAGTTTGGCGACCCTGAAATCGCTACTCGTATCGCTCAGTACGAAATGGCTTATCGCATGCAAACAAGCGTGCCCGAACTTACCGACTTCTCCAAGGAATCTGAAAAGACACTTGCAATGTATGGGCCACAAGTGCGCGAACCCGGAACCTTTGCCTACAACTGCCTGATGGCCCGCAGACTTGTTGAACGAGGCACCCGATTTGTTCAAGTCATGCACGCAGGCTGGGATCAGCATCGCAGCATCACCACCGAACTTTACAACCAATGCAGGGATACCGACCAACCCTCTGCAGCTTTGGTTCGCGATCTGAAGCAGCGTGGTTTATTGGATGATACCATCGTGATCTGGGGCGGTGAGTTTGGTAGAACTCCCTTTATCCAAGGCGATCTGGCCAATCGGCCTCAATGGGGCCGTGATCATCATCCCTATGCCTTTACCATCTGGGCTGCAGGTGGCGGCTTTAAGCCTGGTATTTCGTATGGCGCTTCCGATGAGCTTGCAATGAATGTTGCAACCGATGGCGTTCATGTGCATGATTTTCAAGCGACGCTGCTGCAACAATTAGGGATTGATCACACGAAGTTGACCTTCAAGTTTCAAGGCAGGCACTTCCGCCTGACCGATGTCTTTGGCAAAGTCGTGCCCGGCATACTTGCGTAGAAGTTTACCAACCGATGCAGCAGCCACCGGAGAAATCCAATAGGGCTTGGCCTCTTTTTCGTGCTAGTAAAAAGTAATGCCTCTCAGGTTTCTGCAATTGAAAAGATAATTCAGTTTCCCTGCTTCATTTGCAAGTGGCGGTAACCCGTGTAAAAATAGACCTGACCCCTTTGATTTCTTTCTGCCCAGTATGATCTTGCGGGTCGGCTCACGCAGGTGGATAATGCAGGCAGCGTGGTTCCTGAAGTCACCCTTTCCATGGCCTATGACTACGAGGGGAACCGGGTCATGCTGGTTGACAGCCAGGGTGGAAGTGTGTGGTATGCATGGAACAACCAGAGGTTGCAGTCGATGGTCATGTACACGGAAAATAACAAATCGGCGCAGGTGGGATTTGGCTACGATAGCGTAGGGCGTTTGGCCTCGTTGACGCGCACCACCAACGGGAACTACTACACCACCATTAACACCGGCTACACCCTAGACCTTCTCGACCGGGTAACCTCCATCACACATAGCAAGGGGATTGGCGAGGATGCCAGCACCCTGTCTCAATTCAGTTACTCCTATGATGTCGGTGGCAGAGTGGTTGCCAGCACAGACCCGGAGGGCTCCCTTAGTTATGCGCTGGATGCCAATGGGCAATTATTGAGCGTGACCGGCTCCCGAAGTGAGGATTATGCCTTCGATGCCAATGGCAACCGCTCTTCCAGTACCACCGCCGCGGGCAACCTGCTTTTGAACGATGGGCAGTACAGTTACATCTACGACCTCGAAGGGAACCAGAAGACCAAGACCCGCATCAGCGATGGTCAGGTGACGGAGTTCTTCTGGGATTACCGCAATCAATTGACCAAGGCAATGGTCAAGGATGCTAATGGCGTTTTGATTAAAGAGTTGCGTTTCACTTACGATGTGGAGGGCAGGCGGGTTGGGGTGTGGGTGGATGCGGATGGCGCTGGCCCAGAAGAACCGGATCAGGTTTGGACGGTGTTTGATGGGGTCAACCCGTACATGGATTTTGATGGCGAGCTGCAGACAAGGTATCTTTACGGCCCCGGTATTGATGAACTCTTCGCCAGGATTGGCACCGGGGAGGAGGACCCTCAGTGGTATTTGGCGGATCGGCTGGGTTCAGTAAGGCAGATTTTGGGTGCTTCGGGTGCGGTTTTGGATGAGATCAGCTACGACAGTTTTGGCGGCATTTTAAGCGAGAGTAACCCCAGCCAGGGGGATCGGTTCAAATTCACTGGCAGGGAGTATAGCCCTGAGCTGGGCATCTACTACTACCGGGCAAGATGGTACGACCCTGGCTCGGGAAGATTCATCAGTCAGGATCCCATTGGCTTTAGTGCAGGCGATGTGAATCTTTATCGGTATGTGGGCAATGCACCGGGGGATGCCACGGATCCAAGTGGATTAATTCCTCCTTTAACTTACCCCAATTTCAAAGGGGGAACTAATGAAATCTCTGCCAGCATTTCTTTTTCTGAGGATTTTGCAACCAGTACGGCTTCATGGTACGCTTGGAGTACCTCAAGCATTCACATGACGGTAAACCCAAACGATCCTGAAAAATGGAAGATAATTCATGAGAAATTTAAAAAGGATCTTGATGGTAGAAAAATAAAAACTCTACTAATTACTGGGCACGGAACAATTGGAGCTTTTGGCGCTTACAAATATTCGGATACAATGAATTTGGACAATTTGACTAATGAAGGCGATGCTCTAAGTTTTTTTACCTGGCTGAAAGAGCAGAGGTCACCTTTTTCAGATAAAACAAGTTATATTGAAATAAAAGCCTGTAGTGTTGCCAGAGAGGATGATGGCAAGAAGTTTATCATAAAGTTGTCTAAAATCACAGGATACCCAGTTCGCGCCTGGGATGATTGGATTATTGCAATCCCTTTTGGAAAAGAATTTACAGCTTACCCTGACGGCACCAGTAGGGAAACGGGGGAAACCCACCTTAGATTTCAAGACACTTGGTTTTTTAATTTTAAAGGCCAACAGAAAAAGGTGTTGAAATGAAAAGAGCGGCTCGGTTGGCTTACAATATTTTTATTATTCTGCTAATATTAAATTTTTGCTGGAAAGCATTGGAGTTGATTCTCAAGGTAACTTTAGAAACAAGATGTTGTATTTCTATTAAAAATAAAGATATAGATGGTTTTAAAAACAGTCTGGCGGATTGCCAGCATTATTTTTATCTGGGCCCAAATAACATTCGCTTTATCCATGATAGAACTTTGCTTCATTTGGCTTGTGAATACAGATTTCCGGAGGCTGTAAAATTTCTTCTTGAAAAAGGGGCCAACCCTAATTTGCAAGATGATGCAGGGCAAAACCCCTTGTTTGATTTGTTTCGTAATAAATACGACAAGAATGGATTGGATTGTTTTAACCTGCTGGTCGATGCGGGGGCTTGTATAACAACAAATTCTACTGGCATGGGTGGGCTTCTTGAAAAAGCAATTCATATAAGTGACAATGATTGGGTCCAAAGGTTGCTTTCGTTAGGTGTTAATCCTAATGGGAATATTAAAGCCTATCTTGGTCGGCCTTTAATTTGCGCGACCCTTTTTTTTAATGAAGAGCGCGACCCCGATGACATCATTGTTTCATTGCTTAAGGCTGGGGCTGATCCGAAATTGGAGGATGGCTATGGCAGGACGGCGATTAGTGTAGCCAAAAAGGGAAATTACAAAAAAATCTTGGAGCTTTATAATTCCCTACCCGTTCCGTGAATTCTCTTGCAATGGGCTATGATAGCCTAAAGCGTAGCGTAGGGTATCCAATGGTAAGGATTAATCTGGTCCCAAGGAATACGAAGAACGAAAAGCATTGGGAAGAAGTCATCCTGTGCTGAGTACCTGCGGGAGTCGCGGGAATTTTCGGTCTCCGATGGTGTGACGGCGTATCAATATCAGTATGATCTTGCGGGTCGGCTCACGCAGGTGGATAATGCGGGCAGCGTGGTTCCTGAAGTCACCCTTTCCATGGCCTATGACTACGAGGGGAACCGCACTTGGCTGAGTGACAGCCAGGGTGGAAGTGTGTGGTATGCATGGAACAATCAGAGGTTGCAGTCGATGGCCTTGTACACGGCGGATTACAAATCGGCGCAGGTGGGATTTGGCTACGATAGCGTAGGGCGTTTGGCCTCGTTGATGCGCACCGAATGCTCATGCTTACCCACGGATGGCATTGAACACCTCCCGCTTGTCGTTCCTACGCTGGGGAAGATCCTCTTGCATCTAGGACAAGTGGGAGACTAAGAATTCTCACTCCACATCCGAGACAGCACCCGAAGATGACTTTCGCATCGTGTTCATCACCCTAAGATGAACTATCATCTAATAATAGCTCTAGGAAACACCCTACCAGCCGATGCAACAACCGCCGGAGCCAGCACCTGAACCTAAGAAGGGCAGGGCTCTGCGAGCGAAGGGCATTTTCAAATAGTCATCACGATTGTAAACGATTCGACCGCCGATGATGGTGTACTTCACTTGGGTTGAATGCTCGAACGGGTCACCATCGTAGAGCACCAGATCTGCAACCTTGCCTATTTCGATCGAGCCATAATCTTTGTCTATGCCAAGGATTTTTGCAGCTTCAAGGGTGATGCTACCAAGGGCTTTATCAAAGCCAAATCCATGAGCCATCGCCATCGCTGATTCAAACCTGATCGACCGGGTCTTGGGTACATAATCTTCAAAGCCCGAACTGATTGCCAAGGGAATCTGAGCCTCGGAAATTCTTTGGGCACTACCTACGAAGGTGTTAAAGGTTTCCATTCTAGCAACCCGCTGCATCGTAGGATGCAAAACGATGGGTATGCCCGCCTTGCGAATTTCATCAGTCATTAGATAGGCTTCGGTGGCTTGATCTAACTGGGCCTTAAGCTTGAATTCGGCAGTGATGCGCAGTGCAGTTTGAATATCATCCGCACGATGAGCCGAAAAGATCACGGGCAACTTCCCTGAAACTGCATCCGCAAAAGGATCGAGCTTTGGTTTGGGTTCAAGCTTCGATCCATCTGTTTCCTTTAAGCGCTTGCGAAGTTGTTCATTACCTTTGTTGAACTCGTTACGCAATAGGGCTGCGGTTGCCATCCTTGTAGTGGGCGCCTTGTTGGGATAAGTCTTCTTGGGGATTTCTCCGAGGTTAATCATGAGCGCTGCAGGAAATTTAATTGTCATGGCATCTACAGTGTTGCCATATGTTTTTAATATGCCTGTCTGACCTGCAATAACATTGACTGCGCCGGGTACTACATGAAGAACGGTCACGCCCTGCCTGCGAAGAAATTCGAGCAAAGCCTCATCAGGGTTAAAGCCATCGATGACTCGAAGGTCAGCCTGATTGGGATCGGTGTTTTCATCCTGATCTTGATCAGCTTGAATGTTTAATGCACCAGAAAGCCCAACGCTTGAATGAGCATCAATCAGGCCAGGGGTGACCTCTGCAACGGCAAGAGCAGGGGTGCCCGGTGGGATTTTTACCTCGCCAATTTTGCCAACCGCAGTGATCCTTCCTTTTTCTAAAAGCACAACACCCTCTAGGATGGGTTTTCCTGAAACCGTATGAATGCGACCTGCAAAGATTGCAAGGCGTTCGGGGGTTTCAGACATCGGGGGTTTCAGATTGCCTAGATCAATTCCTACTACCTTGGGCATACTTGAAACCACAGCAGGAACCTTGGGCAGTTTGTTCTCTCTGTCAACCAAGGCAAAACCGCCCGCTTGATAGGCCCAATTCTCATGAACCGTTCGATCAAATAATTGTTTTCCTTCGATAAATGTTGCAAGAACTTGTGTGTAAATACTGAAGGGCGCACCAGAAAGTACAACAAAATCTGCATCTTTTCCTACTTCAAGGGAACCCACACGCTTTTCTAAATGCATCATCGTTGCAGGATTTAATGTTAGTGCTCTAAGCGCTTCTAATTCTGTCATTCCACCTCGCAATGCGATTGCGCCTGTGCGCAGAAAAAATCTCGATTCTGTAACGGGATCATCAGTATTGATTGCAACCTTCACGCCCGCCTTGGTGATTGCTGCAGCGTTTTCTTCAAGCAAACCTGATACTTCTGCTTTGCCCCCGGGGCTATCCACCAAAGTTAGTGAAACCCATGCATTCTTTTTTGCAAGTTCATCCACAATGCGATAGGCCTCGGTCGCATGTTGCAGCACGATCTCAAAATCAAACTCCTGCGATAGTTTAAATGCGGAGTAGATATCATCAGCACGATGACAATGAAAATGAACAGTGCGTTTGCGTTCTAATACTTCAACTAAAGGTTCTAGTGCTAAGTCCACCTCGGGCGGTTCTGCCTTGGCATCGGTTTCTTTCTTCTTGCGATAATCAGCCCACTTTTTTTGATATTCTCGTGCCTTGATGAATTGCTCTCTTTGCATTGCATGGATTTTCATCCTCGTCGCTGGTGCACC
>CAXNFS010000175.1:0-6624 GCA_964201235.1 Gemmataceae bacterium | reverse complement strand
ACATTCAACACTGGTTGCTTTTACTTTTACGCATGTTGGTGGTGGCCTTGATATGTTTGGCGTTATCACGGCCCAGAATTACCATGGGTGACTTTTCCTTTGGCAGGGATCAGCAGATTGCTGCGATCATGATTTTTGATTCCACCCCCAGCATGGATTATAAAATAGGCGATAAATCCAGACTTGATGAAGCTCGCTTCCAAGCAAGTAAGTTCCTTGATGAAATATCTCCTGATAGCAAAATTGCTGTTCTCGACCTTGCAGCTAGTTTGGAAAACGCAAAGCCTGCAGCTCAAGAATGGTTACCCGGAAGAAGGCAGGTCGAGCAAAAACTCGCAGAATTAAAAACACACCCTGCAGGAACAACCCTCGCTTCTCAGGTTAATTATGCATACAGGTTGTTGCAAACCCTTGGCGAAGGCGAAGGTGTGCCTCCTAAGTTTGTCTTTATTTTTTCAGATCGAACTAATCAATCATGGAATGGCATGGAAGGTGGGGGCGTAGTTATCCCAAAGGATGTATCCACGGTGTTCATCGATGTTGGTGAAGATAATCCTGCAGAGCTTGCAATTGAAAAAATGACGGTTGAGCCCACAGTTGTAGAGCCGGGTGGTCGTATTAATGTCCGAATGTTTTTACGATCGACGGGGATTGATCATAAGGCTTTGGTAAGTTGTTCGATCGAAAACCTGCCCGCAGATATGAAGATTGCGGATAAGAAATCCTATCTTTGCCCAAAAGGTGTAGCTACCGAGGCGTTGTTTGAATTGCCCGTACCCAAGCTCGAAAATTTAGAATCTGGGCCACAGTATTTTCAAATCGTTGCGAAGTTGTCCTCCACCGATGCTTGGGAAGCGAATGATAAACGATACGCAACTTTTCAGGTTAGGCCAAAGCCCGGGGTGCTCATCCTTGCAGAAGATACAAAAACACCTCGGATCATCAGGGCTGCACTCGATGCTTTGGGTTCCTTTAAGTCGGAGACAAGGGTTTTACAGGGCGCACCTAAATTGGATGATCTTTCTTCTTTCAAAACAGTTGTCTTGTTTCAAGTTAACAAGCTCGACCCTGCAGTTTTGCAGAAGTTGCTGGTGTATGTAAAGGCTGGTGGTGGCTTGGCTGTTGTGCCAGCACCTGGCATGAATTTAGAATCCTATAGTACACCAGAAGCCAAAGAACTTTTGCCTATTACTTACACCTCTTTTGAACGAATTCCTGCAGGAAAGCAAGGGTATTGGCTAGGTGGATTCGATAGCGCTAATGCCCTTACTGCACCTTTTAAAGATTGGATTGCATCTGCTGATCCGGATTTTAATCGTCCCGAACTTCGTCCTTTTGTACTAGGCCGATGGAAAGTGAAGCCTTCTGAAGATTCCAGCATTCTTGCAAGTTACATAATTGATGGCGCCCTTGCGGATGCTGCACTGATTGAGAAAAGTTTCGGGTCTGGAAAAGTAGTTGCGTTCACCACGCCCTTGGATGGCAGCAAAATGGAAGGCAATCGGTTTTATAATAACTATTGGCAGGATTCCTCTTTTGGTTTGGTGCTTTTGGATCGAACTGCGAAGTATCTTGGCGGCGAGAGTCGACTTCCTGAATTGCAATTTCTTTCGGGTCAGCCCGTAGTCATCCAGTTGCCTGCACCGCCTTTGAAAACACCTTTGCAGCTTCGTGGCCCGGGTTTGAGTGCTACAGAAAGCGTGATTAATTTGGGTGAAAATCGCGGCCCTTTGGTTTTGAGGCAGGCGGTTGAGCCGGGTAATTATCAACTTCTTGATAACAAAGGAAAAGAGCTTTCCTCTTTTAGTCTCAATATTGCAGCCGAAGAATGTTACCTCGAAAAGATTGCGATTGAAAAGGTGGAAGAGTTATTCGGCAAGGGATCGGTTGTACCTTTGGGCAAGGATGCTGATTTGACCGAGCGTATCAGACAGAATTACAAGCCACCCTTGGAGTTGATGCCTTGGTTGCTTTTGCTGCTGCCTTTTATTCTTACGATGGAGAGTTTTGCAGCGAACAAGTTTTATAAAAAGGAACCACTCCCTGCATGAAAATGCGTGTATCTACTGCTGAATTGCGGAGGCTATCCCTATGGATTGGGTGATTGATCCGCTATGGCCATGGTCCACTGCAATGGGAATGCTTGGGGCATTACCCCTGCTTTCGGTGCTTATGCCCTTGGTGATAATATTGGCGGTGGCGGTAGGATTACCAGCGGCGTTTACGTTGTTGGTAAGTCGGGGTAGCAGGATAATTGCTTTGGGGGGTGGGATGGTTTTGGTGGTTCTAGCGATGCTATGGACTGCATTGCAGGGGGCGCTGGGCGGTGGTGGATTGATGATGGGTTCTCGAGCGGTAGGTGGGTTGATGTTTTTTGCCCTACCTGCGTTGCTTGTGGGCATTACGATTTGGACTTACATTGGAATTCCTCGAGCTACTACTTCTAGGATAGGAATTATTCTTTTTGTTCGGTTGCTTGCGATGATGTTGGCTTTTCTTGTGGCTTTTAGGCCATCGATTGCGATCTTTGACAAACAATCTGTTCGCAGCATTATTTATTTGCTTTTGGATTCTTCCGAGAGCATGACGATTCTTGACGAGGCGGATCAAACATCCCGCTGGGATCATTTGCAACAGGTGTTGAAAGATAATGATCCACTTCTAAAGCAGCTTCAGACTCAAGATACTGAGGTGAAAGCATTTCAGTTCTCTTCCCAATTATCAGATTATTTACTTGAGAAGCCCGGTGTTCCTTCGGGTAAAACCACGGACCTTGGCAATGCCCTTAAAGGCGTGATTGATAGGACGGTTGGCCAAGAGCGATTTCGTGGTTTGTTGCTTTTTAGCGATGGTGCTGATAATGGAACTTCTAGGCAACCTGCCCTTCCTTTGGCTCAGCGACTGCGCGATCTCTCGCTTAATGTTCATTCGTTTGCTTTGGGAAAACCAACCACAACTGCTGGCCAAAACGATCTGGCCCTTGTTTCAATTTCCACTGAACCCACGCCTACTATTCCACTCGGGGGCGAGATCAGCGTGAAGGTGAGTCTTAATGCTCCGGGGTTTGAGAACGCCTTGGTGGGTGTGCGCCTTCTGTTGGATGGTGTGCCCGTGGCGGCTAAAATTTTTCAAGATGATGCCGAAGTAAAAGTGGCTGGAGCCCCTGGGCAAACTATTCAGCTTAAGCGGGCAGAGGGCAACGAGATTTTGATCAGGCATAAGCCACTTGCCACTTTGGGCGAGGTCAAAGTTACGGTTCAAGTGGGCGACCCGAGGCGTGATTTTCTACCATTGCCTGGCGAAGTCAGCGCTGCAAATAATCAAATTGATACTTATGTTACGGTTGTTAAAGAGGGCACCAGAGTTCTGTTGGTAGATAAATTGCGGGCTTGGGAGCCTCAGTTTATTTGCGATGCGCTAGGCAAGGATTCTAAAATCAGCCTTTTCCCAGTTTGGCTTCGTGGTAATGACAAACCCGATGACGATGTTCAGGACCTTTTTCGTTTTGATCAGCGCAATTATGACGCAATTATTTTTGGTGATGTCACCGCAGCACAAGTGAAGGCCCTAGGAAATGATGTACTTGGTCAAATCGAACGCATGGTATTTGAAAAAGGCACGGGTTTTTTAATGTTGGGTGGATATAGCACTTTCGGCAATTCCGATTGGAAGGGAACTCCTATCGAAAAACTTCTTCCTGTTATGCTTGATGTTCAAGGGCAGATTGATGCGCCCGTAAAAATGGTCCCTACCGATGATGGGTTAAGAAGATATTCTTATATCCTTAAAATCTCTAATCAGATCGCAGGTGCTCAGGGTGCTTGGGCCAAACTTAAAGAGCTGGATGGCCAGACTAAATTAGGCAGTTTGAAGCCTGGCTTATCTTCTGTGCTTGCGGAATCTGGTAATAAGGATCCTTTACTTGTTACTCAGAATTATGGAAAGGGTCGAACCTTGGCCTTCGGGGCGGATACTTCTTACAAATGGATCCGCGATCCTGAATCTAGGCAAAATCATGCACGATTTTGGGCTCAGATGGTTCGCTGGCTTGCAAGGCAGGAAGAAATGGAGGGCAGTGTTATTGTTATCCCTGATTCTAGGCGCATCCCCGCCAACACTGAACTTGGCTTCCGGGTAGCTCTTCGCGGCAAAGATGGCAATGAGTTGGAAGCTGGCAAATATCAAGTTCAAGTTTTTGGCCCTGATGGTAAAGCAGTTCGTGTTCCAACTTCCAAAAAGGGTACGGAAGAGCGTGGCGTATTTTTGAACTCTGAGTTGTCTGGTGAATACAAAATTGAAATTGAAGCTGAGGGCAAAGACCCTAGCGGGGAAGTGATTGCGGGGAAATCTTCTGCGCGCTTTATGGTTTATGATGAAGATCTTGAAATGACTCGCAGGGCTGCAGACCATGATTTGTTGAAGAAGATCGCTACAGCGGGTGGCGGAACTTTCCAACGGGTTGAGGAATTGAAAACTTTCCTGCAAAAGATGCTAAATGAACCTCCTCTTACTGAAAAAGCTGGGGGCAAATATTACCCCGATTGGAAATCCAACATCGGGTCTCCTATTTATGCATTTATCATGATCTTTTTTATTGGCATAGTTGCTACCGAGTGGTTGCTCCGCAGGTGGTGGGGTTTGGTCTAAGAATTGCAAGAATATTTGAAATTTCCCAGAGCTCTCCTATTAAGCTAATCTAAACGCAAGAAACCCCCTTGTTTTCGACATAAACCATTATTGATTAATGATTTATGGCAATAATCACTCTTGTTTTGATGTTTAAGGCTGAGGGGCTTTTGGTAGGTTGTTACGGTTGTAGCGAAAAGATATTGGCATTCCTGCAAATGCCTTGTGGAAGAGTGCGCTATGGGGCGTTATGATATTATCTTCCAGTCAGGGTTGGCTGGAGCTGCCAGGGATGGCTAATGAGGTCAGGCAGTCCGTTTGTTTTCCGTAACTTTGTGGGGAGGTGGCGGGGTGTTTAATTGCTCAAAGGGTCTTCGGCGATGATGATCAGGCCGCAAGATCTGGGTGACCCGTCTTTCCGTAACGATCTGGGTCTCGATTACAATTATTTGGCAGGGGCGATGGCTAATGGCATTGCTTCGGTCGAATTAGTTGCAGCAATGGCACGCAATGGCATGCTTGGTTTTTTTGGTGCTGCGGGGCTTTCTCTTTCTCGCGTTGAAGATGCAATCCAGCGCTTAAAATCTGAAGTACCCAACAAGCCTTTTGGCTTTAATCTTATTCATAGCCCTAATGAACCCCGTCATGAAATGGCTATTGCAGAGCTTTACCTGCGCGAAGAAATTCGCTTGGTGGAAGCTTCCGCTTATCTTGATTTAACTTTGCCTTTGATTCTCTACAGACTGCATGGCATATACCGTGATGCCAAGGGTAATGTTGTTACTCCAAACAGGGTGATTGGTAAAGTATCGCGCATCGAAGTTGCCACAAAATTCTTCAGTCCTGCTCCAGAGCGATTTGTAAACGAATTAGTTCAACTAGGGAAGCTGACCCCCGAGCAAGCCAAGCTGGCTTCTTTGGTTCCAGTCGCGCAAGATGTCACTGCTGAGGCTGATTCTGGCGGCCATACCGATAACAGACCTGCAATCACACTTGTCCCTACCATCATTGCATTGCGAGATCGCTTGCAAGCGCAGTACAACTATTCGCAGCCATTGCGGGTTGGCGCTGCGGGTGGTATTTCGACACCAGCATCTGTTGCAGCGGCATTTATTATGGGCGCTGCTTATGTCGTTTCAGGCTCGATTAATCAATCGTGTGTTGAATCAGGTTCTTGCCCAACGGTTCGCAAAATGCTTGCAGAATCTGGGCAAGCCGATGTAGCAATGGCCCCCGCAGCAGACATGTTTGAAATGGGTGTAAAGGTGCAAGTTTTAAAGCGCGGCACCATGTTCCCCATGCGGGCTCAAAAGCTTTACGAAACCTACAGAGAATATGCTTCGATCGATCTTATTCCTGCGCCGGAAAAAACGCAATTAGAGAAGACGATCTTCAGGTCTTCCCTCGAAGAAATTTGGGAACAGACGAAAGAATTCTTCATTAAGCGAGATCCCGAACAAGTGACTCGTGCAGATAAAGATCCCAAGCATAAGATGGCTTTGGTCTTCCGATGGTATTTGGGCCAATCCTCACGATGGGCTAATTCAGGCGAATCGACCAGAGTTGTCGATTATCAAATTTGGTGCGGCCCTGCGATGGGTGCTTTCAATGAATGGGTCAAAGGCTCCTTCCTCGAAAAACCCGAGAATCGCAAAGCTGATATTGTTGCATTGAATCTATTGCATGGCGCATCGCAATTGATGCAATTCCGTATCTCCTCTTTGCTCGGTTTGGCTAAGCAGGGAAGCCCCTCTCCTATGCCTATCGAATTCGAAAAACTTAAAGAGCAACTGGGTTATGCAGGAGTATCCGCATGAGTGATGCAACTCCCAAAATGAAAATGGAACCTTTGGCCATCGTTGGAGCAGGTTGTTTCTTTCCTGGCTCCGAGGGATTTGAAGCTTTCTGGAGCTTCGTGAAAAGTGGCAAAGATGGTATTACCAAAATTCCCGCTTCTCATTGGAACCCCGAAGATTACTTCGACAAAGATCCCAAATT
>CAXNFS010000174.1:0-6662 GCA_964201235.1 Gemmataceae bacterium | reverse complement strand
ATTCGTCAAGATATGGTTAATCTTGGTCTGCCTATTCCGCAAGCTGTTAACGCTGCGTATACTGTTGGCCAAAGAGGATTTTACCTACGCGAAATGCGCGACTTGCAACGAATTCGCGATGATCGCTGGCTTGCAACTTTATTCGAAGTTGAAAGATCGCATATACCTTTTCCTGATGAACCAGAAATTGTTTTTCCTGATGCATCGTATTATGCCCGCAGAAAAGAATACAAGGATTGGGCTGATTTCTCGGAAAAACGCAAAGCCAAGTATGGCACCTCGACCTTTGGCGATGATATTCCGCTGCCCAGAACCATTGAACTTAAAAACACTCTTTTGAAACAAGTTCGATGGCCCGGCCTAAAGGATGGCGATTTCAAACTATCCGAAGTCTTGGAACAACTTAGCAGAGTCTATAATCTTGAGTTTGATATTAATGAGAAAGCATTTGCTGCAGATGGCGTGATGGATGTTAATAGTCAGATTGTTGCATCTGCAGATAAGCCTCTTCCTCCTGTAAATGGTTCTGTTTCCACCGTATTGAAAAAGATTCTTGCAAGAGTTCCTGCAGGTTCAACTGCAACTTTCATGATAAGAAGAGAAAGTATCGAAATCACAACGGGTGCTGCATCTATTGCTGAAAAAGTGGTACGCATATACCCTGTTGCTGATCTTGTTTACCCTCCCCCAAGGGCTTTTAACCAACAAGTTGGCTTGCAACAGGCAACCCTTTATGGCCAAGCAGGTAGCTTTGGTCTTCAACAACAAGCCGTTCAAAATCAAGGCTTCGGTAATGCCATCATGGCGGGCGGCTTTAATGCCATCGGTGGTGGTGGCGGTGGCCAAGGTGCGCTTGGTGGTCTTGGCGGTGGTCTTGGTGGTGCCGGTATGCTAGGTGGAAACGCAGGCCTCGGCCTCGGCGGCGGTATGGCTATGGCGGGTAATGGCGGAAACTTCGGTCAAAACGGCGCAGTCGGCCAACAGGGCCAGTTCGGAAACGCGGGCTCCCAGTTCGGCCAGCAAGGTGGCAACTCCTCTGATGTTCTGATCACTATTATTCGTGGTGTGGTTGGAAATGGTGATAAAGATTGGGCTACAGCTCTTGCAGCTCCTGGGGCAGCTCCTGCAGACCCTCTTGCAGACCCTGCTGCTGGGCCAGAAAAAAACCAGATCGGTTTCTACTCCACAGCCAATGCTTTGGTTATCAAAGGTACCTCTAGAGTTCATACAAACGCTTATGCACCTGTTATCAATATCGGTGGTGCAGCAGCGGGTATGGGCGCCTTAGACAAACCCAAAGATGGCAAAGTTATCGTTGAAAACAAGCTCGATAAAAATGGCAAATTAATCGTTGCTGTTCCCAAACTTGATCCAGCTAAACTGAAGATTGATCCTCAGGCCTATTGGAAGGAAGCGCTTGAAAAAGCAGGCGATAATCCTTCCATGGTCATCGCAATTTCAGATTTCCTTGCTATGAATCGTTACTTCGATCATGCAGCAGATTTTCTTAAGGCTAACATCCGTAAGGGGATTGTTGTAAAGCCTTGGGTTTATGAAGCACTTGCTATCGCTTTACGCGAAAGTGGTGGCTCACCTGCTGAAATCGAACGCGCTGAAGTTGCTGCAATCGATCTTGAACCTGCAGATGGTCACGGTTTCCTTAAAGCCGCAAACACCATGGCGGAAATGAAACGCTACACCATGGCTCTTGCCTTCTGTAAGCAAGCTGCTCACTTAGAACCTAATACCTCTGCTCCTTTTGAAGCTGCAATTAAGTTCGCTGAACTTGCAGATGATACCAAGGCAATGGATTGGGCTGTAAGTAACTTAATGAAGCAGGATTGGCCTACTGATAATAAAGATCTTCAAGAACTTGCACTCATTAAATCTGAAGCATTAGCTAGAAAGCTTAGGCAGCCCGGTAATGACCAAGCTCAAAATGCCGCTACTGCAGGCATCAAGGAAAAAGGTCGTAGAGATCTTGTCATCAAGCTTGCTTGGCAGGGCGATGCAGATCTCGATCTTCAAGTTAAAGAACCTGTTGGAAGTATTTGTAACCCAACCAATACTCAGACCGTTGGCGGTGGTGTATTCTTGGGCGATTCTCTTACCGAAGCAGGCTTGGAAACTTACACTGCTGCAGAAGCATTCAAGGGTAATTACGAAATCAAAGTGAAGAAAGTCTGGGGCAAAACCCTAGGGGACAAAGCTCAGGTTCGTATTATCCATAACCAAGGTACCGCCCAACAGCATGAAGATATCTTCTCCATTGACTTAACCAAGAATGCTCCATTGGTGGTTAAGGTTGCTGAAGGTCGTAGGACCGAACTTGCGTATGTTTCGCCTCCTTCGTTAAGGCCTACTAGCAGGTCTGAAAAAGTCCGTATGGTTTCGAAGGATATTGGAACCCAACTTCGCGATATTGCTGATCCTGAAGTTACAGGTTTTCAAAGAGGGACTTCGATTGCAAGTGGCGCAATACCTGTTGAAATGGAAGCACCTGCTTCAAATAAAAACGATGGGAACGATAAGATCCTTTATCAAACCCGAGTTCAATCCTTCATGAAAAATGCCATGGATATGACCACCCAGGTGGTGCTTTCTTCAGACCGCAGATCAATGAGGGTTTCCGTAACCCCTGTGTTTGAAAGTACTGCAAACATCAAACCCGGTGCGACTGTGGTGAATAGCTCAGTAATTCCAGGGGGCAATTAGTCTGTAATTTAACTCAGATAAAGAGGGCGAGAACCTAGATAGGATCTCTCCCTCTTTTTTTGATGGCTGTATTCATTAAAGCTTGGCTGATTCAACTTTTGTCTGCTATGATATATTCAGCCCTCTTTTCTGTTTAAAGGCTAGGATCCTAATGCATCTTTTCTTGGAAATCCTGAAGGATGGCAAACCCAAGCAACGCATTGTTGTTAAGGAGGGTGAAAGCTATGTTGGTCGCGCAGATGATTGCAAGATTCGCATCCCCTCCACAAATGTCAGTCGAAAGCATTGCAAACTAACCCTTAAAGATAGGCTCGCTTTTATTGTTGATTTGCAAAGTGTGAATGGCACCTTTGTAAACGGTGCTAAAATCTCTAAGAGCACCATCCTTCGTGAAGGTGATATTCTTTTGATCGGGCCAATAACTTTCAGAGTAATGGTCCCCACCTCAGTCACCAAGCCAATTAATCCTGTGAGGCCTTCTAAAAATCAATCGCCTAAAAAAGAACCCGAATTTGAACTCGAGCTTTTTCCAGAAGTCGAATCAAATGATGATGGTGATTCTTTTAGTGTTTCCCCCGATGATAGCGATAGCATTATCCCAATCCAAGGGGAGCAACCACCCCCTAAATCGCAAAGACCGCCATCAAAAAAGAAGAAAACAAATGTAGGCAGCGATGAATTTGTTGAATTGCGAGGGCGCAATGACCCGCCACCTCTTAACGATACCAATTCTTCCATTCGCATTTCTGATGGGGCGAACCTTAGGGATATCCTCGCCCAGTTGGATGAACTTGACGATAGATAAGTTCGAATCTTCAGGTGGAGTACAGCTTTTTAAAACGATATATGATCAAGTTTGGTGCTAGAAGTAAAAGTATCCATAAGCTTACCCACCCTGCTATACCGATTTCTAAAATACAGTCGAGCAATACACGCGATTTTAAGCAAGTAACTACTCCCATTTGAACATTCCGGGGGGTTGGTTCTTGAATTCCACTCAACAAAGCTTTTACTATCCGTGCCATTAGTAGAAAGAAAAGGTAAGGGTATAGCCAAGTAGGGGCGTTTTCCTGATGGTTGAAAGTTGGGAATATCAATCCAATAAAAAGGGCAAGGATGATAATTAAGCTAGCTGATATTAGCGAAATACGGTTACTTTGCTCTGCCTCATACTTTGCATACCATGTTACCCCGATGATATAGATGCCTATGACCCCCGCCTGCAGAAATGCAATTTCTGTATGAGGTTGTCCCACCACCGACCAGCCAAGAAGTACATTAAAAAATCTGCATGACCCCATAAGTATTGGGCCAATAATAAAATTCTTCCCCCCGCCATCATAAGCTAAAATAAAGAAAGCAATGATCAATGCAATAGTTAAGGTTGTTCCAGAAAATCCGCGCAATAATTCGATTGAAAGCGGGAAGGCTATTCCCAGAGCCATTAGGATTATGGCAAATATTGCTGCATTCTTTGGGCTTATTTTTCCAGATGGAATAGGGCGCTCAGGCCTTTCAATTGCATCAATTTTTGCATCGAAATAATCATTCCAAACCATTCCCGAAGCGTAAAGAAACGCTGATGAAAACAGTATCAAGACAAAATACAGGGAATCAGTTTGGCTTATTCCTGCACTAAGGGCACCCAAGCAAATATTACCCAAGGCTGAGGGTAATAAAGGAAGCCTGATTAATTGTAGATACGGTTGCATGATGAAAAGTATGATATAGGCAAAAGGGTTGTTTTGAAAGTCTTGAGTTTGAATAAACAAAAACTCTTAACACTTTTCCTTGTAACTGCCTTTCCGTGCCTTTAGATGTGCTTTGCTGTAGCCCTTAGATTGGTTTGTATCATGTCGATGATGCAATAAAAAAAGCCCCGCACTTTTGTGCGAGGCCTTTTTGAACATCGATAAGGATACGATTATTTCTTTTCTTCTTTCTTAACTTCTTTCTTTACATCTTTGGCAGCATCAGCCTTCTTATCGTCCTTTTTCGTATCGGTTTTCTTATCGTCTTTTTTCTTATCATCCTTCTTATCATCCTTCTTTGCCTCTTTCTTCATATCTTTCTTTGGTTCTTCTTTTTTAGGTTCGGGCAGCTTGATATCATCGTAGCCCATATTTACATCCACTCCTGGGATGGCTTTAGCTAGGCTTGCTGCGCCTGCTTTTGTTGCTTTGGTCTGCCAAAGGAAAACCTTCTTAAGTTTCTTGAGATCAGCAAGTTGTGCAACGCCCGCATCGGTAACTTCGGTGCCATAAATGTTGAGGTATTCTAGGTTTTTCAAGCCCTTAAGTTCAGCAAGCCCTTTATCGGTAACTTTGGTTTTTTCCAAGTGCAACTGGGTTAGACTGTCAACGGATTTAATGTGAACTAAAAGTGCATCGGTGATGGGTTGATTGCGCAGATTAAGATGAACCACGCCTTTAAGTTCTTTGAGCGGTAAAAGGTGGGCATCGCCAAATTTTTCATCAGGTTGGAGGTAGGAGATGTCAAGATGGTTGTCGTTTTGGGCAACTTCTAAAACAAGGGCACCCATTTTGCGAAGTGATTCGATGGCCTTTAATTCGCCTGCGCTTCGGGGCACTGCTTTTTCTTTTTCCTGCGCAGTTGCCAAGGTTACCATTCCAATTGCCAACACAAAAAGTCCAAATTTGCGCATGATCAATCACTCCTCAAATTGTTTCGCAGAAAATAAAAGTCTAAGGCGGGAAATAATACACCTCATCTCACGAATAAATGTTTATAAGGGCAGTCTTGATTGGATTCAAGAAGGAAGCAGAAAATGTTGTAAACAAATTTCACCTGCCAACCTTTTCTTTTCCAAGTGTCATGAGAGGATGTCTAAAGGTTGGAGACTGAAGCCTTAAACAAAGTGTCTAAGTAAGAATCAGGCAAGCATTCAGTAACAATCTGCTTACGGTAATGGTTTTAAGAAAGCTGTAAGTTGTTAATAGGTAATAGTTAATGAAAATTTGTTGCGCTATAGTTGCTAATATTCGGAAAATAAGGTATAGTGTACAAACGATCACAATTTAGGTTGCATATATTTATCTGGAGACTTTTTCATGCTCAACGAAACTCAATCGCAATCCTGCGATAACTCAGCCTTGGCGAGAAAAGCATTGCCTGCCCAAGTAAATGCCTGCCCTTTATGTTCTGGGCAATGGGTTTCACTAGGTGCGTTGTCTAAATGTATAGTATGCGGTTTTATACTATGCGAAGGATGTGGCGAAGGATCCCTGTCTCTTGAATCTCGATAATGTAATTTTATTTAATCTCATGGAGGAGTTTTATTATGTTAGTTTTAAGTAGAAAAGCTGGTGAACAAATTAGAATTGGCAACGATATTGTTGTCACCATTCTTGAAGTGTTGGGAAATAAAGTTCGGGTTGGCATTGATGCCCCGGATAACATTTCCATCGTTCGAGGTGAATTGATCAGACACACTGTTCCTGACGAACTTTCAGTTGAAGATAAACCAATCGCAATTCATATGACTGTTACTCATCATCATAATTAGTTCAGTTTCATTCTATCTTGGTAATCCAATTGATCGGGTTTAATCATGGAACCAAGGTCTTACAAGTTTCTGATAATCCAATTGCTTCTTTCATAGTTGGGGCCTCCGCAATTACCCTGACAATAGGTTCGGTGTTGCTAGGCCGTAGGTGAATCCATTTTTCCTGCCAGCTAATTCTTAACCCATCAGTACGATCGGTGCCTCCATCTGGGAATGCCTCTGCAACCCTCTCATACCAAATTTCCAAGGAGTTTCTATTCATATCAATCTTATCTTTGTGGATATTAAATAGTGGTATTTCTTTGGCTAGGTCTCCGAGTGATTTCTTTTTTCTGGTCATGAGCCCAAGGATAAGCGCCATGCCGATGAACGGATCGCGCACCCACCCGATTCTTGGATCAATAACCCCGCCGTTGCCTTC
>CAXNFS010000173.1:0-6695 GCA_964201235.1 Gemmataceae bacterium | reverse complement strand
CAAACCTGTTCCAGTAGGTAGTTACAAACCCAATGCCTTTGGCTTGTACGACATGCATGGCAATGTCTGGGAATGGTGCAGTGATTGGTTTGCAAATTACCCTGAAGGCCCATTATTAGATCCAGTAGGACCAAAAGAAGGTGTTCGCCATGTTATAAGGGGCGGGTCGTTCAACTATTTTTATGTTTCGAATATTCGCTCTTCTTATCGGGGGGATTTTGTTTTGCCCTCTAGTCGGACCATTGGTATTGGTTTTCGATTGGCAAAGACAAATTAATTGCTGTTATCATCTTATAAAATAGTTCGATAATTTAAATTCTTACAAAAGATGAAACAATGGCGGTTGACTTCGAAACATTTGTACAACGATTACTTGATTCTGGAATATTAACAGAACAAAAATTAAGTACTGTCGAACAGAAAAAGATTCACCATCAAAATGTTGAGTCTTTTATTCAGGATTTGATCGAATCCAAACTACTGACTAAATTTCAGGCAGAACAAATAATCGCAGGTAAAGGCGAAAGCCTGGCTTTTGGCAAATACATCATTCAAGAAAAACTTGGTGCAGGTGGTATGGGGCAGGTTTATAAAGCTTTCCACCCTGAGGTTGCTAAATTAGTCGCAATCAAAGTAATTCTTCCTCAAGGGCAGTTCGATACGGAATCTATTAAGAGGTTTGAAAGGGAAGTAAAGGCTTCAGAAAAGTTGGTTCACCCCAATATTATTGCGGTGCTGGATTCCGGGCGTATCGATGACCAGCTTTTCATGGTGATGGAGCTTATTGAAGGGAAAGATCTTTTTGAACTAATCAATGAGAAGGGGAAGCTTCCGGTTAACGAAGCCGTTGCTTACATCATTCAGGCTGCAAGGGCCCTTGAACATGCCCATAAAAACGGGGTGATACACCGAGATGTAAAGCCTGCAAACCTCATTGCGGATTCGCAAGGGCTTTTAAAAATAGTTGACATGGGTTTGGCAAAGATTCACGCCGGTGAAAACGAAGATAAAGTTTCTATGCTGACCACTAATACAGCGATCATGGGGTCTGCTGATTTCATGTCGCCTGAACAAACAGTTTCAACAAAAAATGTCGATGCCCGGACTGATATTTATAGCTTGGGGGCAAGCTTTTATTTTCTTCTGACTGCGAAAGTGATGTATTCGCAGAAAACTGCTTTTTCGAAGTTGATCGCACATAGGCAGGCCCCGATTTCGTCGTTAAAATTCATGCGCCCCGAGGTTTCACAAAAGCTTGATGATATTTATACAAAGATGGTTGCAAAGAAGGTTGAAGATCGATACCAAAGCATGACGAAATTGATTTTAGATTTAGAAGCATTGGAAAAAGAATCTAGAACCCAAAATGGTTTGAAGCAAGACGCAGCTTTAAATCCATTCCAAGTTAATGGCGTTAATTTTCTTGATCTCGATGACAATTCGATAAAGACAAAAAAGAGCCCAGGGATATTTGCAAATAGGAAGATTGTCTTGTTTTGCGCAGGCCTATTTGTTGCTGTTGGATTGCTTTTTGTCATGCTTTTTGTCACGAAGAATACTTTGGTAAAAAATGATTTCAACAATACCAACGATGACCAAGAAGCTTTTCTTGAAGTACCGTTTGATTTTAACCAAGCGCAGGAAGCGCAACAAGCCTTGGCCAAAACTTTAAGCTTGGCGGTAGAAACTACGGTAGATCTTGGTAGGGGGATTAGCCTTGCGATGATATTAATTCCGCAGGGGAAATTTATGATGGGTTCTCCCCTTTCAGAACCGGGCCATAAGGGTGATGAAGCCCAGCATCAGGTTGTTTTATCTATGCCGTATTTCATTGGGAAGTATGAGGTTACCCAAGAGCAATGGGAAGCTGTAATGGGTGATAACCCTAGTCAAACAAAAGGCGCTAAGTTGCCTGTCACGAATATTTCTTGGCTTGATTGCCAGAACTTTATCAGCAAGTTAAATGCAAAGACCGAAAGTAATTATCGGTTGCCTACCGAAGCAGAATGGGAATATGCGTGTCGATCTGGTGCGAAATCTGCATACAGCGTTGGGGATAAAATCACTAAGAATGATGCTAATTATGAAAATGTTAAGGGTGGTGCAAAACCAGTCGGTAGTTACAAACCTAATGCCTTTGGTTTGTATGATATGCATGGCAATGTCTGGGAGTTTTGTTCTGATTGGTATGGTGCATATTCTGCGGGCAAATCGTTAGATCCGATGGGGGTAAAGAATGGCCATGATCATCTGTTGCGAGGAGGATCGTTTTTTGTTGATGGCCTTTTACTTCGTAGCTCAACCCGGGATCTCGTCGCTCCGGATTTTCATAATGTTGTGATTGGCTTCCGTCTTGCAAAATCTAAATGAACCTTATTGCTCCTCGTTAACAGAGATTAGTTTTGCGCTAAAGGTAAATGATTGATTGCAGAAGTGTTAAGGCATTTGACTTAGTTGAGTTTGTTTAAATTATATCAAGGAGCCAGCTTTTCTCAGGCTCCTTGATATAGTCGCAAGTTATTAAAAGTAACTGATTAGGGCAGTGAGCCGGTAACTTCGCCGCCGGAATGGGTGGCAAGGTTTCGGTATAAGTTCAAATCGATTGCTTGAGCTATAAACTTGACGCTTCCATCTGCAAAAGCAAAGTTAGCACCCCCGGTATGCTTACTTCGGAATGAATAAAGATTGGGCCAATCGCCGGCGTTGTTGAATCCTGGTTGCCCGGTAACGAGCCCATTATTAAGAGGAATTGCGCAAGTC
Source organism: Gemmataceae bacterium (assembly GCA_964201235.1). Classification (GTDB taxonomy): domain Bacteria; phylum Planctomycetota; class Planctomycetia; order Gemmatales; family Gemmataceae; genus UBA969. Next base: position 3,935 of record CAXNFS010000173.1, on the reverse strand, counting down.
CCTGTGGCATAGTTAGAACGAACCCATCCGCAGTGAACATTAATATCCATTAAGTCTTCGCCAATCATCATGGTATTGCTAGTTCCATCTCCGATTCTGCTTAATTGAAGGGCCCGAGTATTGTCTGAGCGGTAGAACATACCGTCGCCGACATCTAGGCCGTTGTTGTTTCCTGTGGGCCCTGTATTTTGGAAACTTCCCCAGCCCCAGTTACTGCCTGCAACGCCCTTATAGTTTGTAGGGCCTGTTCCAGAACCAGTGCTGCCGTTGGCTCGGTTGGTGCTTATATTTCCGCCGCCTGGGTCGCTAGGGCATACGTAGGATTTAATAACAGTGGCTTGGATAGCTGCCAAGCTATTAAAGGTTGGAACACTACCGACAGCGGTGGTTGGCCCAATGCTATCTTGGCCAAGCTTGCCGAAAAGGGCAGACTGTTCAATGTAAGGAAGGATTCGCACAAGCCAACTCCAAGAGCGACCATTATCATCATAGCCATAGGTGTTAGAACCTAAATTGTAGGGGATTCGGCTTTGCGAATCTTGAAAGCCGTGAACTGCAAGGGCGATTTGCTTGAGGTTGTTTGAGCAGCTCAAGCGAGCAGAAGCTTCGCGGACTTTTTGAACAGCGGGTAATAGAAGGCCTATCAAAATGGCAATGATAGCAATTACTACCAGTAATTCGATAAGGGTAAACCCCTTGATTCTTTGACTTGACTTGAACATGAAATCACCTCACAAAAGGAGAAAAGGAAAAAAGAAGATTGAAAGGATTCCAATTTATTTTGTAACTTTGAGTTCGTAATTGCTTGGTGGCGAATTAGCCTTCACTTCTATAGAAAGTGGCGTTGAATCTTTGGAGCTATACTTCCCGCTAATAAGTTGTTTGAGTGTCGAGTACGGGTCTTTTGGGTTTGTAGGTTCGGAGTAGTTAACGGTGACTTTGTACCAACCTTCAGGGATACCAGGTTTGCCACTGAAATTAAGAGTGTACTGCCCGCTTTCGGTTACCGATGCTACTGCAATTGATGTGGCCGTATTCCCCTTGGAAGAGTCTGGATGAAAATTAATGATAGCTGTTTTGGTTTTGTCGGTGGTGATAGGTTTATTGTCGAGAAGCAGTTGCCCGGAGACGGGGGGCAGATTTGGGGTACTGCAACCTACAAAAATGAGCGTGAAACCCATGAAAGTTGAGATAATATAAGCATATTTGAAGGAAAAGAACCGGAAAGAGTTCATTGGGTGGCTCGAGTTTAGGGGACAGAAACTAATCACATTACTTAAGAATAAATTTAAAAATTATTAAAAGCAAGTGAGAAAAGGGAGGAACGTTTTATTTATCTTCGGATTGCGCGGCCTTTAAATTTGGGTTGCAAGCATGGGCATTTTGCCACCTATAATAACATTGGGTTTTGTAGTTCCCCGCTCGTTTTATTGCTTGTGCCAAATGGATTGTTTGTTTGCAGGAGAGATTTCCATGGATACTTTTGAAAATGCCTCGCCGCCTCATGAGCAACCTGAAAAAGTTCTCGCCAAGTGCTGGGAATGTGGCGAAATGAAGATGTGCTTTGAACATATCGTTTGTTGCACTGGTACTCGTTTCCATACATGCCCTGCCTGCAGAATTCTCATAAATCAGAAGGCTTCATGAATAATCTTGATCATGAATTCTTTATGAGGCGGGCCATCGAACTTACTTTAAATGTTCCAGAGGTTCCTTTTGGAGCATTGATTGTAAATCGTGATACCAACGAAATTCTGGCTGAAGGTTGGAACAAAACCAGTATTAATCCAACATGGCATGGCGAAATCGATGCAATCAATCAACTTGCATTTCATCATAATTCTGCTGATTATTCAAAACTCGTTTTGTACACAACGGCAGAGCCTTGTCCCATGTGTCAGGCGGCAATTCTTTGGGCAGGCATTGGCATGGTGGTGTTTGGTACTTCAATAAGATTTTTACAGAGCAACGGCTGGCATCAGATTGATATTCTTGCTGATGAAGTGGTTCGCCGTAGTCCTCATTGGCATTGTGAACTGATAGGTGGGGTTTTGGAAAAAGATTGCAACGGACTTTTTCAGTCATCTAATGGATGATTGTTAATGATAGCTTTGGCCATGCTGATCTTAAAAATATTTAGCGGGTTATATCTGTTATGCCTCAATTTGAACGCTACCTAGGCATTGATTATTCTGGGGCCCAAACGCCTGTGAATAGTCTGCCTGGCTTGCAAGTTTATGAAGCAACTCCTAATCGACTTCCACTTGAAATAAAAGCCACGCAAAGCGTATTTGGGCAGCCAAAGAAAAAGTATTGGTCACGCAAGGGCATTGCAGAATTTCTCGACCATGAGCTTCAAGAGGGGCATTGCACACTTGTTGGAATCGATCATGGGTTTTCATTTCCCCTTTCTTATTTTGAAACACATTCTCTCGCCCATGATTGGCATAAATTCTTAGATGATTTTCAACAACATTGGCCTACCGATTTGGATCATATGAAAGTTGATTTTATTCGTAATGGCATCGAGGGGAATGGAGTTGCGCGCATGGGGAATTCCCGTTGGCGCAGGTTGGCAGAGCAGCGCTGTGGTGCAAAATCGGTTTTTCATTTTGATGTGCAGGGTTCGGTTGCGAAGTCCACTCACACAGGGTTGCCCTGGTTGCGATTTTTACGCCAGCAGTTGGGTGAAAGATTGCACTTCTGGCCTTTTGATGGTTGGGAACCGCCGTTAGGGAAGTCGGTGATTGCAGAAGTTTATCCTTCCTTATGCAACCAGAATTATACCAACCAAGGTGTTACTTCGCATCAGCATGATGCGTATTGTGTCGCAAGGTGGATGATGCAGAATGATTTGGCAGATAATCTATCAGCCTTTTTTCAACCTGAATTAAGCTCATCAGAAATAAAGCAAGCTAGTGTTGAAGGTTGGATACTAGGCTTGCGTTAAAAGAAAAATGCACATAAATCGTTACGATCAGGGATGATTAATTTAATGCCCACTACCCTTTGTCGCGTTGTATTGGTTGTGCCTATTTAAATTAGAACAAGGAGCCAGATTTTTAATGGCTCCTTCATAGTCGCTAACTAAGTAAAAATAACCGAATTAGGGCAGGGGGCCGGTTGCTTCGCCACCAGAATGGATGGCAAGATTTCGGTATAAATTCAGATCGATTGCTTCAACAATAAACTTGACGCTGCCATCTGCAAAAGCAAAGTTCCCGCCTGCGGTATGCCTGCTTCGAAATGAATAAAGATTGGGCCAATCGCCTGGGTTGTTGAATCCTAGTTGCCCTGTAACTAATCCATTATTGAGGGGTATGGCGCATGTACCCGTGGCGTAGTTGGAACGAACCCAGCCGCAGTGAGTATGGTCGATTTGGGCGTTGGGAAAATCGCCTTAACAAATCTGGCAATAAGATTTTGAAGCGGTGAAAACCTTAGGCAATGATTTCCTTCAATACGCCGGTGCTGTCACCATGCCTTTCGGATTCAACGCCAACGCCATGGAGCATCGCCAGCCAAGCATTGCAAAGAGGAGTATCTTTCGGGGCGACAATGTTGTGGCCAAGCTTTAGGTTGGCACCACGCCCAGCGATGATTGTGGGGCAGTTACTTAGTTCATGCCCGGTGCGTATGTTGCTGCCGTATGCAAGGGCGACATTGTCAAAGAGGCTGGTGCCGTTCGTCTCTTTTGTCGCTTTCAATTTGTCTAGGAAGCCGGCCAACAATTCGCTTTGGGCAAGGTCACGGCGTTGGGATGCGTCCAGTTTTTCACCAAGGGTCGTATGGTAATGGCTCATGTCGTGTGGGTGGACCTTGATCCCTAGGGCTGTAAGCAGGGTGTTCACAGGCTGGCGAAATGTCATTACCCTTGTACTGTCTGTCTGCATGGCTGCGATCATGATGTCGTATATAAGCTTGATTTCTTCGCG
>CAXNFS010000172.1:0-6711 GCA_964201235.1 Gemmataceae bacterium | reverse complement strand
GTTCTTTCAGGCGAGATGATGCTTCGCTATATGGGTTGGATAGAAGCCGCAGATTTGATCATCAAGGGCATGGATGGAGCCATTGGCGCAAAGCAAGTGACTTACGATTTTGCACGCCAGATGGAAGGTGGCAAAGAAATCAAGTGCAGCGAATTTGGCACTGCCCTGATCGCCCACATGTAATCGATCGAATCGAAGATTTATCACACAGGCATCGTTCCCGGAGTTTAATTCCTGGAACGATGTTTTATTTTATCCGTTCTATAAAGTTTTCAATTACCCACATCTTTGGACAAGTATTCGCCGATATGGAATCGGTCAGGCGGGCCATACCGCGCCGAAGAACCATGTTGCCTGGTGGCGTATCTCTCGTTCGGTTTTAATAGCCGCAGAGCCTAGCCAATCGGAGCAGGAAGTTGCCGACGGTTTCAGCCTTGCCAATATAGAGTGGAACAACGCCTTCAGGTTCTTCTACCAGCATCATGTAGATCAATCCATCATACGCAAAAGCTTTCTGCTTCCAGTCATCAATAAGCTTGGCGCATTCCACCCGAATAAGATTATCCATCCCAGGGCTACGATAGTGGGTTCCCCTTGGCTCTGGTTTACCGATTTGCTTTGTCTTAACAATAAGGCCAGATGAAGTCTCAAACAAAGGCACATTAGTGGTGGTGATGTTATGAGTGGTGAAAAACTGGCCACCACAGCAGGCGGTGATTGTTCATGGGTTGATTATAAAGTGGTGGTTGGTGTGGGTGAAGGAAATAGTTGTAGGCTAGGGGTATTTGGATCCTAAAATATGTTTGCTTCTTGATATATATTTATTGAGAACTTAATTTATAGCTTATCCAATATTTATAAGTATTGGGAATACACCTAAACAGCACGAACGCCCAGGAGTGTCATGGCCTTAAAATTTTACATTCAGGTTAAAGGCAAAGTAAGTGGCCCATTGAGTGGAAGTGATCTAATGTCCCTTGCTCAGTCGGGAAAGCTTTTGCCTACGGATATGGTGCGACAGGATGGGTCAGATAAGTGGGTTCAAGCTAATCGAATTCGGAATCTAGATTTTGGTACACCGCAGGAGGAACCAGAAGAAGAAGAAATAGAGGAGGTCCTTGAAATCGACCCCGCACCGATTAAGCGACGACGTGCTAATATTCCGGTAACGCAGTTACATTTTCTGCTCGACGATGATGATGATCTTCCACCACCACCAAATTACAGTTTTGTTGAGTTTGTAGCAGGGGTATACACCTTCCTTGGGGTGATAACGTTAATTGGAAGTGTTATTGCTGTGATTGCCATAGGCGCTATAGAGTCGAACGGAAGAGATGGTGGTCAAAAAGCAGGGACAATATTTGGCATAATCATATTTGGTGCAATAACATCGATTACCTGTTTTGCAATGGCGCAATTATTTGCGATGGCAATTAATGGTTCAAAGAACCTCCATTACATTATGCATTCCAACATGGTTGCTATGCGAGTCATGGTTAAGCAATTCAGTAAAAAAAACTAACCAAACAAACAAAACTTAAGAGTCCAAAACCATGAGTAATGAATCTAAGCCACAAGAGTGGTTTTATCTGCGGAATGAGACTTGGAATGGCCCTTTTAAAACATCAGGACTAAAGGAATTAGTGAAGAAAGGCTTAGTAGACCCTAGCACTTTGCTAAGAATAGGAATTACTGGAGTGCCCATAAGAGCCCGCCAGGTAAAATCGCTGTTCCCTAATTATCAAGGTGCTGAACAACCAGTCACATCATCAATAAAGAATAAAGGTATTCTTAACAACGCTGCTTTAATAGTCGGGGCGATACTGATAACTTCATTAATTATTTTATTTAAATCTAACGGAAATGTGCCCTGGATAAGCCTAGGAGAGGGTATATCCTCTATAGAAAAGGAAATGGTATTAATCCCATCAGGTAAGTTTAAAATAGGATCGCCAAAATCTGAAAAGGACCGGCGTGAGGATGAAACGCAGCATGAAGTAACACTAACAAAATCATTTTACGTGGGTAAATATGAAGTGACGCAGGGGCAATGGGAGGGGGTGATGGGGAATAATCCAAGTAAAAACAAAGGAGTCAAATTACCAGTAACGAATGTATCGTGGGAAGATTGCCAGGAGTTTATCAAGAAGTTGAATGCAAAGACGAAAGGCGGTTATAGGTTGCCAACTGAGGCAGAGTGGGAATACGCATGTAGGGCAGGAACAACGACAGCGCATTCGTTTGGAGATAGCCTGACGAAGAGTGATGCAAATATTCTTGATCTTGATGACCTTCGCGAACCCCCCGAAATAAAACCTGTAGGGAGTTACAAGCCGAATGCATTTGGTTTATATGATATGCATGGGAATGTATATGAGTGGTGCGAGGATTGGTATGGAGACTACCCAAAGGGCGAGGTAACAGACCCGAAGGGGCCGGGGCAGGAAAAGACCGTGTGGTGCGTGGGGGTGGGCAGGGCAGCAGTGCTTCGTTGGTTCGTTCTTCGCGCCGGAGCAGCGAGTCGCCGACCTTCAGTCTCGGCCTCACTTTCGGGTTCCGTTTGGCGAGGACAGCCGATGTTAAAGCCGCTGCAAATGTGCCCCGGATAAGTCTAATAGAGGGTACAGAGGGTACAGCCGGAAATGTGCCCCGGATAAGCCTGGCAGAGGGAATAGCTTCGATCGAAAAAGAGATGGCATTAATCCCATCAGGAAAATTTATGATGGGAGATCGGGACGATAGCCATGAAGTTACTCTTACCAAGTCCTATTACATGGGTAAATATGAAGTCACGCAGGAGCAATGGGAAGCAGTGATGGGGAATAACCCTAGTGAAGAAAAAGGAAAAAAGTTACCTGTAACGGATGTATCGTGGAATGATTGCCAGGAGTTTATAAAGAAGTTGAATGCGAAGACGGACGGCGGTTATCGCTTGCCTACGGAAGCAGAGTGGGAATATGCATGCAGGGCAGGAACCACAACAGCGTATTCGTTTGGAGATAAGATCACGCCAAAGGATGCAAATTATTATGATTCAAAGATAGATGAACCAGTAGCGGTAGGGAGTTACAAGCCGAATGCGTTCGGGTTGTATGATATGCATGGGAATGTATGGGAGTGGTGCGAGGATTGGAAAGCAGATTATCCAGCAGGAGCGGTGATGGATCCGAAGGGGCCGGCAACAGGAAAGTACCGTGTGTTGCGGGGCGGGTCTTACGTCAACAACCTTGAATCGTTTGATCGTTCTTCCCTCCGGTTCAACAACTTCACTCCGACCGATCGTTTCCTCGCCCTTGGGTTCCGCTTGGCGAGAAATGCGGATCTTAAAGCTGCCTTTGTACCACCAGCACCAAAACAAGACCCAAAGGTGGTAATGCCAGCAACAGTTAATTTATTAGTATCACCATTTAACGAAACTAAAGCCAAAGAAGCACAAAAAGAGATTGCAAATATATTGCAGAAGGAAGTGGAAGAGAAAGTTGATTTAGGAAAAAGCATCAAGTTAGATTTGGTATTGATCCCAGCAGGAAAGTTCAAGATGGGAGACCAAGGGAAAGATCATGAGGTAACACTTACCAAGTCCTTTTATATGGGTAAATATGAAGTGACTCAGAGGCAATGGGAAGGGGTGATGGGGAATAACCCAAGTACTCGAACGGGTGCCAATTTGCCTGTAACGGATGTATCGTGGGTAGATTGCCAGGAGTTTATTAAGACGTTGAATGCAAAAACGAACGGCGGTTATAGGCTCCCAACAGAGGCAGAGTGGGAATACGCATGTAGGGCAGGAACAACAACAGCGTATGCGTTTGGTGAAAGCTTGACGAGGAGTGATGCAAATATTGGTGGCGACAGCATAAAGGATGTTGAGAGTTACAAGCCTAATGCTTTTGGCATTTATAACATGCATGGGAATGTATGGGAGTGGTGCGAGGATTGGAAAGCAGATTATCCAGCAGGAGCTGTGATGGATCCGAGGGGGCCGGCAACAGGAAAGTACCGTGTGTTGCGGGGCGGGTCTTTCTTCAATTTTGAATCGAAGGATCGTTCTTCCCTCCGGGACTTCGGCATGACGGCCGGTCGGGGGGACAACACTGGGTTCCGCTTGGCGAGAACTGCGGATCTTAAAGCTGCCTTTGTACCACCAGCACCCAAACCAGATCCAGCGGAGAATACTCCAGCCACTGTAAATCTATTAGTAGCGTCATTCACGGAGGCCAAAGCCAAGGAAGTACAAAAATTGGTTGCCAAGAGTTTGCAGAAGGAAGTGGAAGAGAAAGTTGATTTAGGAAAAGGGGTAAAGCTTGATCTGGTATTAATCCCTGCTGGTAAGTTTGTGATGGGATCGCAAGAATCTGAAAATGGCCGTAAATCTGATGAAACGCGGCATGAAGTAACGATTACGAAACCTTTTTACATATGTAAGTACGAAACAACTCAGGAGCAATATGAATCTGTGATGGGGAGCAACCCGAGTAGTACTAAAGGAGCCAAATTACCAGTAACAAATGTATCTTGGGAAGATTGTCAAGAGTTCGTTAATAAGTTGAACGCCAGTACAAAGGGTGGTTACCGGCTTCCAACAGAAGCGGAATGGGAATTTGCCTGCAGGGCAGCAACAAGTATGGTGTATTCGTATGGGGATAGCCTAGCGAAGAGTGATGCAAATATTGATGTTGACAGCATAAAAGCAGTAGGTAGTTACAAGGCGAATGCGTTTGGGTTATATGATATGCACGGCAATGTGTGGGAATGGTGTGAGGGTTGGTATGGAGACTACCCAGTGGGTGAGGTGACGGACCCGAAGGGTGCAGCAGCGGGAACTCACCGTGTGTTGCGGGGCGGTTCTTTCCACGACATTGTTTCTGCTGCTCGTTCTTCCAACCGGAACAGCGACACGCCGTCCAATCGGTTCTACAGCGTTGGGTTCCGCTTGGCGAGGAATCCGTAATTACTGCTTAGCCCCCTTACTGCTTTACTGCTTGCTACTTGCCGCTTTGGTATTAGAAAGCCTCCCCGAAGGGGATTTATATCCAATAGCTAAAAAAAAGAACCCATCATCTGGCTAAGCCAGAGTTGGGTTCTTAGTGTTTAATTAACTCCACCAGCCTTAAGACTTTCGATCATAGCTGAAGCCTGCTTAACGCTTAAATCATTAAACACTCGCACGCCAGCCTGCTTTAGCAGCTCAGGAACAGGTATTCCATGCTTCCTCGCTAGGCCCTGAGTGCAGCGAATTTGGCACTGCCCTGATCGCCCACATGTAATCGATCGAATCGAAGATTAATCACACAAGCATCGTTTCAGGAGTTTGATTCCTGGAACGATGTTTTATTTTACGCCATGCACTTGCTTGCCTGAAAGATAAGTCGCAAGGCATTTGGTTTGGGCAATCGCATCTTCATCGCAAGTAAGAATATCGCGATCTAGAACAATGAAATCGCCTTGTTTACCGACTTCAAGAGACCCTGTTTCCTTCTCCAAAAACATGAGGTGGGCGTTGTTCATGGTGTAGAAACGAATTGCCTGCTCACGGGTTAATGCTTGTTCGGGTCGAAGTTTCTGGGGGTAATATTTGCCCTTGCGATTGATTGCAACGCTCATGCCCAGAAAGGGATTGTAAGGGTTGACCGAGTTCATGGAATCAATTCTCTGCATATGATCCGACCCGCCACCCACTATGCCGCCCGCTTTAAAAATGCTTTGCAATGGTTGGAAGTACTCGAGTCGTTCGACGCCAAACTGCGAAACCAAAGTATGGCTATCGAGGTAAAGCCAAGCTGGTTGGATATCTGCAACGATGCCAATTTTGGGCATTTTTTCGACAGCATCTTTGAACATGAAATTGGAATGGGTGATGCAAGGGCGTGTGCTTCGTACTGGAGTGGTGCGGTTAATTTCTTCGTAAACTCCCACCAAAGTTTCTACTGCGCCATCGCCAACGGTGTGGGCGGTGAATTGCATACCATTTTTTACGGTGGCATGAGCCATGCCCAAAAGCTTGTCACGCGAAAGAAAAAGCAGGCCCCGGTAAGTCGGGTCATCGATGGAATATATTTTGCTAAGCCCCCAAGGCTTTTGCATATAAGCGCTGCCCGTTAGCATGCCACCATCCAGAAATATCTTTATGCCAATGATGCGAATCATGTTGTCGGGAGCACGCATTGGATGAGTTGCAAGCTTTGCGATATCTTTTTCAAGGGTTTCCAATGGGCTGCCTGTACCCATTGAGTATGAGGCTGCTAGGCGGACGGTGAGTTTGTCTGCATCCTTGAGTTTTTTAAATCTTTCAAGCGAGGAAGTTCCCGCACCGCGATCAATAATGCCTGTTAATCCTACGCTGTTGTAATCCTTAAGAAGAAGGTGCAAGCGTTCAATATTATCGGCTTCGGTAGGTTGCCTTTGTGAAGGTTGCGAGGTTTTAACAAATCGGGTGCAGTTGCGCAAAATGCCTGTGGGTTCGCCTGTCTTTACATCTTTTTCAACTTGCCCTGCGCCACCATCATTCACTTTAAAATCCTTGTCGATCTTGCTTAACTTAAGCGCAAGAGAATTAAGCGATGCATCTGGCCCAGTTGAATAAAGCACCGGATGCAAAGGCGCTGCTGCATCCATTTCAGCCTTGGTTGGATAGCGCTGTTCCTTAAGCCGGGTGATAAAGACCTGCCTTAAGACGATCCATTCCCCCTTGGGAAGAACCTTGGCGCGGGC
>CAXNFS010000171.1:0-6751 GCA_964201235.1 Gemmataceae bacterium | reverse complement strand
TGATGGTCACCTTGCTTTCGAGTTCGGTGGCTTTGGCCCAAAAAGAATTTAAAAGCGGCATTGAATGGCCCGAACCCAAGGTTGTGACTCCTGGAAGTGCCACCGCTGCACCTTCCGATGCCATTATTCTTTTCGATGGCAAAGATCTTTCCCAATGGAAGAATGGCGAGAATTGGATTATCAAGGATGGCGCTGCAACTGCCAATAAATCCGGTATTTCGACCAAGCAAGCATTTGGTGATGCACAAGTTCACCTTGAGTGGGCTTCTCCTGAAAAAGTTGAAGGTACAAGCCAAGGCAGAGGTAACAGCGGTATTTATCTGATGGGTAAATACGAAGTTCAAATTCTTGATTCGTTCGTTAATAAGACTTATTACGATGGCCAAGCTGGTTCCATTTATAAGCAGTATCCACCTTTGGTGAACGCCTGCAGGAAGCCTGGCGAATGGCAGACCTACGATATTATTTTTAATGCGCCCCGATTTGACAAAGAGGGCAAGGTTTCAAAGCCCGGGCATATCACTGTTTTGCATAACGGTGTGCTGGTACAAAATCATTCGGAGTTGCAAGGCGGAACCATGTATGATCGCCCCCCTGAATACAAGGCGCATGCTGATAAGCTGCCCTTTGAAATTCAGTTTCATGGCAACCCAGTTAAGTTTCGTAATATCTGGGTTAGGGAATTTAAGGAACTACTGCCCCCAGAAAAGGCCAGTGTAGCGAACAAGCTTAAAGAATTGAACAAGTCGCAAGAGCCAAAGAAATAAAAGGGCTGTTAAATAAAAGAACCCCGGTGGAGATTATCCATCGGGGTTCTTTTATTGCTATTAACTCTTACTTGATGAAGAGCATTTCGCGATAGGTTGGCAATGGCCAGTGATCATCTGCAACCATGGTTTCAAGCTTATCGGATACGATTCGAAGCTTTACGATGTTTGCAAGAACATGATCCCGCGCATGAGTTGCATGAGCAAGGTCATCGCCTTCTGGGTGATCGCCAACTGCTTTTTCCAGATGGGCAATTGCTTTTTGGAAATCGGTGATGGTGGCGGTAAAAGTTTTGAGAAACTCGAGCTGGGCACTGTTATCAACACCTGCAGCTTTGGTCGCATTTACCGAAGTTGCTACTTCACCTTGGTAGCGAATAGCTGCTGGTAAAATCATACCCTTTGCCATCAGCAAGGCGGTTTTGCCTTCGATTTTGATAGTTTTCACATAGCTCTCGCAAAGAATAACATAGCGGCTCTGCAATTCCTTTTCAGTATAAACCTTATACTTGGTGAAAAGGTCGATGCTGTCTTTGCGGATGATGACGGGAAGCGCTTCGATTGTAGTGCGAAGATTTGGCAATCCACGCTTTTCTGCTTCTTTGTGCCATTCTTCGGAATAGCCATCGCCATTGAAGAGAACTTTTTTGCTTTCCTTGATGATGCCAAGAAGAACTTCCTGAATGGATTTGTGGAAATCCTTTCCAGCCTTGGCGCTCTTTTCAAGTTCGGTAGCAATAAAGTCAAGCGATTCTGCAACGATGGTGTTGAGTACGCTGTTGGGGCCAGAAACCGACTGGGATGAACCAACTGCACGGAACTCAAACTTGTTACCCGTGAAGGCAAAAGGGCTGGTTCTATTGCGGTCACCAGCATCGCGTGGCAGCTTGGGTAGAACGGTAACGCCGATCTCCATTTCCCCGCCTTGCTTGGTGGATTTTGCTCCACCTTTTTCAAGCTGATCGATAATATCTTGAAGCTGATCGCCCAAGAAAATCGAAATGATTGCAGGAGGAGCTTCGTTTGCACCCAAACGATGATCGTTCGCAGCGCCACTTACTACCACTCTGAGTAGTTCTGGGTACTTTGCTACAGCCCTGATTACGCCAGCACAGAAAATAAGGAACTGCGCATTTTCGTGAGGAGTGTCACCAGGGTTAAGCAGGTTTTCGCCTGTATCGGTAGACATCGACCAGTTGTTATGCTTGCCCGACCCGTTGATTCCCGCAAAGGGTTTTTCATGGAAAAGGCATGCCATGCCATACTTGGAGGCAGTCTTGCGAAGAATTTCCATCAGCAAGTTTTGATGATCGGTAGCTAGATTCGAATCTTCGAAAATAGGTGCGATTTCATACTGGCTAGGTGCAACTTCATTGTGCCTAGTTTTTACAGGAACGCCAAGCTTGAATAATTGAGCTTCGCAATCTGCCATGTATGCAATTACTCGCTCAGGGATGTGACCAAAGTATTGGTCTTCCATTTCCTGACCTTTAGGAGAAGCAGCGCCAACCAAGGTTCTACCAGTGTGAAGCAAGTCGGGCCTTGCAAGGTAGAAGCTACGGTCGATAAGGAAATATTCCTGTTCAGGGCCGACAGTGGTGAATACCTTTTTCGCATCTTTGTTGCCAAAGAGACGAAGAATACGAAGGGCTTGAGTGGAAAGAACTTCCATCGATTTTAGCAAAGGAGCTTTTTTGTCGAGGATGTCACCAGTCCAGCTAAGAAAAACTGTGGGGATAACAAGAGTTGCGCCATTTGGGCTTTCAAGAATGTAAGCAGGGCTGGTTGGGTCCCAACCGGTATAGCCACGCGCTTCAAAGGTGGCACGAATACCACCGGAGGGGAAGGAACTAGCATCGGGTTCGCCTTTGACCAATTCTTTACCGCTGAATTCGACCATGGCTTTACCTGAGCCATCTATATTAAGAAAGCTATCGTGTTTTTCAGCGGTCAAGCCGGTCATTGGTTGAAAAATATGGGTGTAGTGGGTTGCACCTTTTTCGATGGCCCAATCCTTCATAGCGCTTGCAACGCTATCTGCAATTGTTGGGTCGAGAGAAATGCCTTGTTTGATAGTTTTTTGGAGTGCTTTAAAAATAGGCTTGGGAAGGCGTTCGCGCTGAACTTCTTCGTTAAATACATTACACCCAAAAAGTTCTTTTAAGGGTGTTTCATGAAAGTCTAATCTTTCAAGAACATGTTTGGAATTGGCAATTGCTTGAATAGCTTGTGAACGGATATTGTGTGAACTCATGATAAAAATCCTCAAATCCAGTTAAAAAACACACTCGCGGAAAGTCGCTCCAGTCATTGGTATTTTGAAGGCCGCGTTTTCCTTCCAATACCGACCGGAACTTGAAGAGGCTACTTATAAATCGTAATATAGCGCAAACTCATAAGGGTGGGGCCTCATTCTTATTGCCTCCACTTCCTGCTCGCGCTTGTATTGAATCCATGTACGGATTACATCTTCCGTAAATACATCACCTTGTAAAAGAAATTCATGATCTCTTTCCAAATTATTCAAAGATTCTTCTAAAGAGCTTGGTGTGCCCGGAAGCTTTAATCGCTCTTCGGGCCCAAGGTCGTAAATGTTCCTGTCCATCGGTTCGCCTGGATGAATCTTATTTTTGATTCCATCCAGCATTGCCATCAGCATGCCTGCAAATGCCAGATATGGATTGCTTGAACCATCTGGGCAGCGATATTCAATTCGCTTTGAATTTGCCTTATGAGAATGAACCGGAATGCGAATAGCAGCAGAGCGATTTCGACTGCTGTATGCCAATCGCGTGGGCGCATCATACCCAGGTACCAAACGCTTATAACTATTGGTCGTCGAATTTGTGATTGCACACAAGGAAGGAGCATGCCTGAGTAATCCGCCAATGGCGTACATTGCAGTATCGCTTAAGCCCGCATACCCTGTGCCGCCAAAAAGGTTTTTTCCACCCTTCCAAAGCGAACAATGCACATGCAAGCCACTGCCATGATCTTGAAACAAAGGCTTGGGCATGAATGTCGCAGATTTGTTGTGTTTGCGTGCAACATTTTTCACAATGTATTTGTACTTCAAAACGCTATCAGCCATTTCAACCAAGGTGGAAAAGCGAATGTCTATTTCGCCCTGACCCGCAGTAGAACCTTCATGATGATGAGATTCAATTTCAATGCCACAATCAAGCATGGTGAGCATCATTTCGCTGCGTAAATCATGGCTAGAATCGGAAGGCGGGCAATGCAAGTAGCCTTCTTTGTAGCGAATTTTATGCCCTAAATTTGGGTCTTCTTTACGGCCAGTATTCCAAGCCCCTTCGGAACTCTCAATAAAGTAATATCCACTATGCTCGTTTTGATTGAATCGGATGTCATCGAAAACAAAAAACTCGATTTTAGGTCCAAAATAAGCTGCGTCACAAATCCCCGAGGCCTTCATGTAATTGGTTGCTTTACGGGCGACATTTCGCGGGTCGCGGGTGTAATCTTCCCGGGTTAAAGGGTCTTGAATATTGCATATCATGATTAAGGTCTTGTCCTTGGCAAAAGGATCAAGAAATGCCGTTTCTGGAACCGGCATCACCACCATGTCGGATTCATTTATGGTTTGCCAACCACGCATACTTGCGCCATCGAACCCTAATCCTTCTTCAAAGGTGGATTCACGCAATGCAGAGGCAGGAATGGTAAAGTGTTTCCAAAGCCCAGGAAAATCCATGAATCGTAAATCTATTGCTCGCACTTCTTTTTCACGGATGTGAGCTAAGATTTCGCGGGGAGTCACAGAAAAAAACTCCAATTAAGGATGGCTGCTGGATGCCAACCCTAGTTTGCTTCGGGAGAGAAGAGGAACCTACTATTATGTTATTAGTGATTTGCCTTAAAGGCAAACAAAACCCATTTATAATAATATTATCACCCCGGGAAACGGTTTTTGGGAAAAGCCCGACTTTTGGTAGGGTGCTAATTCATGCTTTTAAATAAGTTCTTGACAGCTTGTTTTTTTACCACGATGATCCGGAATATTGCATCTCGCACTTAAGGTTTTAAAAATAACGATGGCAAGAAACATAGAAATCAAAGCTAAAATAGAGCGAATTGAAGCTTTGGTTCCTATCATTGCTTCGCTGGCAGATACCGGCCCTTTTGATTTGCCCCACCATGACACTTTTTTTAACTGCCCTTTGGGCAAATTAAAGCTTCGAGCATTCTCGGCTAATGCAGGTGAGTTAATCTATTATCAGCGCCCCGAATTAAATGGTCCAAAATTATCGATTTATCAAATTTCACCAACCTCCGACCCCGATTCCCTGCGAAATACACTAGCATCGGCCTATGGAATTTTAGGCACGGTGCGAAAGCGTCGTACTCTCTATCTTCTTGGTAATACTCGGATTCATTTGGATCATGTTGAAACCTTGGGAGACTTTCTTGAACTTGAAGTGGTTTTGGCCGAGAATCAAACCATTAGTTCAGGCGAAAGTTTTGCCCTAGAGTTAATGGCAAAGATTGGCATTTTGCCTAGCCAACTTATCCCGATTTCTTATCTTGAGTTGTTGAGCAAATCGTAATACCAAATCATGCTTGCTAAGAAATAGAAATTCAATCATTACCAATTACGGCAAGAAAGTTCATGTATCTCAATGTTTGTCAGCGGATCATGAGCTTGTATTTGAATCGAGCCAGCTTCAAGGCGTAGCCCTTTTCGAGGATTATTGGAAATTTCTCTGGTATCTACCCAAGAAACTGTTTGATAACCATTTACCCAAACAGCAATTTTTGGTCCAAGTGCAATGACGGTCATGCTAAACGGGGTGAAATCTCTACTGATCAAACGCCTTGCCTGTACGCGATCATCAATAGCACCAGTTGCCCATTTTGTTGGTTTGGCCGGATCATTATCATCACAGCTACTATAGATTTGAGCTTCGTATCCGTTTGTGAATTCGCCCGGGATCGAGCGGAAAAATAATCCGCCGTTGGAGTGTCTTGCATTGCTTGCGACTTTGATTCTGATGATCATGTCCGCAAATAGTTGGTCTTCCAATTCCAGAACAGCAGGCCCACCTTTTGCAACAAGCTTTCCCTCTTGAACTTTCCAGCTCGCTGGTGATTTTCCTTTTCGGATGATTTCTTTCCAGCCTGAAATGTCCTTCCCATTAAGTTTGGGAGTCAACTTCAAGGGAAGAATTGCAACTTCATATAAACTGCCGGACTGAATTGTTAAATTAGTATTCGATTCTGAAGAATCAATTACCAGAGGAGTGTTTGGTTCAATGGTGTGGGATTTATTGCCAAGGAGTATGGAAGATTTAATTTTTGATTTGAGGCGAATTTTGCAATTACTTAGAGGCAGTAAAAATGTGCCTCCCGAAAGGGAGTTATTCAAAATGGTGCTGTTTTGCCAGCCATAATCTGTTTTGAAATCAAATAGGCTTAACCATCCTGAAGTTGCTTCCTCCATGGTAAGGCCGGCCCCTGTTTCAGCAACACCTTCCGGAAGTTTATCCCCATTAAGGGAGTAGGCGTAGGAAAGGGATTGGATCGAAGAAAGTGTGGCTAAGTAGAATTCTCTGCGGGATAAGCGCATGCCAAGTTTCCTAATTTTAGGGATTAATAATGTGAACTTTTTTCATTTGCGCAGAGCCATCTGGTGCGAGATAAACTTCTGCAACCAATTTCTTTTCTCTGATTGCCTGTTCGTAAATCTGACCTTTGCCTTCTTGTAAATAAAAAGCTTCAATTCCAAATTCGATTCTGTTGTTGGAGTTTAACTTTCCCCTTAGATATCTTCCCTTAGTTGGAGGCGTACTACCAAAAAAGACGCCTTTGTAAATGTCTTCCTTGAGGTTGAATTTAAGGGTTACATAAACATCAATGCTTTTCTGATTGAAATTAGTCATAGTTTTGTAAGATTTAATTCTTTCATCAATCAATGTAACATCCTCGGGAAGCCTAGAAAATTCATACCCAAGTATAATATATTC
>CAXNFS010000170.1:0-6761 GCA_964201235.1 Gemmataceae bacterium | reverse complement strand
ACTTACCTTCGTGGCAGGGAGCCTGGCGAAATTTTCGCCTTGTTCCGCGAAGGCCTAAATGACGGGATACGGGTTAAAGATGTGGAAGAGGTGCGTGGCGGTGTAGCTGCGCTTAAGAGCGGCCTCGAAAAATGTCTACCCGGTGATTTATTGGTGATTCAGCCAGATTCGGTTGATGATGCGGTTGAGTTCCTTTCGACGCGACTAAAGGAAAGCAATGGCAGGGAGATAAAAATGGATAGTGGTGAACGGGTTGAAAATTCTAAAATTAAAATTGTTCATGGTCCTTTGGGGAAGGCAATTATTGCCACAGATAATCTTACTCCAGGCGAAGTTATTCTTAAAGCTTGGGGCAAACCAACCAATATTCGTACCATGCACACGATCCAAATTTCTCCTAATGGGCATATTGTCCCTGAGCACCCTCTGGGCTGGTTCAACCACTCCTGCGAACCGAATTGCGGCCTTCTAATCAAAGCCGATGACCAGATCGCAGAAGCACACGCCCTTAGGCACATCGCTGCCAACGAAGAACTTACCTTCGATTACGCAACTTTTGAATATGAAATCCACCATATGCCCGAAGAATGCCTTTGCAATGCAGAAAAGTGCAGGGGAAGCATTTCTGGTTACAAGGATATGCCCGAGGAATTGCGTGAAATGTATGGCGATTACATTGCATCGTATTTGAAAGTATTCCAACCTGAAGTTGCCCGATGATAGTGTGCAAATTTATTCTTTTAAAAGAAGACCCATGGAACTCACTCCATGGGCTTTTTTATTCACTTCAACTTCTTCGACCATCGTTTACTTCAACAACCAGCGGATTAACATCCGCCGCTCAATTTGATTATTCGGTCGCTTGCGCTTCCAACTTGTAGATGTGAATTAATCTTTCCTCATCCGCAAAAATAACGGGAACATTAAAGCGGTAATAATCAATTTGGATCTTAAGCCCCGAAGGGGTGAAATGAGATAGCCCGGGGTAAAGCGGAGCGTAACCCCGGGTAATAAATCTCCCATCAAAAAAGCCCTGAAGGGGCGCAATAACCACTTAACAACGCCTTTCGCCCTTTCAGGGCTTGGTGTTTTGGTGTGCCATTTTCCCAGGGCGTTGCCCTGGGCTATCTCATTTTGCCCTTTCAGGGCAAATGCAATACATACTTCACTTGCCCTGTATTAACGAGCGGCGGATGTTAATCCGCTGGTGCTGTTACTTTTATCTTGACCGTTTTTTTTGTTGGCGCTCACCAACTGATTAACATCCGCTGCTCAATAAAAACACTTACCTTTTCATGCATACAAAAAGAAGAAGGCAGGGGGAGCAAAGTCCACCTGCCTTCAAGATGTTTTAAAATCTAAAGTCTAGTTTAGAAATCGGAACCAATTACTTGGCCATCATCAGGACGAATCAACCAAGCCCAAGTAACAATGTTAATACCAGAGGATACAGATTTTACACCACCATCACCCATAGCAACTGGAGTTGCACCGGAATGAAGAGGATTAATCACACCACCAGAACCAACATTACGAATACAAGTCGTAGCAGTTGAAGCAGGAAAAGGATGAATGTATCTAGCATTCGCTACTGTTGGAACAGCATTATTTGGTGTAGCAGCATTTCCAACCACTGCCAATCGAGTTAGAACAGGCGTAGCAAAAGTTAAACTTGTTCCATCTGTTGGAATGGTAGTTGGCATTATTGAAATGGCACCATGTTGCTGTACTTTAGGATAAGCGGCACCATTTACTTGATTATTAAGCGCAACTGCACCACCTGTGTTATTAACCACACCTGTCGGAACCGCACTACCATAAATGGGCATAGACCATGCATTTTGGCCGTTGGCACCAGAGGCGCCACAAGCTGCAAATTGCTCAAAGAAAGTAATGGTATTTGAGGTACCATCGCGACTCGAAAGACTACCCATACTGTAGGTAGACTTCAAAGCACAAGTGGCCGCAACAAGTGTTGCTCCCAAAGCGTTACTATTTCCAAAAACCTCACTGTTAGGGACATAACTAGTTGCACCGGCGGTATTTGGCAATACACCGTTCGAAACACTGGTATCTGAAGGACAAACTAATATTTTAATTGAGGTTTTAGCATAAGTATTTGCAGCAACTGAACCTGTATTTGTTGCAAGAACCGTTGTAGAAATCAACAACTTCTGCAATGATTCTTGTTCAATGTAAGGCAAAAGTTGAGTATAAAGGCTACCGTTATACTGATCAGGAGAAGTAGCACTCATATTGGTACTAAGCCCAGGAAACTTCATGAAAGTTCCTTCAAAGTTACCAACTGCAAGAGCAATGTTTTTCAATTGGTTGACACAAGTTGTGCGGGCCGCAGCCTCGCGCACCTTCTGCACCGCAGGCAACAACAAGCCAATCAAAATGGCAATGATCGCAATCACCACCAAAACAGTTCAATTAGGGTAAAACCTGATTTTTTCTGCTTCATTAAGCGTGACAACTTGATACCCATCCTTTCAAAGAAAAAAAGAAAATAACAGGTTCCAACACAGATCACTCTTTGAACCTTGATTTATTTACGATCTCGATGGGCTAATAGTTCGTAGACAAACAAAAAATTTTAGAGCGATCATGGAGCTTTGATAAAAACCAAAACACCAACAGCTCCATCTACAACACTTGACAAAGACCACTATTTGAACCTTGATTTATTTACGATCTAACTGGGGTAAAATTCGTAAACGATAAAAGTTTTTCCAGCGATCATCAAGCCTTAATAAAAATCAAAGCACCAAAATTTTATTACCAACAAGTGAAAAGAATCGTCGCAATCTTTATTTTACCAAATCCCCTTTTTTTAGTAGAATCCTTACCACCCTCAAAAACCTCCTCCACCCCCCACACATACCCTTTAAGATCGTCCCCCTCTGCATAACCCAACCACACTCCTTTATTTTGCAACACACCTAATCCTCTTTTGGCTATAATCATCTCTAAGGCTTTCCCACAAAACATCAAAAACCTTGAAAATATAAGGCATATCATGACCAGCGGGCAAAAATCTCAAGTAATTGGCAACTTCTTTGACTCCCGCTGGAACGCATACCGCGACTTCCTCAACCTCGACCTCCTAAACCACAAAAAACTCTTCCAACAACTCGCAACCCACATCAAAAACAACCTCCCCAAAGACTACACCTTATTAGACCTAGCCTGTGGCGACTGCGAACCGGCAAGCAATTTACTCAAACTCCACCCCGCAAAATCCTATGTCGGGGTCGATATCGCAGCTGAAGTTCTTAAACTCAGCTTCCCTAACCTTAAACACTTCCATGGGCAAAAAACCCTTATCCCCCTAGACTTCACAATTTACCTTGAGCAACCAGGCGAATCATTCGACCTCATTCTTTTAAGCTATTCCCTCCATCACCTTAAAACCGAAGACAAAAAACGCTGTATCGAAAACGCCCGCAAAAAGCTCAACCCCGGGGGCTTCCTCGCAATCATCGATGGAATGCGCCTAAACGATCAATCCCGCGAAGATTGGCTCGACCTCTGCTACAACTACATGGAAAACAAATCCCAAGGCCAATGCCCAGAATCCTGCAAAATCGTAAAGGCCCATATGATCGAAGCGGATATCCCAGAAGAAGGCAGAGAATATGTGCGCATGGCTACCGAAGCAGGCTTCTCACGCACAGAACTTTCCTTGGAAGAGGCCTGCGGCCTAGGTATCCTCTTTGCCCATGCGTAAAGTGGCAACCCCATCCTTACCAAGATGAGATTCTTTTTCTTTTCCTTTTTTCCCCCAACTCCCAACCCTCTTACCTCCGGGAAAAGGGCCCTTTCGCTTCGCTAGCATGGGTGTTGGTTTTGCTATTACTTTTCGTTTATCGATAGGGGCTTGTTTAAAGACAGAGCGGTTGCGATGGGGAAGCCCCTCTGCAACCGCTCCATTTGTACCTTAAATGTGAATTCACCTTCCCTCATACAGATTAAAGATTAAAAGAAGGGGTAAGACTGCTCCGGCTAACTGATGCCCTGAAAGGGCAACCTCAAACCGCCTAGGGCATCGCCCTAGGTTGACTTCCATGGGTGGAATTTCAAACAATGGCGAGAGGGGTTTTTCCTGCTTCTGCTTTATATCTACTAACTTTAATAAATACATTTTTAAACGAAGGTGTGCGCGATACAGGATCAATATCTTTCGAAACCAAGACATTCGCCTCGGGAAAATACATCAGCGCATTTCCCTGTCTGATATCAAACGGCCTAACTTTTAATGGCCCCATTTTTGCAATAGCACTGCTTACTGTCACTTCATCATCTTCCTTAAGACCAAGATTTTTTATATCTTCATGATTTAAAAGAATGACATCCCTGCGTTCCTGTCCACGATAAATGTCTTGCTCTTCGTACACCACGGTGTTGAATTGACCTTCGCTACGCACTGTCATTAGGCGCAATTCGCCCTCTGGAACATCTTGCGAGGTAAGGGCATCGGTCGAAAAAGAAGCTTTACCTGAAGGTGTCGGGAAATGGCCTTCATGAAAGATACGGCCTTTAACCGGAAACTCCGCTTTGGTGGTATCCGCCTTGGAAATATCTTCATACCCAGGAACGATTTGGCTAATCATTTCCCGGATGGTGCGATGCATTCTTAGCGCACGCCAATCGAGGTTGGTCAGGTCGCCCACAACCCTGCTTCCTAATGTAGCAAGGATTTCGACTTCACTTTTTAAGCCGCTATATCTTGCGGGGCCACCATCGCTTACACGCACAAAGTTGAACATTGATTCCTGAGTTGTAAGCTGGGGTTCTTCATCCCGTGCCAACACCGGAAGAATCAGGGTTTCTTTGGCTAAACCCCATGCATGGCCGGTATTTAAAGTGGTGTTGAGGTAAGTGATAAGGTCAAGTTTTGCGAGAGAATCAGCAGCGAAGTTAGAGTCGGGATTACTACCAAAGAGATTGCCACCTAGGCAAAAAGCTGCTTTCATCTGACCATCATAGGTGGCCTGCATGCAAGCCATGGTATCTAAACCGGGCGAGCGGGGCAGGGTGGTTTTCAAGTACCCCTCTAAGTTGTTGAGGAATTTCTCTTTTAGATTGGGAACAACTCCCATCGATCCAATTCCCTGTACATTAGAATGCCCGCGGATGGGTAGTAAACCTGAAGAAGGTTTGCCCACCATACCCCGCAATAGGGCAAGGTTGACAATAGCTCGAACATTGCTGGTGCCGTTGAGGTGATGGGTTATACCCATGGTCCAGCCAAAGACTGCATTTTTAGCCTTGGCATAAACATCTGCAACCTCTTGAATTTGGGCTTTGGAAATACCAGAATCTTTTTCGATGGTGTCCCAAGAAAGTTCATCAAGCATAGTTTTGAATTCTTGCCCCCCTTCGGTGGAAGCTTCAAGAAAGGATTGATCAACCTGATTTTGCTCTATTAGCAGTTTGGCGATGCCATAAAGAAGGGCGAGATCGCCCCCGATATGAGGTTGCAGATAATGGGTAGCGATATTGGTACCAAAAAGTAGGCTGACCACATCACTGGGAACGCTAAAGTTGACCAAGCCAATTTCTTTAACAGGGTTAATAACGATAACTTTGCCACCACGCCTGCGAATTTGCATCAGGGTGCGCATAAGCCTAGGGTGGTTGGATGCGGGGTTACCTCCGATAAGAAAAAAGAGATCTGTTTTATCTAAATCATGCAGGTCTACCGTTGCGGTGCCTGTTCCCAAAGAGGCCGCCAACCCTGAACCGCTGGCTTGATGGCAGTAAAACGAGCAGTTGTTAACATAGTTGGTGCCATAAAGTCGCGAAAACAACTGCAGCAGAAACCCAGCCTCATTAGAGGATCTTCCTGAAGCATAAAAAAAATGTTGTTCGGGTTGATGATCTTTCATCTGTTTGACAATGCGGTTGAAAGCAAAATCCCAATCAACAATGCGGTAATGGGTATCACCAGGGCCTGCATAAAGAGGGTTAACGAGCCTGCCACACCATTCGAGTTCGCGGGATGATAGCGCTTGAAGCTCTTTAATAGAGTACTTGGCAAAGAATTCTGGAGTGATGCCTTTCTGCATGTCTGCAACCATGGCTTGAAAGGATTTTTTACAAACCTCGGGCCAGTGCCCCGCTTCGTTACGCATGCCGCCAGCTTGCCCACCCATGCCAAGGGCGCAAGTTTTACAGGCATTTTTAGTAGTCATTGCTTTCCAGAGCCGCATCCAGCCCACTTTGTTGGCCATGCGAAAGCTATAAAAGATTGCGCGCCATCCGCCTGCAGTTTTTGGTATTTTCAACATAAATCAACTCTTAACCCATAGAACAAAAATAGAGAATAAAGTGATTTTGCAATGAGAAAGCACAAAATGCAAGGCTATTAAACAGTTCTTGATTGACTTCAACTTCACGGGCAAACACATGCGAATTTTTCTTGGCCTTGATGACACCGATATTTTGGGAAGCCCGGGTACCAATCAAATAGCCATGGCGCTTGCAATCAAGTTGAAAGAAATCGGAATCGAAACATCAATTATTTTAAGGCACCAGCTTTGGTATGATTCTAGGGTACCTTACACTTCTAAAAATGGTTCGGCATCGATGCAACTTAAATGCAACGGCCTAATTGATTTTCAAACCCTTGCAGGTTTTTGCAAAGAGTTTCTTTTGAGTCATTTTGTTGAAGGGAGCGACCCTGGCCTTTGCCTTGCTACGGAAGATCAGGCAAATTCTCTGATTTCACATGGCTGGCGCACCACTAGTGAATG
>CAXNFS010000169.1:0-6816 GCA_964201235.1 Gemmataceae bacterium | reverse complement strand
TTTCAGAAGCCTTACTCCAATCCAAATCCAACATCACTGGGTTTAAACTTTCGGGCAGCAAGGGAAATACACTTCCCCCAAATGCAAAGCTTGCTCTTAGCAATGGCCCAGAGCCCTTCAAAAACCAAGCCCCCAAGGCACGATTCGTTCGCATCGAATTGCCAGGCAACGCTAAGATGCTTTCCCTTGCGGAAGTTCAAGTTTTCTCCAACGGCACCAACATCGCTCTCAAAGGCACTGCAACACAATCCAGCACCGATTATGAGGGCCCTTCCAAGCTTGCAATCGATGGCAATACCAATGGCGATTACAATGTTGCTAAGTCCACCACTCATACCAAAACTGAAAACAACCCTTGGTGGGAGGTCCAACTTCCTCAAGTATCCCCAGTAGATAAGGTTGTGATTTGGAACCGCACCGATGGCGGAACCAGCGTTAGAATTTCCGGCTATCGAGTATTGATTCTTGATGAATCTCGTAACCCATTATGGAAAATCGAACAACCCGCTGTTCCCAACCCTAGCACAGAGCTTAAGCCAGCAGGCCAGGCAGAATTAATGATCGCAGATCGGTTTGATCTCGCATCGCAATCGATATTCACGCTAGAAAAGCCCGCACCCTCGGGAACCTTCTTCTTCAAACTCGTAGATGCCAAGGGCCAGAAACTTAACCTAGCCGATTTCAAAATTGAAACTCTTACCGATCCTGCCCTATCTCGAAGATTAGCATTGCCCAAAGAACTTCGACCTTTGCTCAACAGCATAAGCAAGAACCCTGAGGAACAAAAAAAACTTGCAGACTACTTCCGCACCATTGCTCCCTCACTCGCCCCGCTTCAAACCGAACTCGCTAAGCTTGAAAAGGTTCAGCCAAAACTCACCGCTGTTCCAATCCTTCAAGAACTAGACAACACCAAGAAACGCAAAACCACCATCCTCGTCAAAGGCAATTTTCTCACGCCTGGAACCCCAGTAACCGCTGGCGTTCCTGCTGCCTTTCATCCACTTAAAACCAACGGTGAACCCAACCGACTCGACCTCGCAAAGTGGATTGTCGACTCCGATAACCCCCTCACTGCCCGAGTCGAAGCCAACCGCCTTTGGGGCCTTATCTTCGGAAGAGGCATCGTTGAATCTGAAGAAGACTTCGGCACCCAAGGCTCGCTTCCAACTCATCCCGAACTCCTTGATTTCCTTGCACTCGAATTCATCGATTCAGGCTGGGATATCAAAGCAATGCTCAAGCTCATCATGACTAGCGCAACCTACAAACAATCCGCAGCATCAACTCCCCTAATGATTCAGAAAGACCCCCGCAATCTTCTCCTTGGCAGATCACCCCGCCATCGACTTGATGCGGAAATTTTACGCGATCAGGCCCTTATGATAGGTGGACTACTCAGCCCGAAAATCTATGGCCCCTCTGTCTACCCACCTCAACCAGCAAACCTTTGGCAAGCCGCTTTCAATGGCGAACGAAACTGGGCCACCAGCTTGGGCGAAGATAAATATCGCAGAGGCCTTTACACCTTCTGGCGTCGTTCCGTTCCTTACCCTTCCATGCAAACCTTCGATGCACCCAGCAGAGAGTTTTGCACCGTACGAAGAATCAACACCTCTACACCCCTGCAAGCTTTTGTTACCTTAAACGACCCAGTATTCGTTGAAGCAGCTCAAGGCATGGCGCGTAAAGTTCTCACCGAAGGTGGAACAACCTTCAATGAAAAACTTAATTTCGCTTGGAAACTTGCCCAAGGCTCTACCCCCTCTGCCAAGCAAACCGAAAGCCTTGCAAAACTTTACAACGATTCTCTAGCTCAATTTAAAGCAGACCTGCCAAGCGCCAAGCTGCTTGCAGAAATGCCCCTAGGCGCTGCTCCAACAAATATGAAAATTGATGAACTCGCAGCATGGACAACCCTCTGCAATGTTCTCCTCAATCTCGATGGCATCCTTACCCGGAGTTAATCATGGATCCCCGACTCGAAAACATTCGTACCAGCACCCGAAGGCACTTCCTCAAGAAATGCCCCCTCAGCCTTGGTGCTATCGCAATGGCTGATTTTGCATCGAATAAAGTCAGCGCTGCGCCTTCAGGTGCGCCACTCGCTGTCAAGAAACCTATGCACACCGCCAAGGCCAAGGCGGTTATCTACCTGCATATGTCGGGCTCGCCACCCCAACAAGATTTGTTCGACTTCAAACCCAAACTTCTCGAATACCATCTCAAACCCTGCCCCGAAGAACTCATCAAGGGCGAACGCTTCGCCTTCATCAAGGGGCGCCCCGTTCTTTTAGGCTCGCCACACAAATTCACCCAGCATGGGAAAAACGGAACTTGGATCAGCGAACTGCTACCCAACTTCCAAAACGCTGCTGACCTCGTTACTGTAATCCGATCCATGTACACCAAAGAATTCAATCATGCTCCCGCTGAACTTTTTGTGCACACCGGCGAGAACCGACCAGGCTACCCCGCAATCGGCTCGTGGGTTACCTACGGCTTGGGCAGCCCCAACCAAAACCTTCCGGGCTTCGTCGTTCTCGTCTCGGGTGGCACCGATCCCACTGCTGGAAAAAGTGTCTGGGGCAGCGGCTTCCTCCCCTCCGTGTATCAAGGCGTGCAATGCAGATCGGGTGCAGAGCCTATCTTCTTTGTCAACAATCCTGCAGGTATGAATCCCAACCTCAGGCGCAAAAGCCTTGATAGCCTAAAGGAACTAAACGAGATCGAACTTCAAAAACTTGGCGATCCCGAAACCATCACTCGCATCGAACAATACGAACTCGCATTCCGTATGCAAACCGCTGTTCCAGATGTAATGGATATCTCGCGCGAACCTAAGAAAATCATCGAAGAGTATGGCGCAACGCCAGGCACCAACTCCTTCGCCAACAATTGCCTTCTGGCCCGCCGTATGATCGAACGAGGCACCCGCTATGTTCAACTCTTCGACTGGGGCTGGGATACCCATGGCACCAGCGCAGGCGATGACATCGTGAATGCCCTGCCCCGCAAATGCAAAGAAACCGACCGCCCAATGACCGCTCTTCTTCTCGATCTCGAACGCAGAGGAATGCTTGATGAAACCCTCGTTGTTTGGGGTGGCGAATTTGGTAGAACTTCAATGAACGAAGCCCGAGGCGGTAGCAAATTCCTAGGCCGTGATCATCATCCACACTGCTTCACCACATGGATGGCGGGAGGAGGTATTAAGCGTGGATTCAACTACGGCAGCACCGATGAACTCGGCTGGAACATTGCAGAAAACAAAGTAGGTGTTCACGATCTTCAAGCCACCATCCTGCATCTGATGGGGCTTGATCCAGAAACTTTCAGCTATCCTTATCAAGGCCTAAACGCACGGCTTATCGGCCCCGCAGAAGGCCCCAAAATCCTCGATAAAATCCTAGCATGACGCTATTAGTGTAAATTCCTCCGCCATCTTACTTCGGTTTTATCGACCAGCGAATAATAATCCGCTGGTTTGCACCCCGCACCTTCCACATCCGACTATGAAAGAAAATGTGGACAAAAGTGAGGACAATGCAAAACAGGCGGAAAATAAAAGGGTTAACCATTCACATTAATAACTGGGCTTTAAATAAAAAAAGATCATCCTGCCAAGTGCGCGGATGATCCTTTTAATAGATCGTGGTGCTAATGCAGATTGCGCTAAGGATTAATGATCCTTTTTCAAAAAGCGTTGGCGTTTTCTCTTAATGTTGTTTCTTTTTTTCCTTGTCTTCAGCTTCAATGTGCGTGCCATGCTTAATCATTCCTTGTTTTAAATGCCATGTTGATCCAAGTGTAATTCTAGTAAGTTTTTAATCTAATTCTGCAAAAGATGCCAACTAATTCCGATTTCTACGCGATTGCAATGAAATCCACCGCAAATTCGCTAAGACCGCTATTTGGCTTAGTTAATTGCCTCAGCTTTTATTTCTTATCTTTAAGGGATTTGGCGAGGAAGAGTCTGGCGGCTTTTTCCTGAGTTGCCATCGGCCTAGAAACATCCTGCCAAGCATTGATTGCAGCTTCTTTATCGCCTAGGTTTGCCAAAGAGTAACCCCAAAGGAGCTTGCCATGGGGTGCGCCTGCGCCTGCGGGGAATTCTTCTAAATATCTGCGCCACGCGCTTTCGCAATCCTTCCACTTATTGAGTCTATCTTGCTGTGCCAATGGGGTTGGTGCGGAGGATTTGGATTGGATATCGAATCTGCGTTGTTGTTGTTCTGCGAGTTCGTGTTTGCAAAGTGCGAGCAGCCAGGAAATCTGTTCGCCTCTTGGCCTGCCTATGGAGGCAGCGATCATCAAGAGAAGGTCTTTTTCACCCTTTTGGAATAGGGTGCGGATTTCGAGATTAACCATTGCGAGGTCTTCAGGGGTTTTATCTTTGTTTTGCATGACGGTTTCGAAGTTCGTAAAAACTTGTTTTGCTGCGTCCATCCAGTTATTGATTCGCTGGGAAAGATTAGGATCTGTTTCTGCGCCACGCAGTTGAATTCGAAGTTCATCGCCCTCGCGAACAAGATCGGGTACCGCTTTTGCATAGCGGGCATGAAGCATTTGATCTCGGGGCAGTTTTGGTTCAAGCGCAGAATTGATAAAGGGTCTCGAAAGCATATTACCTATGTTTTCAAGAATGATGGGGTGAGGGACTTTTTGAAGTTGTGGGGGTATTGCGGTCTGGGGAATTAATTCGGTTTGATAAACTTGAAGGATTTGTGGAGAAGCGAATCCGCCATTGCCTGCAGAAAGAAACATGCGAAGAGATTCAACTGCTTGAACCATCAAAAGGGCTTTAGAAGATGCGCCTAAAGATGGCCTACAAGCTTTTTCGATTTTCGTGATCAACGATTCTAGATCAGTAGAGAGTCTGGCTTTGGCGCCTGAAGGAAGATATTTATCTTCGAGAAGTTTCATGCGAGGGGAAAGGGAAGAAAGGGAAGGTGCGATAGCGGGAGCGATTTTCGAAATTTGTTCGGGTTGCACATCATAGGGGGCTTGATCAGAATCGAGGACTCTGATTTTTTTCGGATCTGCTTTTAATTCGGTAAGAAGCAATGGTTTACCATCTTTTCCACCGGGAAGAGGGATGCCCAAAATGGGATCAAACAAATAAAGATCATTGCCTGACTCATCGACAACACCCAACCAAATTCTCGGAGGGGTATTGGGATCTTTGCCTGGGAGAAGCAATAGGCAGCCTACTGGTTGCTCGAGTTTTTCGCCCACATAAAGAAACTGTTCGAGCAATGCAAGAAAAGTAAGAGAGCGTTCGTAGCTGCTGCCCCAACCTCTGCGCAAGGCATAGATGGGAGGAACTGCATTATTAGATCGGGGCGTGAGTCGCATTTCTCGGACCACCCACATAAACGCATGCGTGGAAACTTCGCTGATAGAGGCTTTGACTTGTTTGACACCCATAGCGGGGGGTTCAAGAAAACGGGCGATATCCCGAAACATTAATCGTTCTTCAAGATAGTGGGGGTCGAGAAGGGTAAAGGTGGGGCTATCGATTTCATTAAACTGCTGATCATTCATGCCAAACTTAGAGTAAATCTCTCTTTTTTCCTGCGAGAAAGTTGCAGGTTTTTCGTTGGGATGAGTTGCGAGATGATTATTGATTTGTTGCAATGCTGTTTTGCAGGAATTCAAATCATTATCGTTGGTGAGCTGTTCTTGGGCGGATTTTAACGAGGAATCTTCGGGGGTGTTGGCAGAGTTATTCTTGTCGGAATTTTTTGTTACCGGGTTTGAACTGAAGGTGAAGTAAAGCAAAGTGCCCGCAAACAAAATCATTCCTGCAATTACAGACATCAGCAAAGTATTGCTTTTTTTTGACTCTTCAGGAAAAGCATTATCTGGAATGGTACTCATGATAATTCCGTCAACAAGTTACATGGATGATCAAGGCAATTGAATAGCCTGCCTGATACGCAAGCAGGTTGAAATCAAATCAGAAAGATTTTCGAGTGCGATCATATTAGGGCCATCGCTTAGGGCTTTATCGGGGTTGGGATGGGTTTCGATAAACACACCATCGCAACCAGCAGCAACAGCAGCCTTGGCAAGATAAGGCACCATGCGCCTATCGCCTCCGCTTCGATCGCCCGCACCGCCTGGCATTTGTACGCTATGCGTTGCATCGAAGATTACGGGTGGCCCGAGGTCTTGCATAAGCGGAATGGATCGCATATCGCTGACGAGGTTGCCATAGCCAAAGGTTGCGCCCCGTTCGGTAAGCAGCAAACGGTTGTTGCCTACTTCATCAAGTTTGCTGACCACATTTTTCATATCCCAAGGAGCCATGAACTGGCCTTTTTTTACATTGATAACTTTGCCTGTTTTGCCTGCAGCAAAGAGAAGATCGGTTTGCCTGGCGAGGAAAGCTGGGATTTGCAGGACTTCGCATACTTGGCCAGCAGCGGCGGCATGATCGGTTTCATGAATATCGGTAAGAACGGGGAGGCCGGTAATGCTTTTAACTTCGTCAAGGATTTTAAGGCCTTCATCGATGCCTGGGCCGCGGAAAGTTTTGCCCGAGCTACGATTGGCTTTATCGAAGGATGATTTAAAAACGACTTGAATGTTAAGCTTCTTGCTAATTTCAAGAATTTTATCTGCGACAGAAAGCACAAGTTCGCGAGATTCGATAACGCAAGGGCCAAGAATCCAGAGCAGGGGCTTTTGTGGCCCTACTTCCCATTGTCCAACTTTTACAACACGCCTATCCATGAAAAACTCCTTTTAGTTATTCAGCGGTACTTCAACCGAGTTAATTTTAGCTGCGAGGATGAAATCATTCTCGGT